>JACQZX010000031.1 GCA_016213665.1 Actinomycetota bacterium | reverse complement strand
GAGAATCACCCGACTGTCGGTAAGGCTGTTGACCGCGTAAGCAATTCGTGCCGGGATGTTGGCCTTGATAACGCCCGTGATCACATTCACCGACGGTCGCTGTGTAGCGACGATGAGGTGCACGCCCACCGCGCGAGCCTTCTGAGCGATGCGGATGATGCTGTCTTCCACATCACGCGCAGCTACCATCATCAGGTCGTTCAACTCGTCGACGATGACGACAATGTAGGGAAGTCGCTCGTACGTGCGCTCGGCTTGACCGTCAGCCGTTTCAGGTTGCGGTTCCGACTTCAATTCGCCGCGGTCGTACGCTGCGTTGTAACCGGTGATGTCTCTGAAGCCCACCTCGAACAGCACGTCGTAGCGTCGCTCCATCTCCTTCACAGCCCAGGCCAAGGCGTTGGCCGCCTTCTTCGGGTTGGTCACCGGTTGCGTGAGCAAGTGCGGCAGCCGGTTGTACTGCCCCATCTCGACCTGCTTCGGGTCGATGAGAATCAGGCGAACCTGATCGGGGGTGGTGCGCATGAGCAGCGAGGTGAGAATGCTGTTGAGTCCGCTCGACTTACCCGCGCCGGTGGTGCCGGCAATCAGCATGTGTGGCGTGTTGGCCAGGTTGAGGAACACCGACCTACCCGCGATGTCTTTGCCGATGGCGACATCGAGTGGATGGGTTGCGGTCTTGGCCTCGGCGGAGGTCATGACGTCGCCGAGGCTGACCAGTTGCCGCGAGTGGTTGGGAACTTCGACACCGATCGCCGAGCGACCCGGTATCGGGGCGAGGATGCGCACGTCGGTGGCAGCCATCGCATAGGCAATGTCGCGGTTGAGGCTGGTGATGCGCGCCACCTTCACGCCTGCGCCGAGTTCGAGTTCGAAGCGGGTGACGGTGGGGCCAACGGTCTGGCCGACCAACCTCGTTTCCACACCGTGCGACGCGAGTGAGTCGACCAGCGTTCGACCGCGTGCTTCCACTTCGGCCTTGTTGACTGTGTACGCCACGCTGCGCGGCAGGTAACTGAGTGGCGGCAGGGTCCAGTGGCCGGGTTGCGCTCCGGGGCCGAGGTCGAGCGCCTTCTGCTCAACGGGTCCGGTGGGCAGTTGCGGCACACCCCTGGGCAGGCGAGCCGGCGGGACTTCCTCTGCCTCTGTCCATTCGTCGTCGCCGCCGTCGTACAGCTGCGGCGCCGGGAAGTCGCCCGCGCCCGCCTCGAACTCGCGGTCACTCTTGAGCGTCGCCAGTTCGCCGAAAGCTCGCTTCGCGCGGCGACCGACGGGACGAGCCACCACGCCCATTCCACGGGCAGTGTTGCCCACCAGCGAGCGCACCGATCCGCCGGTGATCAGCAGCACCGAGCCGAGAAACATCCCGGCGAGAATCACAACTGCGCCGAGGGTGGCGACCAACCCGCGCAACGGCTCACCGATGAGCGCGCCGAGCCAACCACCGGCCCTGCCCAAACGGTCGAACCCGCTCATGATCTTGTCGGGACCGCGCACGACGTGTAGCAGACCGAGGATCGACAAGAAGGCAAGCCCCCAGCCGATCGCCAACCGGAAGCGATTGCCGCTGCGCGCCTTGCGTACCAGCGCGACGCCCACACCGATCAGCGCGATCGGAACCACGAAGCGACCGAGCCCGGTGAACCAGCCGACCAGAGTCTCGATGCCCCGACCCAACGGGCCGGCCAGGTTCAGGTAGATGCCGAGTCCGAGCAACACACCGATCACGATCAGCCCGATGCCGACGAAGTCGTCTTCGCGGCCCTGCACCGCCTCGCGCAGTTCTGCCGACGCCTGATCACGTCGAGAAGTGCTGCGGTTCGCTGAACCCCAAGTTGCCATCGACTTCACGGTACCAACAGGGCGCGCGTCACAATGCTCACTTGACCCACAACAGTCGGGTTATCCCAGGTCGGTGGCCGAGATAATCGCCCCATCGGCGGCAAGTTGGACATCCAGTCCCCCGCCCTGAGCGGTGGACACAAGTGCGCCGTACTGCACGGCCCCGTGTCCGTCGCCGTGCACGTAGAACGATTCGACGGTCGCCCCAGGTAGCTCCGCGCTCAGCCGGACAAAGATCGAGTGCGGGTCGAAGTCGAGGTCGGCGGCGCGTAACGTGCCGCCGGCGGCCGACTGGCCCTCATCGAAGCTCAACTCGCCATCGACGTACACCCAAGGTTGCATCACGGCACCGTCATTGAGGGCGACGAACAAGTTCACCAGCCGCGCGGTCGCGTTGATCTCGAAGTAATCCTGCGGACCGCCGAACTCAGCTTCCAGCGCTGCAATCGCTTCGTCGATTTCCTCGACGATCGGAAGCTCGCCGCCGATCGCGGCCGCCGTGCTCGGTGTCGTCGACGAAATCGAGTCCGTCGGACCGCCATCACTGCACGCCGTCGCTACCACCAACGTCATCAGCACCGAAGCACGGCATCGACGCGATCGACTGGTCATGTCTCCATGACAACAGGAACGATCATCGGGCGGCGCTTCGTACGCTCGCTGACGAACTTGCCTGCGGCCCGACGAACGTCGCGTTCGAGCGACTCGACATCGCGTACGCCGCTCGCCAACGCTTGCTCGACTGCCTGCGCAACACGATCGCAAGCCTCGTCGAGGAGATCTTCCGCCTCGGGCGCATAGACCCAGCCACGAGTGATGATCTCCGGACCGGTGAGAACCTTGCCGCTCCCGATGTCGACGGACACGACTACGACAACGACACCTTCCTCGGCCAGCACCTTCCTGTCGCGCAGCACACCTTGCCCGACATCACCCACAATGCCGTCGACGTACAGGTAGCCGGCAGGCACGCGACCCGCCGATTGCAGACCAGCGTCGGAAAGCTCCAACACGTCGCCGTCCTCGCACAGCAACACGTGATCGCGGGCAACACCCATCAGCATCGCCAGTTTGGCGTTGGCGACCATGTGGCGATACTCGCCGTGAATCGGCACGAACCATTCCGGGCGGGTCAGCGACATGTACGTCTTCAGTTCGTCGGCTTGTGCGTGACCCGTGGCATGCACGTCGGCAACACCGCTGTGCACGACCTCGACACCAGATCGAAGCAGGTCGTCGATGACTCGGTTGACGTTTCCCTCGTTGCCGGGAATCGCGTGGCTGGAAAGAATCACTGTGTCGTGCTCGCCTACCTTCACCCACTTGTTCTCACCGCGCGCCAACAGCGCCAACGCCGACATCGGTTCACCTTGGGAACCGGTGGAGATAACGCACACCTGACCCGGCGGGTAGCTGTCGATGTCGTCGATGTCGACAAGTGACGCATCCGGGATCGAGATCACTCCCAGTTCGCGACCGAGCCGTACGTTCTTCTTGATGCTCAGCCCAAGCGTCGCGATCACTCTGCCGCTGGCTATGGCGGCGTCGGCGATCTGCTGAATGCGGTGGAGGTGGCTGGCGAAACTGGCCGTGATGACTCTGCGGCCCTTCTGCTCGGCGAACACCGCCCGCAACACGGCTCCCACGCTGGACTCGCTGGGCGAGTGACCATGCTCCTCGGCGTTCGTGCTATCGGCCATCAATAACCGGATTCCCTCGCCGGCAGCGATCTGACCGAGGCGGGCGATGTCGGTTCGGCGACCGTCAACGGGTGTGAGGTCGAGTTTGAAGTCACCGGAGTGCAGCACGACTCCTTGCGGAGTGTGAACGGCTATCGCGTGCGCATGCGGCACAGAGTGAGTCACGGGGATGAACTCGACATCGAACGGCCCGATCATTCGGCGCTCGCCATCGCCCACGGTGATCAATTCGGTACGCCCGAGCAGGCCGGCCTCTTCGATGCGGTTGCGGGCGAGCCCTAACGTCACCGCCGAGCCATAGATCGGGAAGCTCATCTCGCGCAGCAGATACTGCAGCGCCCCCACGTGATCCTCGTGGCCGTGGGTGGCAACCAGCCCGACGATGCGTTCGGCGTTCTCGCGCAGATAGGTGAAGTCGGGAAGTACCAGATCGATGCCGTGCATGTCGGCGTCGGGAAACATCAGCCCACAATCGATCAACAGAATGCTGGGTTCGCCACCCTTCTTGGCGCCCTTGCCCTCAACAGCACGCTGCTCGATGGCCATGCAATTGCGGCCGATCTCGCCTAGCCCACCGAGAAAGACAATGCGGATAGGTGCAGGCATCAGCTAGGCAGTTGGACGATCGGGAAACGCATCTCGCCACCTTTGCAGGTTCGCCCACACCTGGGGGGCACGTTCGACAACAAAGTCAGGCGCCACACCCATCGGCAGGCGCGCCTCGCCGACGCCAAAGCCGAGGTGGCGCATCATCGCCTTGGTCGGGATCGGGTTGGGCGCATCATCAACGGTTTCGAACGCGAAACTCTCCAGCATGCGACCGTTCACCAGCCGCACCGCGTCGTTATCGCCCTTGTCCCACAGGTCGAACATCTGTTGGTGGTCGGTGCCGGTCCAGTGGGTGGCCACGCCGACGACGCCGACTGCCCCCACCGCCAGCAGCGGCAGCGTCATCGCGTCGTCGCCGCTGTAAACCTCAAGGTGCGCAGGTGCCTCGTTGATCAGCGACGCCGTCTCACCGGGATTCCCGGCCGCGTCCTTCAATGCAACGATGTTGGGCACCTCACGGAACAGGCGCAGCAGCGTCGTCTTGAGAATCTTGCGGCCCGTGCGGATTGGTATGTCGTAGACCAACTGCGGCAGCGGAGTGCAGTCCGCCATCGCCCGTATGTGGGCCTCGATGCCGGCCTGCGACGGGCGGTTGTAGTAGGGGCAGAGCGCCAGGATGCCGGCAGCGCCGAGAGCAGTGGCCTCCCTGGTGAGGTGAACGGAGTGTGCAGTGTCGTTGGTTCCCGTGCCGGCGATAACGGGAATGGTCACCGCCTCGATCACGGCCGCGATCAGACTGAGTCGTTCGTCGTCGGTGAGCACCGGCGCCTCGCCGGTTGTGCCGGCAACCACTAACCCGTCGTTGCCGTTGTCCTGCAGGTAGCGCGCCAGTCGACCGACCTCGCCAAGATCGAGCGCGCCGGCGTCGTCGAACGGCGTGATCATCGCCGAGAGCACGCGGCCGAAGCGTGGCATCAGAAGCTTCCTTCGCGGTTCCGGTCGATGCCCTGGCTGAGGATGAGGTCTTCGTGCAACTCCATCCACACATCGTGATAGCTACCGCACAGCACGCCTGTGAACATGTTCGCTTCCCCATTCATCACTCGTTTGCACGTGTTCGCCAGCCGCGGGCCATATGGCGCGAGTCGGTCGAGCACGGCCCCCATGCTCGCCACCACCGGAATAGCTTCCTCGTTCAACCCCACAAGCTGTGTCACCACGCCACCATCGTAGGACGCATCGGAGTGATCGTTGGGCTCACCGGCCTTCAGTTGCCACGCACCGCACAGCACTTTGAATCGCTCGTTCAGTTGCAGGAACGAGACGTACGGCAGCCGCAACGCATTTCTGAGCCCGCCGACGCCGACATCCTCCGCCAGTGCGACTCCATGTTGGTCGCGGCCCACGGGCGTCAACTGCCACAACTGCCGAGCCTCGCGGAACATCGCCCATTGGCGATCCTGCAGACCGGCAAGGTGTTCGTCGACGATGGTGCAGGGCAGGTCGGCTACCTCGGCGATCGTCTCCGACTTCGCGAATCCCTTGATCCGCAGCGCATGAAACGTGCGGAAAAAGGGATCGGATGTGTGCGCCATACCGGCGCAATCGTAGTGATCAGCCAGCCGGCGCGAGTTCGGCCGCGAGGTCGAACTTGAGGTAGTCGTCGGCGGTGTCGGCCCAATCCTCGAACTGGATCACGCCCATCTCCTCGAACCGGCGGCGCAGCCACTTGTCGTTGCGATCGAGCAGCCCAAGTTTCTTGCAGTTGGGAACAATCTTGCTGAACAACATCGACTGGAACACCTGGCGAGTTGGATCCTCGAGAATTAGCGGCATCACCTGGCGCACATCGACGCCCATCCGCTCCCACACTTCTTGCTGCATCAGTCGGTCGCGCATGCGAATGCCCGCCTCGAAGGCGAACTCCTGGCGATCCTTCATCTCCAGATCGGTCATCTGGTCGTAGCACTCCTTGAGACTGATGACTCCGAACGCCACATGACGAGCTTCGTCGCTCATCACATAACGCAGGATCTTCTTCAGCAGCGGCTCGCCGGTGAGTTGATGCATGAAGCCGAACGCGGCAAGCGCAAGACCCTCGACCATTACCTGCATGCCGAGGTACGTCATGTCCCAGCGACTGTCGTGGACGATGTCGTCGAGCAGGCTGCGCAAGTGGACGTTGACCTGGTACTCGCCGCCCAGCTTCTCCTCGAGGTAGCGGGCGAACACCTCTACATGGCGGGCCTCATCCATCACTTGCGTGCTGGCGTACAGCTTGGCGTCGTACCACGGAACGGTCTCGACGATCTTGGCCGTGCAGATCAGCGCGCCCTGCTCGCCGTGCATGAACTGGCTGAGCATCCAGTTGCGGCTCTCGACGCCGAACTCGAGCCACTGCTTGTCGTCCCACTTCTCCAGCGGAGTGCCGATGTACATCGCAGGGTCGAGGCCAACGCCGATGAGCGCCTGATCTTCGGACACCGTCTTTTCGATGTCGACGTCGGTTTCCCACGGCATGTCGGTGGTGGCGTTCCACTGGCCGTCCTTGGCCTTCTCATAGAGTTTGCGCAACGCCGGGCGTTGCAGCGTGTAGTCCCACGTGAAGATCGTGTCGGCCTCGTTCTTGACCACATGTTCGACGTCGTTCGGATTCGCCGAGGGGATGGCAAGGATCGCATCGATGTCGTTGATCTCGGCGCGACCGATGATTGTTTGATTGTCGTTGTGGGTGACAGTCATGGTGGGTTCAGCTCCTGATGAGTGCGGCGTCGAAGGCCGGAAGGATGTGAGTGACTATGAAGGTACGCGCCGATTCCGGATCACCGAGATCGACGTGTTGCGATGGCGCAAGGAAGTATGAGATGACGAGGCGCGAGAGCAGTTCGACCAATGCGGCCGATTCGCGGCGCGGCAGGTAAGGGTCGACGAACGGCGCAAGGAACACGGTGGCGACCCGCATGATGCGCGGCAAGCCGTCGACGGTCAGATGGCCGAGTGTCTCGCCGGGCTCGGAAGCGAGCATGAGGGCGAGATGTCGATCGGCGCGCAGCTCCGCGGTGGCGGCGACGACCGCGCACACCAACAAATCCTCCAAACCATCGGCACCCTCGACGTGCGCGCTGAGGCGGGTGAAGAAATCTTCCAGCTCCTGCAGTCGCAGGGCTTCGAACAAAACGTCCTTGCCGCCGGGGAACAACCGATAAAGCGAGGCGCGCGACACGCCCGACTCGTTGGCGATGTCGTCGATGGTTACCTTGGCGACACCCCACTTCTCGCAGCACGTTTTGGCGGCATCGAGGACGCGCCGTTCCAGAGTGGTTCCCCCAGCTGACATCCCTGAGACAATAAGACACAAACAGTCTCAGCGTCAAGGGGTCCGCGCCAGCACCGAGCTATTGTCGACTGGATTGGTCACCTTTCCGGGTCGGCTGGTAACATCGCACGGCGCAGCGTGAACGGCTGCCGACCTCACAATCACGACCTCAGACAGGACCTTCCCATGAAACGAAAGATCATCGCGGCGGCAGCGCTCGGTGCCATGTTGTTGGCCGCGTGCGGCGACGACGACAAGAAGTCCGCAGACACGGCGGTGGCCGGCGACCAGACCGCGGCGGAATGTGCCGCCGGTAAGACCGTCACCGACGCAACGCTCACCATTGCCACCGGCGAGCCGGCCTTCCCGCCGTACATCATCAACGACGCGACGCCCGAAGATGGCCAAGGTTTCGAGGCTGCAGTTGCAATGGCGGTCGCCGGCGAACTGGGTTTCGACGCCGACTCCGTCGTCTGGATTCGCACCGCGTTCGACGCGGCCATCGCTCCCGGGCCGAAGGATTTCGACTTCAACCTGCAGCAGTACACGATCACTCCTGAGCGCAGCGAGGTCGTGACCTTCAGCCAGGGTTACTACACCTCATCGCAGGCGATCTTCGGCTTGGCCGACTCACCGGCAGCGACGGCGGCGACGCTCGCCGACCTGAAGGGTTTGAAGATCGGCGTGGCTGCCGGCACGACCAGCCTCACCTACGTCGAGGAAGTCATCCAGCCCGATAGCGAGCCGTTCGTCTTCAACGACAACGCCGCCGCCAAGGAAGCGCTCGACAGCAACCAGATCGACGCCATCGTCGCCGACCTACCGACCGCGCTGTACATCACCGCCGTTGAGATGGAAGGCACCGCGGTGTTCGGCCAGATCGACGGCAGCGGCACCGACGAGTTCGGTCTCTTGCTCAGCAAGGACAACCCGCTCGCCACGTGCGTCGACCTGGCTTTGACCGCATTGAAGGACAGCGGCGACCTCGAAGCGATCACAACCACCTGGATGAGTGACTACACGGAAGCCCCGGTGATCTCAGTCGACTGAGAGTATCGTCGCCGAAGTGGGCAGTAGTCGCCGTGCGGAATTCGAACGCAAGCAGCGACGACGCAGCACGCTGATGGCTGCTGCCAGCACGAGCGTGCTGGCAGCACTCATCGTCTGGCGTGTCCCGAAACTGTCGGGATGGCGGTCGGTCCGAAAGTCGTTCTTCGACGCCGACACCTTTTCAACATCGTTCGAGCCGGTGCTGCGGGCTTTCTGGCTCGACGTGCGCATCTTCTTGGTCTGCGCACCGCTGATCGTCGCGTTCGGCATGCTCATCGCGCTTTCGCGCAGCGTTCGTTCGCCATTGCTCTTCCCGTTGCGTATGGCGGCGACTCTCTACGTCGACATCGTGCGCGGCGTGCCGATCATCCTGTGGCTGTATCTGATCGGGTTCGGTGGCGCCGGTCTGATGCGCGTGCGCACGGTCGGCATCGGACCCATCTCGATTGGCACCTACCTCTTTCTCGGTGGAGTTGCCCTCGTCGTCACCTACTCCGCCTACGTCGCCGAGGTCTTCCGCGCCGGCATCGAAGGCGTGCACGAGAGTCAACGTTCCGGTGCACGATCGCTCGGGTTGTCAACGCGGCACACCAACTTTCACGTCGTGTTACCCCAGGCCGTCCGGCGCGTGATCCCACCGCTGATGAACGACTTCATCAGCCTGCAGAAGGACGTTGCGTTGGTTTCGGTGCTCGGACCGATCGAGGCCTTGCGCAGAGCCGACGTGTTGCAGGACAAGCTGTTCAACTTCACCCCGTTCGTGGTCGCCGCTGTGCTGTTCCTGTGCGTTTCGATCCCGCTCACGCGCACGGCCGACTACCTGCTCGCCAAGGAACGGCGCACGATGAGTGGGACGGCAGTCAGATGAGCGCCTTGTCGCCAAAAAGCGCAGTCACGAAGCTGAGTTACCGGGGTGTCTGCAAGGCGTTCGGCGACAAGACGGTGCTCGACGGCATCGATCTCGACGTTGGCCCCGGCCAGGCGATCGCACTCATCGGCGCCAGCGGCAGCGGAAAGAGCACGATGTTGCGTTGCACAAACCTGCTCGAGCCGATCGACGACGGCGCCATCCTGCTCGACGGCGACGACATCACCGAACCGGGCCGCTCCCCCGACCCTGTGCGGCGCCGCGTCGGCATGGTGTTCCAGAGCTTCAACCTGTTCCCGCACATGACCGTGCTCGCCAACGTCACCCTTGCTCCCCGCAAGGTCTTGGGCAAGTCCAAGGATGAGGCAACCGATTCGGCGTTGGCGATGCTGCAGCGGTTCGGTCTCGCCGACAAGGCAGCCGACTACCCCGATCGGCTCAGCGGTGGCCAGCAACAGCGGGTGGCGATCGTGCGCGCTTTGCAGATGGGGCCGGAGGTGATGTTGCTCGACGAGATCACATCGGCGCTTGACCCAGAGCTGGTCGGCGAGGTCTTGAACGTCGTGCGCGATCTGCGCGCCGACGGGATGACAATGTTATTCGCGACCCACGAAATGAGCTTCGCCCGCGAGATCGCCGACACTGTGTGCTTCTTGAAGAATGGCACGATCGCCGAGCAGGGGCCGCCGCAGCAGATCTTCAGTGCGCCCGCTCATCCCGAGACGCGGGAGTTTCTTGCACGCGTGATCGCCAGCGGACGCCTCTAGCGCCCTAGTGTCGCCACCTGTGAGTCTTCCCGCGACCGGTCCCGTGTCTGCCGACGAGGTAGCCCCGCCACCCCCGGTTCCCCGTTACGCACCATTGGTGATCGCGGCCTTCATCGGCTTGGTCGTGTGCAGCAACATCGCCTCGGCCTCGTGGGTGGCACTCGACGACGAACACCCGGCGAAGCTGTTGCTGCTGTCGTCGCGCAATCGGTTCCTGGTCGTCACCGTGCCCAGCGGCATCTCCCCTGTCACCTGGACTTTGATTGCCTTCGCCCGTCTCGGTTTGTCAGCGGTGGTCTGCCACCTGGTCGGCCGCGCCTATGGCGACCGTGCGCTGCGCTGGTTCTGGAAGTTCATGGGCATGCCACAGGCCCAGGTGGCGAAGTTTGAGCAGTCGTTCGCCAGGGCCGAGTGGGTGGTGGTGCCATTCTTCGTCGGCAGCAACATCGTGTGGGTACTCAGCGGTGCTGCGCGTACAACCTGGAAGCGATTGGTCCCATTGTTCGCCGTCGGTCTCGGTGCGCGACTGGCGCTGCTTTGGTGGCTGGCCAAGGAGTTCGAGGAGGAGGTGCGTTCGGCGATGAGGTGGGTCGACCGTTACCAGTTCTGGGTGATCGGGGTTTCGATCGCGATCGTCGTGCTGGCCAACGTGCGCAACTTTCGGCCGCGTAGTTGAGGGCGACTTCAAGTGGCGTGCTAGAACCTCGCAATGGCTGAAACCTCACTGCGCGGCAACCCGGTACATACCGTTGGCGAACTTCCCCGCGTTGGCACGCCTGCGCCGTCGTTCAAACTGGCCAAGACAGATCTCACCGATCTCACCAATGACGACCTGGCCGGTAAGCGAGTGGTGCTGAACATCTTCCACAGTCTCGACACCGGAGTGTGCGCGGCGAGCGTGCGCCGCTTCAACGAACTTGCATCGAGCCTCTCCAACACCGCGGTCGTGTGCGTCTCTGCCGATCTGCCGTTCGCGCAGGGTCGCTTCTGCGGTGCTGAAGGATTGGAGAACGTGATCAGCGCGAGCACGTTCCGCAGCGATTTCGGAACGGCGTACGGAGTGCAGTTGGCCGACAGCAAGATCGCCGGCCTGATGGCCCGTTCAGTGGTCGTGCTCGACGAGCACGGCACCGTCGTGTACAGCCAGCTGTGTCCGGAACTGTCAGAGGAACCGAACTACGAAGCCGCAATAGCCGCCCTCGCCTGAGCCCGGGCGCGAGATGACCAGTACGTCGTGGATGTACGAGTTGGCGTATACGACGCGGCCGCGTGCAGCGTGCGGTGCGAGGACAAGCCCGCCGAGAAGCCAGAGGACGAGCAGAAGGCGGGGAATCGACTGTCCTTCAGACTAGGCGCACCGATACCGGTCACGTCAGTCGAATGCCGATCGTACGTGCGGTGGTCGCCCGCCAGCCTGCGATTCGGTCCAGCACATCCGACAATCGATGCGCCACGAGCATTTCGCGAATCTCGGACGCCCGCGCAACAAGATCGCGCTCCCACGGATACTTCGCGTCGTAGCGGCAGGCGCGACCAAGTACCTCGACGGCAGCGTCTGTCGCACCTTCCAGCACAAGACCGTACGCTCTCGCCGCCTGCATCCGGACGTTGTCGGCACCGCCTGGCGGCAGGAGTAGCACGGAGTCGGGGGCTTCAGCAGCGGCAGCAACTGATCGCTCGGTCTCGGCGATCGCCTGGGCGCCCGCAGCGTTCGTGTCCCAGACCCGCGTGCCGCCACCAACTCGTTCCGACCAGGTGAGGTCGATCACCGACGACTGCACGTACAGCGGCATGCGGACGTCCCAGAGGTGGAAGCCGCCCGAACTCGAGCGCTCCGCCAGGACTCCGTAGAGAACCCAGCTCACCGGACACCAGTACGCGAGCAGCTTCGAAAACGACCAGTTCCCCCCAAGAACCGGCGACGCGAACCGCTTCCACTCGGTAGGGGTCACGGTCTAGACACCTATGAAAGCGTCGAGTCCCAACGTGACACCTGGGTGCCGCGCAATCTGCTTGCATGCCAGCACCACTCCGGGCATGTAGCTCACACGGTCGAAGCTGTCCTGGCGGATCGTCAGAGTTTGACCAGCAGAGCCGAGAATGACCTCCTGATGCGCCACCATTCCGCGCATGCGCACCGAGTGAACGCGGATACCGGCGGGGCCGACGCCGCCACGCGCACCGGGATACAGCTCGTCCTTCGTTGGATCGGCCGCCCACTCGCCTGAGGCTGCCGCCATCCGCGCGGCTGTCGTCATAGCGGTACCCGACGGTGCGTCAACTTTCGCATCGTGGTGCAGCTCGATGATCTCGGCTGTCTCGAAGTGAGGCGCCGCCAGCTCGGCGAAGCGCATCATCAGCACCGCGCTGATTGCGAAGTTGCTGGCGATCAGGCAGTTGCTGCCGCTGAACGCGGTACGGAACGCGGCCAGATCGTCGTCGTTGAAACCGGTGGTGCCGACCACCGCATGCATGCCATGCATCGCCAGCCACGGCAGCGTCGTGCGTGCAGCCGCAGCCACCGTGAAATCGACGACCACCTGGCAATCGGCGTCGGCCAGCGCCCGCAACTCGGCGTGGACCTCGACACCGGCGGATTTCTGGCCGACCGCGCCCGGGTCGACGGCGGCGAGCAACTGCAGGCCCTCGTCGGCGGCGACCGCCTCGCACACGGTGGCACCCATTCGCCCACCGGCGCCGACAACGCCCACACGAATCTGGCTCATGGCGATGAAACGTAGCCCCTCCACGATGCGCTAGAACATCATCCATGAGCAGCTTTCTGGACAAAGCCAAAGACAAGACCAAGCAGATCGCCGGCCAGGCAAAGGACAAGGTCGACGATGTGAAGGACGCGCGCAAAGCCGACGACCTGCTCGACGACATTGGCCGCATCGTCTACCGCCAGCGCACGCAAGGCATGTTGGCCAACGACGATGCCCGTATCGATGCAATCGTCGCCGAGCTGAAGGCGTTGGAAGAGGCCGGGACCTCGATCCACAACGAGTAGACCAGCTGGGTCAGCTAACCGGGCCGACCTTCACGACTATTGGTTCCACTGTCAACACATCGGCGATCACAGAACTTGCGGCGGCCTGGTCGACGCTTGCCCAGCGAGCGACCTGCTCTTCGATCGGCCGCACCGCGCCGGTGGTAATCAGCTGGCCGCCGGTTCGGGACATGCGGGCACCTGTGTCCTCGAGACCGAGCTCGAAGGCGCCGGTCAGATAGCCCACCGCGATGTCGAGCTCTTCGTCGGTGATGCCATCGGCAATCAACCGGCACAACTCCTCGTGCATCAACGACTGCACCTCGGCGGCGTGTTGCGGCTGCGTTCCGGCGTAGAGCTGGAACAATCCGGCGTCGGCGTAGCTGGACAGCCCGGAATACACCGAGTACGCGAGGCCGCGCCGTTCGCGAATTTCCTCGAACAGCCGACTCGCCAGCCCGCCACCGAGAACATGGTTGACGACATCGAGCGCCTCACGGCGAGGATCGTCGCGTCGCAGCCCGCGACCACCCATCACGATGTGCACCTGTTCCGTGTCGTCGCTCACCGTGAGACCTTGGCCCGGCAATTCCGGGGAAGAACGCTGTGGTCGCACACCGCCAGTGGCGACACCCACGAAGGCATCGGTGATGCCGGCAAGCATTTCGTCGTGCGGCAGCGGTCCGGCCGCGGCCACGACCATCGCCTCCGCTCGATAGTGCTCGGCGAAGAACGAACGCACATCGTCGGGAGTGATCGCCTGCACGTGGTCGCGGTCGCCGGCCGGGTCGCGACCGAGCGCGTGGCCGTGAAAGACGGCAGCCGAGAACTTTCGATGGGCGACGTCGTCGGGTGAGTCGTCATCCATCGCCAACTCTTCCAGGATCACCTGGCGTTCACCGTTGACGTCGTCGTCGCGCAAGGCCGGGCGCGTGAGCACTTCGCCAAGCAACTCAAGGCAATGCTCACTGTGGCGGGCAGGCAAGCGGCAGTAGTACGCCGTGAACTCCTTCGCTGTGAACGCATTGAAGTCGCCGCCGCGGCGATCGACACCACGCGCCAACTCCTGTGCCGAGCGCGCGTCGGTACCCTTGAACAGCAAGTGCTCGAGGAAGTGGCTGACGCCGCTGAGCGCGTCGGGTTCATCGCGCGAGCCGACCCCGACCCAGACCCCGGCAGCCACCGAAAGCGCGCCAGGCACGCGTTCGGTGGCCACCGTCAGGCCCGAGTCGAGAGTCGTGATCCGAAGATCGGTCACCAGATCAGCGATGACGTCGACGCGAACGGTCGCCGTCGCCGCCACGATCGCGGCCACCGCCGCTGGTGTTGCCACCGGCTTCGCCGCCGGGACCAAGGTCGCCGAGATCGCCAGCAAGTTGGGCGTCGAAAGCATCGTCGAACGAAACCGCAACCGCTCCGCCACTCATGTCGGTGACTGGCGCCGCCGAAGTCTCGGAGCGGCGCGGTGCGTCACGGCGAGGTTCACGGCTTCCACCATCACGGCTTCCGCCATCACGCCCGGCACGATCGCGGCCGCCACGATCCGAACGGTCGCCTCGGTCGCCGGCCCCGGCGCTGGCAGCGCCTTCGGGGATGACCGGGTTCCATGACTCACCAGGGGTAAGGCTGACCTTGCCCTTCTCGTCGATCTCCTCGACTATCACCTCGATCTCCTGACCGAGGCTGAGCACGTCTTCCACATTGTTGATGCGCTTGCCTTTGCCGAGCTTGCTGATGTGCAGCAAACCGTCGCGGCCGGGAAGGATGTTGACGAACGCTCCGAACTTGGTGATGTTCACAACACGGCCGGCATAGCTGGCACCGACATCGGCCATCGGCGGTGAGACGATTGCCTGAATGCGCGCCCTCGCTTCCTCCATACGCCACGCCTCGACAGCACCGATGGTGACGATGCCCTGCGCCCCATCGTCGTCGACGGCGATATCGGCGCCGGTCTCTTGCTGAATGGTGTTGATCACCTTGCCCTTGGGCCCGATCACCTCACCGATCTTGTCCATCGGGATGATCAGCGTCGTGATCTTGGGTGCAGTTGCCGCCACTTCCGGGCGAGCCTTGGCCAAGCAGGCATCCATGTTGGCCAGGATCTGCGTGCGTGCTTCCTTGGCCTGATCGAGCGCGGCGGCCAACACGTCGGCGGGGATGCCGTCGATCTTGGTGTCGAGCTGCAAGGCGGTGATGGCATCGGAGGTGCCGGCGACCTTGAAGTCCATGTCTCCGAACGCATCTTCGGCACCGAGAATGTCGGTGAGCGTGGTGTATTTGCCTTCGGCAAACACCAGGCCCATCGCGATTCCGGCGACCGAGGCCTTCACGGGCACTCCGGCATCCATCAGCGCCAGCGAGCCGCTGCACACCGACGCCATGCTGGTGCTGCCGTTGCTGGCGAGCACTTCCGCGACCAGTCGCAGCGTGTAGTTGAACTCGTCCATCGACGGCAGTACCGGCAACAACGCACGGGCGGCGAGCGCACCGTGACCGATCTCACGGCGCTTCGGCGTGCCGACGCGGCCTGTTTCACCGTTGGCCCACGGAGCCATGTTGTAGTGAAACAAGAAGTACTTGTGCGTCTCCGGGCCGAGCGTGTCGAGCAACTGGTTCATGCGCGGCATCGCCATCGTGACGACGTTCATGACCTGGGTCTCGCCACGCTGGAACAAGCCGGTGCCGTGCGCCGTCGGTAAGATGCCGACCTCGCTGCTCAGCGGCCGAAGATCGCGCGGTCCCCGACCGTCGATGCGCTTGCCGTCTTCCACGATGCGCTTGCGCACCAACTTCTTGGTGAGGCTACGCACGGCTTCCTTCACCTCTTTCTCACGACCGGCAAACTCGCCGTCGTCGCCGCACAGTTGGCCGATCGCATCGGCCGCGGCTGCATCGGTGGCCGCGTTGCGCTCGGCCTTGCCCGCGATTGCGATCGCCTTCGAGATCGCCGGCGAGCAAATGCGCTCGACGGCGGTGAACACGTCGGGTGCGTAATCGACGCTGACCGAGTATTCCATCGGCACGATCGGGCCATGGGTGGCGATCACACTGGCCACCAACTGGCGCTGCAGCTTGATGCTGTCCTTGATCCACTGCTTGCTGGCATCGAGGCCACGGGCCAAGGCCGCTTCGTCGACCTTCGGTGCGCCGGCTGCGTAGTAGCTGAAGCTCTTGGCGGTACCGCCGGCTTCGACCATCATGATCGCGACGTCGCCGTTGTCGAGTTGACGACCGGCAACGACCAATTCGAATGTGCTTTCGACACCCTCGGCGTAGGTCGGGTGCGGGATCCACTCGCCGGTCTGCGTGTGGGCGACGCGCACCGCGCCGATCGGGCCGTCGAAGGGAATTCCACTGATCATCAGCGAGGCCGAGGCCGCGTTGATGGCCAGCACGTCGTGCGGGTTCTCCATGTCGGCACCGAGAATGGTGAGCACGACCTGGGTTTCGTTGCGGAAACCGTCGGGGAACGCCGGCCGCAACGGGCGGTCGGTGAGCCGACAGGTGAGGATCGCATCCTCGGTTGGGCGACCCTCGCGGCGGAAGAACGAGCCGGGGATCTTGCCCGCGGCGTAAGCACGCTCTTCTACGTCGATGGTCAGTGGGAAGAAGTCGGTGCCCGGCTTGGCTTCCTTGGCCGCATTGGCAGTTGCCAGCACGGTTGTTCTGCCCAGGCTTGCGACTACCGCACCCTGGCTCTGCTGAGCCAATTTGCCGGTCTCGAAGGACAGGGTTTTGTCGGTACCGGTAATGGCACCGGACACTCGGATGGCGTCGGCCATGACGAGCTCCTTTCACACACCACGCGTCATTGACTACGGGTGCAATTGGAGCGGAAGCCGGTTCCCAGTCGACAATGCCGACGGCTGCAACCCGCTGATCACTACCGGGCGGGGAGCTTCGGTACTCGCGACTGACAACCGATCAAAGAGTCCGCTCGGTTGATATGTCGTGCCCAGGCTAGCAGCGCCAAGGGTCGATCCGGTGGAAGCCCGGCCCGATCCAGCGCGTCTGCCCGGCGGCGAGGGAGTTACTAGCGACGCAGACCGTTGGTCTGCACGATGGCGCGGTAGCGCTCGACGTCGATGCCACGCACGTAATCGAGCATGCGACGGCGCTGGCCGACCAGACGCAGCAGACCGCGGCGGCTGTGGTGATCCTTGACGTGGGTCTTGAAGTGCTCGGTGAGGTGATTGATGCGAGCGGTCTGCAGCGCGATCTGCACCTCAGGCGACCCGGTATCGGTCTCACTGAGCTTGTGAGCGCCGATGACGACGGTCTTGTCCATTGCGTGCTTGGTCATTGGTATGCCTTCCGGCGAAGTGCCCTTCGCCAACTGGAGGTCGCCAGCCGCCTCGGTGATGGCTGGCATCGCACCGGAGGTATGGCCCCGATGGACCCCACCATGCTAGCGGCCGACTCCGTACACTCGGCCAGGATGAGCCGCATCGAAATCCGCGATCTCAGCAAGTCCTTCGGCGACCTGGCCGTGCTCCACCAGATCTCGCTCGAAATCGAGTCCGGGTCATTCGTCAGCTTCATCGGTCCGTCCGGCTGCGGCAAGACAACGCTGGTGAGGGTGATCGCCGGCCTGCAGGCCGCCACCGCCGGCGAGGTACGAGTCGACGGGGATTCCCCGGAGGAGGCGCGTGCGCACAAACGGGTGGCGATGGTGCCACAACAGCCGGGTCTGCTCCCCTGGCGAACAGTGCGCGCCAACGCCCGCCTGTTGCTCGACATCAACCGCGCCGCCAATCCACCCGATGCCGCCGAACCGGAAGCACTGCTGCGCGAGGTCGGGCTTGGCGACTTCATGGATGCCTACCCGCACGAGCTGTCGGGGGGCATGTTGCAGCGGGTGTCGCTGGTGCGGGCACTGGCGCTGAACGCGCCGTTGCTCGTGATGGACGAACCGTTCGCAGCACTCGATGAGATCACTCGGGCGGAGATGCGCGCGCTGCTGAACGGGTTGGTCGCCGGCCGCGGTGTCACCGTTCTCTTTGTCACCCACAGCATCCCCGAAGCCGTGGCGCTGAGTGATCGAGTGATCGTCAGCTCGCCGCGGCCGACGACAATCGTTGCCGACCTCATTGTCGACCTGCCCCGGCCACGCGCCCGCGATATCGACGACGAAGCCCGCTTCGTGGATCTCTGCGCGCAGGTTCGCCACGCGTTACACGGAGCCATGCGACCATGAGTCGACGGCTGGTAGCACCGATCTTCGGGATGGTGACCCTGCTTGCGCTGTGGGAATCCTTCGTCCGACTCTTCGACGTGCGCCGATTCATCCTGCTCGCGCCCTCCACGGCGGTCCGGTACCTGTGGCGATTCCGAAGCGATTACCTGAGCGCCGCCTGGGTGACCGTGCAACACGCCGCAATCGGCTTGCTGCTCGCATTATCAGTCGCGCTCCTGATCGGCTCCGTGCTCGTTTCCAATCGCTTTCTGGAGACCGCTGCGCAACCGGTGCTGACCCTCATCCAGGTCGTGCCATGGGTTGCGTACATCTCCTCGGTAGTGGTCTGGCTCGGCTCCGGCACCGCTCCCGCCTTGTTCATGGTCACTGTTGTCTGTCTGCCCGCGTTCATCTTCGCGGCCGTCGACGGCATGCGCAGCGTCGAGCCTTCGACCCTGGAACTGATGGCGTCCGTCAACGCCTCCCGTTCCGAGGTATTGCGCCGAGTGCGGCTGCCTTCGGCAGCACCGACTCTCTTCACGACCCTCCGCTTCAACCTCGGTCTCGCGCTGGCCGTCGCCTACTACACCGAGGGCGCCAACTTCTCCAACAAGGGAATCGGCGCCATCGGTCGCCGTGCCGCGGCAGACAACCACGCCGACCGGCTGTGGGCCGCTATCTTCGCGATCGCGATCGTAGGGGTCGGTGGACTGCAGCTGCTCGCATTGCTCGAACGCACTCTGCTGCATTGGCACGCCGCGCAGCGGACCGAGTCGGTTTGAGCGGGTACGGTGCCCAGCGATGTCCGACAACTCGACCCCGGCCCTGGCTCAGCTCCGCGAGCGCATCGATCAACTCGATGCTGCGCTGATTGCGATCGTCGCCCAGCGTCTTGCCGCCTGCCACGAGATCGCGGCTGTGAAGCAGGATGCCGACCGACCGGTGATCCAGCCCGATCGAGTTCGCGACGTGGTCACGTCGCGGCGTCAACAGGCAATCGAAGCCGGCATCGACGCCGACTTCGCCGAGCAGTTGTTCCGAGTGCTGCTCACCGAAACACATCGCATCGAAGTCGCCGGTCGGCGTTCCGACCCGGCGCCAGACAAGCCGGCGGCCAATGCCGACCGCAGCGACCTCGACACTGTCGCCACTCGCGTCGATCATGTCGTGCTGGTGGTTCACGATCTCCACGCGGCAACGGCCTCGATGCGCGAGCAGTTCGGATTCCACGATCTCGTGCTCGCCGACCCCCGCCCCGGCGTGGCAGCGGTCGCAGTTGGAGGGGTCACATTCGTTCTCGTCAGTCCGGAGGCGTCACCGGCTGTCGCGCAGTACCTGGCCAGGCGTGGCCCGGGGGTGCAGCACGTTGCAATCGAGGTGCTCAACGCCGGTTACGCACGCGCTTGCCTTAGCGAGGGTGGCACTCCGCTGCTCACCGAGATCGCAGTCGATGCCGACGGGCACGAGCAGTTCTTCGCAGCAAACGATCCGACCACGGGTGTGCAGTTGGGTTTCATTTCCCGCACGGGGCACCGGGTGGGCGTCGGAACCGCCAATGTCGTGCAACTCTTCGACGCGCTCGCGCCCTAGGCTCCTCGCTCATGTCACGTCGCCCCGCACTAGCCCGTCTCACAGTCGCTCTCGGCCTGACGACGGCACTGATCGGGGCATGCAGCGGCGACGACACCACGATCGGAAATCCCGACGGCCAGCCCGGGGTAACCGACAACGGGATCCCACCAACGGTGCCGGTGGTTGCCGACGAAGCGTTTCCGGCGGCGCGCTGCGAAGCCAACAGAGCCGCGGGCACCATCACCTATCTGTCCAGTTTCGACTTCCACGCGTCGGCGAGCATCGTCGATGTGTTGGTCGCCGCCAGCAAGGGCTACTACGAGGCACTGTGTCTCGATGTCGAGTTGAAGAACAGTTTCTCGGTCGACAACTACCCGCTGATCGCAGCCAACGATGCACAATTTTCGTCGGGCGGCTCATTCAGCGAGATGGTCGACTTCGCCGGCGCCAACGACGCAGGATTCGTTGCGCTCGCAGTGGAAGGCCGAACCGGCATCGACGCGCTGATCACCAAAGATGGTGAGGTCGCAACACTCGAGGACATTCGTGGCAAGAAGGTCGGCGTCAAGGGCGCGATCACTCCTTCGGTGCGAGCGATGCTCGCCCAAGCCGGACTAGTGCTCGACGTTGATTACGAGACAGTGCTGCTCGACGGCTTCGACCCGATGGTGCACATCGAGGCGCCCGACATCGTCGGCTTCCCCGGCTACAAGAGCAACGAGCCGCACCAGCTCGAGGCCAACGGCGTGCCATTCAAACTGTTCGACCCCAGCTCCTTCGACATCCCTGGCAGCTTCGGCGTGTTGTATACCAACCTCACATTTCTCCAGGAACACCCGTCGGCGGCGCAGGACTTCATGCGGGCCACGATGCGCGGCCTGGCCGATGCCATCGCCGATCCGGCTGCGGCCGCCCAGGTAGCAGTCGACGCGATCAACGCCGAAGGAAACGCGAGCTTCGTTTCACCCGAAAGTGAGGCGGCTCGGTGGGTGCTCGAAGCCGCGTTGGTGGCCGACGGCGTTGCCAGCGGGGCGCCACTCGGTCTGCCGCTCCCCGGCGAACTGCTCAACGAGGTCACTGTCTACGCATCGGTGGGTCTCTTCGCGGGCGAGGTTCCTCCGCTCGAAGGACTTATCGACGCGACCGTTGTACAGGGGATCTACAACGCCACGGGCGACCTGATCTGGCCCGCCGAGTAGCTCAGCGGGCGAGTGCCGCGCGGGCGTGGTCTACGTCGTGCTTGAGTTGGCTCACCAGCGCGTCGATGCCGTCGAACTTGCGCTCACTGCGCAGGTAGCTCTGGAACTGCACCCGCGCCGATTCGCCGTAAAGGTCACCGTCGAAGTCGAGTAGATGGGCTTCCAGCACCGAGTGATCTGCATGCTCGAAGAATGTCGGTCGCCGACCGCGGTTGATCGCACATTCGTGGCGACTGCCATCGGCGCGGAAGTACCAGCCGGCGTACACACCGTCGGCGGGCAGACAGATCGTGTTCGGGACATGCACGTTGGCCGTTGGAAACCCAAGTAGCCGGCCGCGCTGATCGCCTTGCACGACGACGCCGCGTGCCTCGAACGGTCGGCCGAGCATGCTCGCGGCCAATTCGACCTGGCCACCCGCCAAGGCGCGGCGGATGGCAGTCGAGCTGATCGGCTCGTCGGGCCCGTCGGTACGGGCCAGCAATGCCAGCGGCTGCACCTCGAAGCCCGCGCCTGCACCAAGATCGCGCAGGGTGTTGACGTTGCCGCTGCGGTCGCGACCGAAGTGGAAGTCGTCGCCGACCACCACGATCGAGGTCGCGAGACCGTCTACAAAGACCCGCTGCGCGAACGAGAGCGGGTCTTCGCGCGATTGGGCCTCGTCGAACCGGACCACGACGGTCGCGTCGACACCGGTCGCGGCAAGTAGCTCGAGCTTCTGATCGAGGTCGGTCAGCAATTGTGGCGCACTCTCGGGCCGCACAACCGAGGCCGGGTGGCGATCGAACGTGACCACCGCAGTGCGTGCGCCGGTCTCTCGCGCAAGGCTGCGGACCGTGGCAATTACCGCTTGATGACCGCGGTGGACTCCGTCGTAAGCGCCGATCGTTGCGACCGTACGCTCGCCCGGCCAAGGCGAAGACGCAAGATCGGTCAGGATGAGCACGCCAAGTGAGGCTAGCGCCGACTCTCGGCGACGGTCTGTCTTCAACGTTTCCAGGTCAGACGGCAAGAACGACGGCGGGCTTCATACGTCCATCGGTTACCGCCTCGTACATCGCCAGCAGTTCGCCGTCGGGCCCGATCACCGCCCACGGTCCCTGCCCATGGGCGCCGCACGTCTCGCGATCGAGCATCTGTCCGTTACCCACCGTGGCGGCGACCTCGGGCGAGACCGTCACCGTCGGGTAGTCCCGCACAGTCTGTGGAAGTGTGAGCAATTCGACGGTGTCGGGTGCAACTGCTTCCGCGGTCGTGAAGCTTCCGACGGCTACCCGGCGCAGGCGGCGTAGATGTGCGCCGCCGCCGCACAATCGTCCAAGGTCATCGGCAAGCGTGCGGATGTAAGTGCCCTTGGAGCACTGCACCTCGATCGCGTAGACCATCGGGTCGGCGGTTGCCATCACGTCGAAGCGATCGACCACCACCGCGCGTTGCTCGCGCGCTACCTCGACCCCCTCGCGCGCGAGTTCGTAAAGCCGGCGGCCATCAACACGCACCGCACTCACCATCGGCGGAGTCTGCATGATCGCACCTGTGAGGTGTTGTTGCACGACCGCACGGACTTGCGATTCGGAAAGACCTTCCATGTTCCAGGTTTGCAACACCAGCCCTGTGCTGTCGAGCGAATCGGTCGTGCTGCCGAACACGACTTCACCGGTGTAGATCTTGCCGAGATCGGTAAGGAAGCGCAGTAGACGGGTGGCTCTGCCGACACCAACGAGCAGAACCCCCGTGGCATCGGGATCGAGCGTGCCGGCATGGCCGACCTGGCGTTCGCCAAAGCGACGGCGCAACATTGCAACGACGTCGTGGCTGGTAACCCCACTCGGCTTATCGACGACCGCCAGGCCGTGAGTGGTCGGCGGTCGGCGGCGAGCCATCAGGCCCTGCTATCGGGTGACGTGTCGTCTTGTTCAGCGTCGCCAGCCACAGGTCGGGCGGGGAGCGTGGCCTGATCGTGCAGGATCCGCTCAATGCGTTCGGCTGCGCGAATCGACTCGTCGGGCTTGAAGCTGAGAATGGGGGTCTTCTTCGAACGCACCTGCCTTGCGACCGACCCCTGAATCCGAACTCGATGCTCGCCGAGGGCGCCAAGAATCTCAGCGTCACCATCCTCTCCGGCCAGTGAGTCGAAGAAGACGATTGCGCGGTTCATCTCTGGGTCGACATCGATCAACGTCACCGTCACCAAAGAAAGTCGTTCGTCGTCGATCCGCATCAGTTCGTCGGCGATCACCTCGCGCAACGACTCGCTCAGACGCGCCGTGCGCGGATAACGATGGGTAGTAGGTGCCGATGGCCGACGTGGCTTGCTCACGGCGTGGTCCTTTCAGTCGAAGTCGAGAGTTCCCCGATTTGAGCGTTTCAACTCCGCCATGCCGGTCTGGGTCGCGATGATCTCGACCGCATCCCACAACCGCAAGGCGTCGTCGCCGCGGGGAATCGAGGAGATGACCGGCCCGAAGAAGCTGCCTTCGTCGGCCATGCCTGGGCGGAAAGTGATGATCGGGGTGCCGACATCGCGGCCAGTGCGACTGAGGGCCAATTCGGTGTCTGCTCGGATGTATTCGTCGTGCGATTCGTCATTCACGTGGTGCGCGTATTCGATCGGCAGGTCGGCTGCCTCCAGCATCTCGGTCATGAATGCTTCTGGGTCGACGTTGATGTCGG
>JACQZX010000035.1 GCA_016213665.1 Actinomycetota bacterium | reverse complement strand
GCCCGACGATGGATGCTCGTATAGCGAGGCGATCCGCAGCAGCGTGGTTTTACCGCTTCCGTTGGCCCCGAGGATCAGCCAGCGCTCACCATCGCGTACTTTCCAGCTGATCGGGGCCAGAATCGGGCGGTCGTCGCGGATGAAGCTCACCCGCCCGAGGTTCAGAACTACAGCCATCTGACCGATGAGGATACGGCGGTTGCAACTCGGGCCGTACGACCCGCGCCCCCTTGAAGGTATTGAAAATGAACCACCTGTTAGCTTCCACCTCGATGCGTCGCCTCTTCGCCGTGTTGCTGCTCGTGTGCGCGCTCGTCCCAACGGGGCCGGGACGGGTGGCCGTTGCCGATGAGTCCGAAGCGCAGCAGGCCGCCCGCGAGATTGCCGATGCGCGCGAACGTGCCAACGCCGCCGCCGACGCCTACTTCGCAGCAGAATCACGGCTCGATTCGGTCGAAGTCGAGACGCAGTTGCTCGAGGCCGAGATCGCCGAGCTGCGCAAGAAGCGAGCCGCGCTCCACAAGCGAGTACAGCAGATAGCGGTTAATCGGTTCACCCGCTCCAGCAGCGCCGGCTCGCCTTTGCTCAACGGGTTCGCAAGCGCCGAAGAACAGATGCAGGTCGCGGCTCTTACTGCGGTCATCACCGACACGTCCGAGGAAGACTTCGACGTCTTCGACTCGCTCACCCTTGAAGTCGAGGAAAAGAAACGCGAGCTGGCCGCAACCCAGCAGGAGGCGGCGACGGCGACGGCGAATGCGCAGCTCTTGCGCGATCAGGCGATGGCCGAGGTTGAGAACCTCAAGGTGGTCGAGGCCGGCCGGCTCAAGGATGAAGCAGTGCGCAAGGCGTTGGTGGCCGAAGAGCGCGCACGGGCAGCCGACGCCGCCCGGGCGGCGGTCTTCGAGTCGGAAACGACGGACACCTCCGTCGCGCCAGGTGTCAGCGACGACGCGGGTGCGTTTGATATCGACGATGGCGGGGGACCAGCTCCGACAACCGGAGCTGCGTCCGGTTCTGTTTCAGGAAGTGGTGGCCAGACCGGGGCGGGTGGTACCGGGGGTCGACCCGGCGGCGGTGTCGGCGAAGATTACGGCGGCGTTGATTGGGTGTGCCCGACCGGCGACGTAGCCGTTGGATTCGGCGACACATGGGGAGCGCCGCGCAGCGGTGGCCGTCGGCACCAGGGCGTCGACATGATCGGCACCCGCGGCACGCCGATTCTGGCTGTGGTCGACGGCTTTGCCAAGGAAGCCGGCAGCGTCATGGGTGGCATCAACATCGGGTTCGACGGTGTCGACGGCATCCACTACTACTACGGCCATCTCGATTCGATCGCCAAGCTCGGCGCGGTGCACGCGGGTGACGTCATTGGGTTCCTCGGCGACACGGGTAACGCCATCTTCAGCACACCGCATCTCCACTTCGAGATCCACCCGTCTGGTGCGGGGGCGGTCAATCCTTATACGACCGTGCGCGCTCACTGCTGAGGCCGACCGAACTCCTCAGCGTCACCGGGTGTCCGGCGGCGAGTTGACCGCACGCGGCGTCGATGTCGTTGCCGCGGTTCTTGCGAATAGTTGCGTTAACGCCGAGATCGGTCAGTTGGCGATGGAAGCGGGCGACCTTGGTTGCCGACGAGCCGACCGTTGGATAGCCGGGTGTCGGGTTCAACGGAATCAGGTTGACGTGCGCGGGGAGATGAAATCGTCGACACAGTGTTGCCAACTCGTCGGCATCGGTCGCCCGATCATTGATTCCGTCGATCAGCGCCCATTCGAAGCTGAGGCGTCGACCCTTTGCGGCCAGGTACTCGCTGCACGCCTTCATCAATTCGTCGATCGGGTAGCGCTTGTTGATCGGCACCAGTTCGTCGCGCAGTTCGTCGTTTGCGGCGTGCAGCGACACGGCCAGATTCACCGGCAGCGGGCGTTGGCTGAGAGTGCGAATACCGGGTGGCAGACCGACAGTGCTGATCGTTATGTGACGAGCAGAAAGGCCGACCGCATCATGGAGGCGTTCCACCGAAGCCCACACGGCAGCTTCGTTGGCCATTGGTTCACCCATTCCCATATAGACGACATTGGCCAGTCGCCGGCCCAGCGCGCGGGCATCGCGTGCTGCCAGTACCACCTGTTCCACGATCTCTCCGACCGACAGTTGGCGTGAGAAGCCGGCTTGGCCGGTCGCGCAGAAACCGCATGCCATCGCGCAGCCAACCTGGCTGCTGACACAGACTGTGACGCGGTCGGGGTACAGCATCAACACCGTTTCGATGCGGGTTCCGTCGCTCAACGACCACAGGTATTTCACGGTGTCACCGCCGTCGCTGACGCGGCGTGCCTGTTGTCTCAATGCACATGGGAGTTCGGCGGTGAGTCGATCGCGCAAGCCCTTGGGCACATTCGTGATGTCGGCGGGCGCGGCCAACTGTGTGTACAGGCCATTCCAGAGCTGGTCGAGCCGGTAGCTGGGTTCGCCGACGAGAAGCGCGGCGAGCGACTCGCGTGTCGGCGCGTACAGCGTGTTCACGCGCGGTCGACAGCCGTTACGTCGACAGCGAGCGCGTCGTAGTCGGCAATGCGATCTCGAATGACGTCGAGGCTTGCTGTCCAGAACGCCTGGTCGCTGACGTCGAAGCCGAAGACCGCCCCTAGCTCCTCGGCCGAGTTGATGCCTGCGCGCGACAGCGCATCGTCATAGTGCGACTTGAACCGTTCCGGATCCTGCTTGTACTGCGCGAACAGTCCGAGACCGAACAGCAAGCCATACGCGTACGGCCAGTTGTAGAAATGCGAACTGTAATAGTGCGGCTTCACCGCCCACATGTATCGGTGAGCCGTCGACTGATCGAGGCCGTCGCCGTAGGCATCGGCTTGTGCTTGCAGCATCAACTCGTTCAACTCGCCTACACCAAGCGTGCGACGCTGCCGCCGGGTGAACACCTCCGTCTCGAACAGGAAGCGGCTGCGGATGTCGACGACAACTTGCAGCGCGCCCTGAAGATCGACATCGAGCAACGCCAGGCGATCGCCGCCGGCGAGTCGTTGCAGGCCCTCCTCGACCACCAACGTCTCACAGAAGATGCTTGCTGTCTCGGCCAAGGCCATCGGTAGCGACCGCTGCATCGGTGTGCGCTGCGCCAGTTGCACGTTGTGGTAGGCGTGGCCTAGTTCGTGGGCGGTCGTCTGTGCTGAGCTGACGCTGCCGCTCCAGTTGAGAAAGACCAGCGAGCGATCTCCCGAGAGCGACATGCAGAACGCGCCACCCAGCTTGCCGGCCCGCGGTCCGGCATCGATCCAGCGTCCGTCGAGCGCACGATCGACGATGCCGGCGAGTCCGCCTCCGTATGCGCCAAACGCGTTGCGGACGATGTCGACTCCTTCATCCCACGTGACCGCCGAGGCGGCGAAGGGAAGCGGCGCGACAAGGTCATGCCACGGCAACGCCCCGGAGTGGCCGTGTAGGCGAGCCTTCGAGTGCATCCAGCCACGGAGGTCGCCGAGCGAGTCGGTGATCGCGTGCTGCATGGCGTCGAACGTCTCACGGCTGACGCTGTTGGCGAACAAGGATGCTGCGAGCGCCGATTCCCATCCACGGCGACGATTGACGACGTTGGCCTCGCCCTTGACGGCGTTCATGGCGGCTGCGCACACGGGTGCGACGGTGGGCCAACTGGCGAGTTCTGCTTCGTAAGCGGCCCGGCGCACCGCCGGATCGGCGTGGGTGGCGAGGCCGCGAATCGCGGCCATCGGCATTGCCGGCGTGGTTCCGTCGGGCATTGTCACTGTTGCGGTCAGCTGCGAGGTGACGACGCCGTGCAGGGTGTCCCACGCCGACGATCCGGTGCTCACCAGATCGGCGTACAATCCCTCCTCGGCCTCGTTCATCTGGTGGGCCGCACGGCGGGCCAGCTTCTCCAGCGGTCCGCGGTGTTCGGCGACCTGCGTACTGTGCTCGGCCAGCGCCTCTACGCCCAGCGAACTGACCCAGTCGGCAAGCCGAGCAGTCAGCGGTCGTTGGCGGACATCGACCATTTCGAACTCGCCGAGGAGTCCTTCTGCTGTTTCGTCGTAGCTGTCGGTCGTGGTGGTGGCCAGGATGTACGCCGCCGTCTCATCGGCGTGGTCACGCATGCGATTGATGGCTGTTATCACCGCATCGGCAGCACGGCCATCGGTGGCGGTGACGGCCCGTGGCTCGGTGGCGCGGATGCCGTGTTCCTCGAACAACGCCTCCAATCGCGACATGTCGGCGCCGCAGCGGTCCATTGCATCGCCGAACGATCGTGCTTGGAACGACTCGTGCACGTCGGCGACACTCCAGCGGGGTAGCTCTTGGTCGTCGGTCGCTCGCTCTTCGATTGTGGTCATCGGTGCCGCTACTTTCTTGAGTTCTGATAGGCGAGGTCGGTGTGGGTGACGGTGAAGCCGAGTGATTCGTAGAGACGAACTGCCGCCGTGTTGTCGGACTCGACGTACAACATCGCCGTCGTTGAGCCGACGCTGCCCAAGTGCCGCAGCCCGGCGACGGTGAGAGATCTGCCGAGACCGAGGCCGTGGTAGTCGGGGTGGACTGCGATCACGTAGATCTCGCCGAGGGTGGGCGGGTTGTGCACCTTTGTCCAACAGAAGGCGGCAAGGTGGCCGTCGCGTTCATGGAGCAGAAAGCCTGCCGGATCGAACCACGGCTCGGATATTCGTCGGCTCAGGGTGGCCGGTTCCCACTCGCCCTGCTCACCATGCCAGATGAACGCCGCGTTGTTCACGCGCAGCCATTCCGCCTCGTCGCGTCCGACGACGAACGGCCTGGTTTTCACGGTGTCGGTGGCTGCCTCGATCGGCAGTGATCGGCTCATGTTGAGCAACCGCCGCGGTTGCGGTCGCAGACCAAGGGAGGCCGCCACCGACGCGGTGTCGTGACATTCGTGCGTCCACCAAGTAAGTGCAACGTCGGTTGGCAGTTTCGCAGCAAGCTCGCGCACAACTTGTGCATGAATGGCCGAGTCGTCGGCGGCGCTGTCGATGATGTAACCGTCGGCTTCCTCGCTGGCCTGGGCGTAGCCGACGATGGAGTGGTCGGAGTCTGGGATTGTCTCGGCGATCGTCATCGTCACCGGTTGCACCGGGTGGTGGGAGTGAGCTGCCTCGGTGAGGCGCGCACAGCCGCCGGCGCGGGTTGTCGCCAGCAGGTTTGCAACCGCTTGCCGGTCGCCGCCGGAGAGGGAATTGACCGTACGTAACCGCACCATTCGACCGAGGCTAGCGGTTGCCCGTTCTAGTCTCCGGTGGTGGCAGAGAACTCAGCACAGCGCGCGCATAGTGCCGGTGTCGTTGCGGCCAGGTTGGCTACCGCCTATCCGCAAGCAGTCTGCGAACTCGATCATTGCAACCCGTTCCAGTTACTCGTCGCAACGATCCTGTCCGCGCAGACCACCGACGCGCGCGTCAACATGGTTACGCCAGAGCTTTTCGCGCGGTATACCGATGCGGTTGCACTTTCCGGAGCCGATCAGGCCGCGGTTGAGTCGATCGTGAAGTCGACCGGGTTCTACCAGAGCAAAGCGCGCAATCTGATCGCGATGGCCACGACTCTGGTCGAGCGCTTCGATGCACGGGTGCCCGAGTCGTTGGAGGAGTTGGTGACGCTCGCCGGCGTCGGTCGCAAGACGGCGAACGTGGTGCGCAGCGTCGCGTTCGGCTTGCCGGGACTGCCGGTCGACACGCATGTCGGTCGCCTGAGCCGTCGCCTCGGACTGACGGTCGAGACAGATCCGGTGAAGGTGGAGGCAGAGCTGGGTGACCAATTGCCGTCGGCCGCGTGGGGTGACTTCAGTTTGCGGATGATTCTTCACGGCCGTCGTGTGTGTGCCGCGAAGAAGCCGAGTTGCGCGGAGTGCGTGCTCGAAGACGTTTGCCCATCGTCAACACTGCCAACGCGGCCCCGGTAAGCCACGGTTCGGGATCACAGAATTACCACGCAGCGTGGGCGGTTGCGCCGTTTTGAGCACGGTGTATAGTGACCTCACCAACCAGGTTCCCGCCACCTGGTTTGCGTGCGATGCCGGGATCCGCCGCCTGGCGTCGCTGAGCGACGGCCCCGCGAGGGGCCGTCGCCGCGTTTCACCGACAGTGGCCGCTTCGCCGGGGCGCGGGCTCGCCGATCAGTGGGCTTCCGTCGTCAACTTTGCCGACCGGCGTATCGAGCGCGTCGCATTTCGCAGCGCGCGTTCGGCCTCGACGAGAGCGGTCACGATGTCGTCGCGCCCGCGCAGTTGGTAGTCCGGCACCAGTTCGCCGACCTCTTGCTGGTAGCGCTCGACGTGGTCGGCCATAACGGAAAGAGCTGCGGATGCGTTAGTCGGCATGCGACAGTTTGCCCCACACAGCGTCGCGGTAGGCGACCGCTACGCTGCGGAAATGGCTTCCAAGATGCAATATCGTCGGCTCGGTCGCAGCGGCTTGCAGGTGTCCGTGTTGTCTTTTGGCAGCTGGGTCACCTTCGACAACCAGTTGGGCGACGACATGGCTCTCGAATGCATGCAGGCCGCCCACGACAGCGGGTGCAACTTCTTCGACAACGCCGAGGTCTACGCCGGCGGTGGCAGTGAGGCGCAGATGGGGCGGGTTCTCGAGCAGCTCGGTTGGCCGCGCCACGAATACATCGTCAGCACCAAATTTTTCTGGGGTGTGCACGGCAACGTGCGCAACATGCGCAACACGCTCAATCGCAAGTACCTCGCACAGGCGATCGACAACTCTCTCGAGCGCATGCAACTCGATTTCCTCGACCTCGTGTTCTGTCACCGCCCCGATCCGAACACGCCGATCGAGGAAACCGTCTGGGCGATGAGCGACATGGTCAGCCAGGGCAAGGCGTTGTATTGGGGTACCAGCGAGTGGTCGGCTGACGAGATTCGCGCTGCGTGGCTGATCGCCGACCGGCATCACCTGCACAAACCTGTAATGGAGCAGCCGCAGTACAACTTGTTCTCGCGCGCGCGGGTGGAACACGAGTACGCCCGCCTGTACGACGACATCGGACTCGGCACCACCATCTGGAGTCCGCTCGCGAGCGGGTTGCTCACCGGCAAGTACAAAGACGGCGTGCCCGACGACAGTCGCGGTGCCCTGCCTGGGTACGAGTGGCTGGCCGAGCGAGTCACCGACCCCGATGCGCTCCAGAAGGTCGAACGTCTACGCCCGATCGCCCGCGAGTTGGACTGCACACTGGCGCAGCTGGCGATCGCCTGGTGCGCAGCCAACCCGCGGGTTTCCACCGTGCTCACCGGGGCCAGCCGAGTTGCCCAGGTGATCGAGAACTTCGCGGCGATCGACGTCGTCGCGAGGATGACTCCCGAGGTCAAGGAGCGCATCGAAGCCATCGTCACCTGAGCCAACGCCTGCGGTATCGTTGCACGAATGCGAGCTTCACTGTCCGACCTACTTGCCACAGGCAAGGTGCTACTTGCTGATGGAGCAACCGGCACCAACTACTTCGCGGCGGGGCTGATGTCCGGTGATCCCCCCGAGTTCTGGACGGTCGAGCGGCCCGACGAGGTCATGGGCCTGCACCGCCGGTTCGTCGAGGCGGGCAGCGACATCATCCTCACCAACACCTTCGGCTGCAACCGGCAGCGGCTCAAGCTGCACAAGGCGCAGGACCGCACCTACGAACTGGCGCGTGCTGCCGCCGAGTTGGCGTGCAAGGTCGCCGACTCGTTCGATCGCCCGGTCGTGGTGGCGGGCTCGGTTGGGCCAACCGGCGAACTCTTCGAGCCGCTCGGCCAGCTCACACATGACGACGCTGTTGCCTCCTTCAGCGAACAGATCAGAGGTCTCAAGGACGGTGGCGCCAACGTCGCCTGGATCGAAACGATGTCAGCGACCGAGGAAGTGCATGCGGCTGCGACCGCGGCCATCGCCGTTGGTCTTCCGTATGTCGTGACCTGCTCGTTCGATACGGCCGGCCGCACGATGATGGGTCTGTTGCCGGGGAGTCTCGCCGAGGTGTTCGACGGCGAGGAGCAACCGCCGCTGGCGATGGGCGCCAACTGCGGCGTCGGTGCCCCCGACATCCTGGTGTCGTTGATGGAGATGGCAGGCAGCCGTCACCCGTTGGTCGTCAAGGGAAATTGCGGCGTGCCGCACTTCGTCGGTACCGAGATCGTCTACTCGGGCACACCCGAACTGATGGGGCGCTACGCCACCACTGCGATCGACGCCGGTGCGCAGATCGTCGGTGGCTGTTGCGGCACAACGCCCGCGCACGTGGCTGCGATGCGTGAAGCGATGGATGCACATACACGCGGGCGCCCGCCCACGCTGGAGACGATTGTGGAACTGGTCGGCGAACTGACCAACGCCGCGCCGACAGCTACAGCCGAGCGGCGCTCGCGGCGCGCACAGGGATAGCGCCGTCTTCGACGCTTGTGGCCCATTGTCGGTGCAACAGTTCGGTCGCGGCTGCCTCGGCAAGTGGTCTTCCAAGGTGGTAACCCTGCCCGAGGTCGCAACCGAGCACGCGTAATAGGTCGACCTGTCCCTCGTTCTCCACGCCCTCGGCGATCGGAACGATGTCCAGCGAGTGCGCGATCTGTACGACCGCACCGGCGAGCGACAGACCCGGTCTGGCAAGCATGCTCGCAACGAACGAGCGGTCGATCTTCAGTTGGTCGATGGGGAACTGCTGCAGGTACGCGAGCGACGAGTAGCCCGTTCCAAAGTCGTCGACGGCGATGCGTACGCCGAGCCGACGGAGCTGCTTGAGTCGCCGAGCGGCCGCTTCCGGATCGCGAATGAGGGCACCCTCGGTTATCTCCAGTGTCAGCTGCGCGGGGTCGAGGCCATGGAACGAGAGAATCGATTCGACTCTGCCCGGGAAGTTCCGGTCGAGCAGTTGGCGTGGTGAGACGTTGACGGACATCGTCGGGGGCAGACCGTGGCCGAGCGAGCACCATTTCGCCATTTGCTCGCACGCGACCGCGAGTACGTGATCTCCGATTTCGTTGATCAATTCGCTCTCCTCGGCGAGCGGGATGAAAGCGGCAGGTAGGAGCATGTCACCATCGGGGTGCTGCCAGCGCACGAGCGCCTCGAAGCCGTGAATGTGTCCCGTGCTCAACTCGACGATCGGCTGATAGTGAAGGATGAGTTCGTCGCGTCTTACGGCGCCGCGTAGACGCGCCTCGAGGTCGAGTCGTCGCATCGTCGCATCGTGCATCTCGCGGGCGAAGACGCGAGCGCAGTTCTTGCCGCTTGCCTTCGCGGTGTACATCGCCAGGTCGGCGTTGCGTAGGAGCTCATCGGCAGGAGCTCCCACCGAATCGAAGGCGATGCCGACGCTCACGGTCGCGGGCATGTCGCGACCATCGATGACGACCGGCTCACGCAACGCATTGACAATTCGGTCGGCAATATCCGTGGCCGCCGACGGATCGTCGAAACCCTCGACCAGGACCGCGAATTCGTCGCCGCCGAAGCGGGCGACGGTGTCACCTGGGCGGAGACAGTGGACGAGGCGCTCGCCAACGGCGATGAGCAGCGAGTCGCCCGCGGAGTGCCCAAGGCTGTCGTTGACGCGCTTGAAGTCATCGACGTCGATGAACAGCACGGCCTGCTGGCCGCCGCTGCGCACGATCCGGGCTCCCGAGTGTTCGACGCGATCGCAGAACAGGGCACGGTTGGCCAGGCCCGTCAGTGAGTCATGAAATGCCTGATGGACTAGTTCCCCCTCCAGTCTGCGATTCTCGGTAACGTCGCGGAAACTCCACACGCGCCCGACGATTTCGCCACTGATGCGCTGAGGCAGCGAGTCGCGCTCGAAGACACGCCCATCCTTGAACTGAAGGATGTCGTGGCTCTCCGCATCTGGCTTTGCGTAAAGGTCTTGGATTCTGCTGACGAATGCCTTCGGGTCGGCGAGTTGATCGAGAACGCAGGCGATGGCCTGGTCGTCCTGTCCTGCGTGCAGTGTGTCGGCAGGAATGCTCCAGAGTTGGGCGAACTTGTCGTTGAAGCTGGTGATTCTGCCGAGGAGATTGACGACGAGAATGCCGTCGTTGGTGGACTGGAGAGTCGCCGACAGCAGCGAGTTCGCCTGGCGCAGGTCTTCTTCCACCAACAGTCGATCGGTTATGTCGTGACCGCTGACGATCAGACCCTCAACGGTGGGATCATCGATCAGGTTCACGAAGGTGAGGGCGAAGGGAACCGAAAATCCGGCGGCGTGTCGCAGGCGCACGTCGACCGCCGTCGCTACCCGGTCGTCCCCGGGTCCGGGGGCAATGTTGTCGAGCAGCTCTGCGACCAGCGGTCGGTCGCTGTCGTCGACCAGTTCGAGAAGCGGACGATGCTCGAGCCACTCCTGGTCGTGGCCGAGCAGTCTGGTGAGCGCTCCCGACGATGCGGCCACTTCTCCCTCAGGTGTGACCAACAGCAGCACGGAGGCGGCGTTGTGCACGATCGATCGAAAGCGGGCAGTCGCATCACCGGCGACCTCCCAACGCCGCCGCTCGGTGAGGTCGCGCAGGCTGAGCAGCAGGTTGTCGCCGACGGGTGCGCCGTGAACTTCCACCAGTCGCCATCCGTCGTCGCCGCGTAGCCGAAGTTCGATCAGTGTGCCGACCTCCTTGGACCGCACGCTCACCATCGACAGCGCCGCCAACTGAACATCGTCCGGGTGCACGAAGTCGAGGCTGTTCAACCCGATCCCGGCGCCGATCGGCAGGCCGAACAGTCGCTCGGCGGCCGCGTTCGCCCACAGGACAGTCGCGCTGTTGTCGATCAACAGCGCCGGATCTGCCAGCGTCCGCGCGATTTCAGCCACGTCGATGGACGCGGCCGATTGGTCCCTATCGAACCGCCGCTTCTTCACCCTTTGGTATCGGTATTGCGGGGAGGTGACTTAAGTTCGCCCCGCTGCCACCAACGCCCCAATTCCCTTGCAATTGATGCCCTAGACGCCCAACCAGAGGCGAAGTATCGCCGCCGCCAGCGGTACCTGCTCGGCGGCCGTGCCGTCGGTGACAAGCACTCTCACCGTGTAGATGGCACCGTTGGCCGGGGTGTAGACGAGCGAGGAAGCGTCGACGAGGGCGCTCGGTAGTGCGGGATCGTTGAGCGGCGCGGCCGCGCCGAGTGACGTTTGTAGGTCGGTGAAGGTGGCCTGATCACCTGGATCGGTGAACAAGCTCAGGGTGACGACTCGTGTTTGCTCGTTGAGTCCGCGGAACTCGCACGTGCCGGCACCGATCACCTGCCCTTCACCCATGGGAAAGCCGACGATGGTGGCGATGCCGGTTGCTGCCGGCATCGCCGAGCAGTCGCTGATGAAGGTGGTTGGAGGCGCTAACGGGATTGTCGTCGATGCCGCCGGTCCGGTGGCGCCCGGGAGCGTGGTCGACGCCGAGTTGCTGCCGCCACCGCTGTCGTCGGTGCACGCGGCGACGCCGATGACGCTGAGCAACACCCCGGCACTCACTGCCGCCCGGCGGTTGAAGCGGTGTTGATGCACCATTGAGATCCCTTCCGGTCCCGTTGGGGACGTGATACCCCCGACGGTACCCTGCCGACGTGGAGTTGGACGATCAGAAGCTTCCGATCAAGATGCTCAATGATCGGCTGCTGGTGCGCATTCCTGAGCGTGATGGCGAACGTCGTTCCACCGGCGGCATTCTGATTCCCGCCACCGCCCAGATTTCCAAGCGGCTGGTCTGGGCCGAAGTCGTGGCTCTCGGCCAGAACGTCCGCAGTGCGGAGGTGGGCGACCGCGTGTTGTTCAGCCCAGAGGATCGTTACGAGGTCGAGGTCGGCGGCGCCGACTTCATCATGCTGCGAGAACGCGATCTGCACGCGGTCGCTGCCAGCCGCATCGAAGCCAGCACCGGGCTCTACCTGTAGTTCAAGGCTTCTGCCGCGTTCCTCAATCGATGATGCCGCCGACGAGCAGCACGGTTCCCAATCCGCCGACGATGAGGGTGCCCAGCACCGCGATGGCGGCGATGCCCGGCACACTCGTGATCACTTTGACTCCGGCGAACAACGCCGGTAGTTCCTTGCGCCTGTCTCGCAGCTCTCGGCGCAGTTCACCGAAGCTCTTCACGTAGCCGGCGATCGGCGTGCCACTGTCGTGATCGATCAGGACCTGCGCCGACTTCACCGAGGTATCCAGAAAGGAGCGGACGTCGGCGACCAACTCTGGTGCGTGCTTGGCGGTGCGGCGCACCAGGTGGCGGCCGAGAAGTGCTGCCAGCAACGGAATTCCGCACAACGCTCCGCCGATGACAGCCCACGTGCCGCGGCTCTCGTCGAAAATCCACAGTCCGGTCGCGAAGGTTGCCGCGCCGATGAGGAAGGCCAGGATGCCGACACCGGTGGCGAGCGTGCTGAGTCGACGAAAAGTCTGCTGCAAGGCGTCGCTGACGCGGCGCACAACGACTTCGGTTTCCATATCAAACAGTGTTGCATGTGTCCGCCCTGGTGCGACACTGGGTGAGTGTTCTGGATCGAAGTACCTCGCGATGTCGTGCAGGTTTCCGGGCCCGATGCTGCGACCTTCCTGCACTCGCAGCTGTCGCAGGACATTCGCCCGCTGCCGATCGGCGGATCGGCGTGGAGTTTCCTCTTGCAGCCGGGCGGGCGGGTCGAGGTTCTTCTGCGACTGTGGCGGACGGCCGAAGAAACGTTCGTGCTCGACACCGACGCCGGTTTCGGTGAAACCATGGTTGCTCGTCTGAATCGCTTCAAGATTCGGGTACGGGCCGAGATCAGCATTCTGCCCTGGCGTTGCCTTGCGATCCGGGGCATCAGTTCCGATGCGGTCGGGCTGAACGATGTCGTCGGCTTGAACGGTGTCGTCGGTTGGGGCGGTGACGTCGGTGGATTCGATCTACTCGGTTCGGCTCCAACCGCGCCGCCCGGCGCGCGCGAGGGCACGTCTGATGAATTGTTGGCGGCTCGAATTGCTTCGGCGTGGCCGGCGATGGGGATCGAGATCGTTGGGGGCGAAACCATCCCGATCGAAACCGGCGTGATACCGGTGGCGGTCTGCTTCACCAAGGGCTGCTATCCGGGTCAGGAGCTCGTTGAACGAATGGACAGTCGTGGTGCCTCAGGGCCGCGGTTGCTACGACGCGTCGTCGTCGAGTCCGGAACAGTCGCCGGTGATGCGTACATCGTGAACGGTAATTCGGTTGGCGTGGTGACCAGTGTGCTCGGCGAAACCGCGCTGGCGATGGTGAAGCGGAGCGCCCTCACCGGCTGACCGGACTCGAGGCCGCGGTTACGGCGCTAGAGCTTGCGTGAATTCAGGGTCGTTGCGCATCCGTTGAAACTCGGGCGCGGCGGCAATGGCCACCTGCAACGCCTCTGCCGGGGCAGTGTTGGCGGCGGCGCGCAGCCAGGCCGCAGCCATCGCATTGTCGCCCAAGGCGGCGGCCGCACGCGCTACGTGCACAGCCAACATCGCCGGTCGCGCAGCTTGATAGGCAGTGGCCGCGTAGGCGCCGGCCGCTTCGTACCTGCCCAAGCGCAGCAGGATTCCCGAGAGCACGAAGTCGCTGAAGGCTCGACCGTGCGGCAGTGGGCTGCCGAGCAAGTTGATCAATGCCTCCAGGTCGCGCACAGATGCCGCGTCTGGCGGCCACCAGTTGACGGCCGACGAATCGGCGAAGTCGGCGAGCAAGACCTGGCGAGCGACATCTGGATGGCCCTGCTGTAGTTGTTGGTGGGCGCGAAACCATGGCGACGGCAAGTGTTCGGAAGTGAAACCCGATACGTCTCCCGTCGCCCACGCCAGAGCCTCGGCGCGCGCGAAGGCTTCGCGGCTGCTGGCGTGGTTGCGTGCGGCACGACCGCTGAACAGCATCTGACCGACCGTCAACAACGGAATCATCATGAAGATCACGAATCCGCGCAGTTCCGGCCTGCTCGACAACACGACAATGCCGACGACGCTGAGGACGACCGAGAACCACAACATCACCGGCCGAGCGTGCTTGGGTAGCAACGCCCCGACCGCTTGTTCGAGGATGTTGCCGCCGTCGAATGGAAGTATCGGCAACAGGTTGAACAGCCCGATCACCGGGCCGGCCCAGAGCGCCGAGAATTGCGTGTTCGTCAGTCCCTCCAACGGCCACACGGGACCGCCGAGCGCGAGGTAAACGGCGCCGCCGACGATGATCTGCGTCGCCGGCCCCGCGAACGAGATGCCGACGTGCTCCCAACGCGACAGCTTTCGTGTAGGGGTGAACGATGCGTAACCGACCATGAATGCGAGCGAGATCTCGGCCCGGGCACCGGTGGCGCGAGCTGCGAACGCATGGCCAAGTTCGTGGACCACGGTTAGCCCGGCGATCAGCGCTGCAAACACCACAGCCCCGTCAAGCCCGAGGTAGGACGAGTTGGCGAAGGCGATCAGGCCCATGAACAGCCAGAATCCGGAGCCGACGTGCAAAGGAAAGCCGAACAAGCGCGGCGGCGCGGCGGTTGGCATGTGGCGAGCCTACGGGCAACGCCTGTCGGTCGGGACCGATACGTGGAGACGACCTCTACCCGTAGACTCGCCCCGTGCCATACGTCTACTCCTTCAATCACAAGCACCGCCGCCCTCCGATGCAGTACAAGGATCTGCTCGGCGGAAAGGGTGCCAACCTCGCCGAGATGACCAGTGTGCTGCAGTTGCCCGTGCCCCCCGGCTTCACGATCAGCACCGATGCCTGCCGCGCCTACATGCACGGTGGCTGGCCCAAGGGGCTCGACGACGAGATCTCCGGTCATGTCGCCAAGCTCGAGAAGGCGATGCGTCGCAGGCTCGGCGACGCTTCCGATCCGCTGCTCGTGTCGGTGCGTTCGGGTGCGAAGTTCTCGATGCCGGGCATGATGGACACAGTCCTCAACCTTGGTCTCAACGACCAGAGCGTGAAGGGTCTTGCCAAAGTCACCGGCGACGAGCGTTTCGCGTTCGACAGCTATCGCCGTTTCATCGCGATGTACGGACGCATCGTTCTCGGAATTGAAGGTGACCTGTTCGAGGGTCCACTGGCGAAGGCCAAGCAAGTCGTGGGCGCGAAGACTGATGCGGAACTGACCGCCGCCGCACTCAAGGATCTGTGCGAGCAGTACAAGTCCGTGATCGAGAAGGTAACTGGTAAGCCATTCCCGCAGCAACCTCGCAAACAGCTACGCGGCGCGGTCGAGGCTGTGTTCGCCAGCTGGAACGGTGCGCGAGCGATCGCCTATCGCGTGCGCGAACGCATCAGCCACGATCTCGGCACGGCGGTGAACGTGCAGGTAATGGTGTTCGGGAACCGCGACGAGAATAGTGGTACCGGCGTCGGATTCACGCGCAACGCCGCCACTGGCCAGAACAAACCGTATGGCGACTTCCTGATCAACGCGCAGGGCGAGGACGTTGTGGCAGGTATCCGCATCACCGAGGATCTCGACCACATGAAGCTTCACTTTCCGAAGATTCATGCCGAGCTACTCGTCATTTTCGCACGACTCGAGCGTCACTACCAAGACATGTGCGACACCGAGTTCACCATCGAGCAAGGCAAGTTGTGGATGCTGCAGACTCGCGTCGGCAAACGCACCGGGGCGGCAGCGCTGAAGATGGCGGTGGAGATGACATCGCCGCAGGGCAAGGGCGCCGCCAAGTGGAAGATCTCCAAGCACGAGGCGATCATGCGTGTCGCCGCCGATCATCTCGATCAGGTGCTCCACCCGCAGTTCGCCAAGACAGGCAAGGCGCTGGCCAAGGGGCTGGCAGCCTCACCGGGGGCAGCCGTGGGCAAGGTGTACTTCACGGCCGAAGATGCGGTGAATGCCGACGAGCGCGGCGAGAAGGTCGTGCTGGTTCGCAACGAGACCAGTCCCGAGGATGTGCACGGCATGATGGTCAGCCAGGGCATCCTCACCGCCCGCGGAGGGCTCGTCAGCCACGCGGCGGTCGTGGCCCGCGGCTGGGGTACCCCTGCGATCGTCGGTGCCGACGCGATCAAGATCGATGGCAAGCAGTTCCACGTCGGCGATGTGACTGTCCAAGAGGGCGATGTCATCAGCATCGATGGCAGCACCGGCGAGGTGATGCTCGGCGAGATGGCGCTGGCGGCGGCGAAGCCTCCGCCCGAGTTCCACGAGATACTTGCGTGGGCCGATGCGGTTCGAAAGGGCAAGCTCGGCGTGCGCACCAACGCCGACACCGGTGAAGATGCAACCAACGCCCGCAAACTGGGTGCAGAAGGAATCGGCCTGTGCCGAACAGAGCACATGTTCCTGGCACCCGATCGGCTGCCGGTGGTTCGTCGGATGATTCTGGCCGAGACAGCCGCCGAGGAGACTGCCGCGTTGCTTGAACTTGGCCGCGTGCAACAGATCGACTTCGAGCAGATCCTTGCGGCGATGGATGGATTGCCTGTCACGGTACGACTGCTCGATCCACCGCTACACGAGTTCTTGCCGTCCGTTGAAGAACTGCGTATCAAACGCGCGTCGAAGCGACGCCGTTGGTGGCGATCTGGCGCACTTTCGAAGGCGGAGACCGCGGAGCTCGCCGCCGCCGAGGAGTGGTCGGAGCACAACCCGATGATCGGCGTTCGCGGTGTTCGCCTGGGAGTGTTGAAGCCGGGTCTCTATGCGATGCAAGTGAAAGCGCTGATGGCCGCGGCCGCAGCCTTGCGCAAGAAAGGCAAGAACCCGATCGTGGAGGTGATGATCCCGCTCACCGTCACCCGCGAGGAGATGTCGTTGGCGCGGGGCTGGGTGCAAACCGAGATCGACACTGCCGTACAGGGCCTCACTCGCAAACCGAACGTCACCATCGGAACCATGATCGAGACTCCGCGCGCGGCGTTGCGCGCCGACGAGATCGCGGAAGAGTCCGATTTCTTCAGCTTCGGCACCAACGACCTCACCCAGATGACGTTCGGCTTCAGCCGCGACGATGTGGAGAGCAAGATGATGCCCGCTTACATCGAGCAGGGTCTGCTCAAGCGCAACCCGTTCGAGACGATCGACCGCGGCGGGGTCGGCGAACTTGTCAGTATCGGCGTGGCTCGCGGTCGTTCGGTGAAACCCCGTCTGAAGATCGGCGTTTGCGGCGAGCACGGTGGCGACCCCGAGAGCATCCAACTGTTCTACGAGGCCGGCCTCGACTATGTCAGTTGCAGTCCATTCCGCGTGCCGATCGCACGGCTGGCAGCCGCGCAGGCGATCATCGGCGGTTCGCACAGCGAAACGAAGTAGCAGGTTGCCGTCTCACCAGGCGGCTCGAAGAACGGAGAGCAGTATGCAAGTTCAGACAAGGCAGGGCCCGGCTTACGGTGTGGCTCGTCTCACGCTCGCACCCAACGAGCCGGTGCGGGTCGAATCAGGCGCAATGATGGCGATGTCGACCGACGTCACCCTTTCGGCGAAGGCAGAGGGTGGCATCATGAAGTCGCTCAAGCGGGCCGCGCTCGGTGGTGAGAGTTTCTTCGTCAGCACTTACACCGCTCCTCCCGCCGGCGGCTTCGTCGACGTGGCGGCGCGACTGCCCGGCGACATCACCACCTACGACGTCCTGCCGGGTCGCGCGCTGTTCATCCAGAAGGGGTCGTGGTTGGCCAACGATGTCACGATCAACCTCGATGCCAAGTGGGGCGGCTTCAAGAACATGTTCGGCGGGGAAGGTGGTTTCATCGTCCGCGCTGATGGTCAGGGCACGGTCGTGTTCGCTTGTTACGGCGCCCTCGAGGTTTGGAACCTCGCCGCCGGGCAGGGCATCACGGTCGACACCGGGCACATGGTGGCCTACGAAGACTCGATCACGATGGGCATGCGCAAGGCAAGCGGCGGTGGGTTGGTGCAGAGCTTCAAGAGCGGTGAGGGATTCGTATTCGACTTCACCGGCCCCGGCCGCGTCTGGACACAAACTCGCAACCCGACAGAGCTGATGACGTGGATCTCCAGCTTCGTCGGCACGGGCAACTCGGGCAGTGGGCTCGGCGGCATCGCCGGCGGCTTGCTCGGCCGCGATTGAGCGCGTTGACGCTGCTGGGGTCGACGTCGAGCCGCAACTTCGTCGATCTCGACGTGTCGGTTCTGGCGTGGGTGGCGGCACTGATCGCCATCGCGGTTCTCTTGCTGTTCGACATACTCGTGCTCCATCGCACACCGAAGGAGCCGACGGTGCAGCGGGCGGCGCTGGAGACGGTGTCATGGCTGTTGGTCGGCGTTGTCTTCGGTGTGCTGGTGCTGGCGAGGTGGGGTGGATCTGCCGGCGGCGAGTGGTTCTCCGGCTACCTCATCGAATACAGCCTGTCGATCGACAACGTCTTCGTGTGGGCCCTGATCCTCAGTCACTTCAAGGTGCCGATGGCATACCAGCACCGCGTTCTCTTCTGGGGTGTTTTCGGAGCGTTGGTGATGCGTGCCGGATTCATCTTCGCCGGGGTCGCGCTGGTGAACAGGTTCGATATCACGTTGGTGGTGTTCGGAGCATTCCTGCTCTATACCGCCGTCAGGCTGGTGCTCGACGGCGACGACGAAAGCAATCCGGCCGACAGCAAATTCATGAGGCTCGTCCATCGGTTCGTTCCCAGTACTGACCAACTCGACGGCCAGAAGTTGTTCACGCGCATTGGTGGCCGTCGCCTGGCGACGCCACTGTTCGCGGTTCTCGTGCTGGTCGAACTCACCGATGTGTTGTTTGCCGTCGACTCGGTGCCGGCAGTGCTCGCAGTGAGCGGTGAGCAGTTCATCGTTTTCACCTCGAACGCGTTCGCGATCATGGGTCTGCGTTCCCTGTACTTCCTGCTGGCTGACATGCGGGCGCGGTTCAGCTTTCTGCAGCAGGGTCTGGCAACCATTCTTGCGTTCGTCGGCGTCAAGATGATCCTGACGTTCTTTGATGTGCACATCGCCACCTGGATCTCGCTACTGGTGATTGCAATAGTGCTGCTGGCTTCGGTTGGATTCTCTCTGCGCGACACCCGTCGCGACACGATTTCGATTCCGGAGGAAATGCCGCCGTCCGACGAGCGGTGAGCACCCGACACCGTCGCAAGTACAGTGCTGCCCAATGGCGATTGTCGACGAGGATCTCGAACTGCTGCGGGCCTCGCTCGTCTTGTCCGATGTTGTTCAGCAATATGTTGCGCTGCGCCGAGTCGGCCGCAACTGGGTCGGACTGTGCCCTTTCCATGCCGAGCGCACCGGTTCTTTCAACGTGCGCGACGAGACCGGCCGTTACAAGTGTTTCGGATGTGGCGCTGGTGGCGATGCATTCAAGTTCGTTCAGGAGATCGAGCATGTCGACTTCGTGGCCGCAGTCGAATCGCTTGCTGCCAAGGCAAACGTGCAATTGCGCTACACCACGGGCGAGGTCGGCGATCGGCAGCGCCAGAAGCGTAGGCAGTTGATCGAGTCGATGGGTAAGGCGGTGGAGTGGTATCACCAGCGACTACTCGAAAGTCCCGATGCGCGTGGCGCGCGTGACTACCTGCGCCGACGAGGTCTGGCCGGTGATGTCGCTCGCACGTTCAAGCTCGGGTGGGCACCCGATGACTGGGATGCGATGTCCAAGGACATCGGTGTGCCGTCCGAACTACTGCGCGACGTCGGCCTGGCCTTCACGAACAAGGCCGGTCGCGTTCAGGATTCGTTTCGCGCGCGGGTTCTGTTCCCGATCTACGGTGAGAACGGAGACCCGGTGGCCTTCGGCGGTCGCGTTCTTCCCGGCAGTTCCGATCCGGCCAAGTACAAGAACTCGTCCGAGACTGCGATCTATGCCAAGTCCAAGACTCTGTACGGCCTCAATTGGGCCAAGGCCGACATTGTTGCCGCCGATCAGGTGATCGTGTGTGAGGGTTACACCGACGTCATCGGTTTTCATCGTGCGGGAATCAAGCGCGCGGTGGCGACGTGCGGCACCGCGCTAACCGAGGATCACGTCCGCCTGCTCAAGCGCTATGCGACGCAGGTGGTGCTGGCCTTCGATGCCGATGCTGCCGGCCAGGGTGCGGCACAACGCTTCTACGAGTGGGAGGAGCGCTACCAGGTGAGTGTCGGCGTCGCCCAGTTTCCCAAGGATCAGGATCCCGGCGATCTGAGTATCAACGACCCCGATGCGCTGCGCCAGGCGGTCGATCAAGCCCTGCCGTTTCTCGGCTTCCGCGTCAATCGAGTGCTGAACAGTCGCAAGTTGCGGTCGCCGGAAGATCGTGCGCAAGTCGCAGGGCAAGCGATGGCCGTAATCAACGAACACCCGAATCGTGAGGTACGCAAGCTGTATGCCGGGCAGGTTGCTTCGCATGTTGCGATTCCTCCCGGCGATCTCGTGGCGCTGGCCGACCGCGGGGCGAAGTCGCCGGTTGTGCGAGTGACTCCACTGCGCAAGATCGGAAGCCCCGAGAACGCCGAGTTCGTTGCAATCGCGATGTTGCTGCAGCGATGGGACGACATCGCTCCCTGGCTGATGGAGGAGCTGTTCGTCGACGAGGTGGCCAGACGCGCCTTCCTTGCCGTCGCCGACTCGGCAGGCGCGGTCGAAGCCGCGTTGGATCTCGCCGACCCCGAAGCGCGTGAGTTCCTCGAGCGGGCAGCGGTCGCTGATGTCGAAGCCGATCCTGTGCTGGAAGCGCGGAATCTGATTGCGGCCGCGACGCGGCGACGGCTGGCGACGCTGGTGACAGTCACAGATCCCGAGGCGGTTCGTGCGATTCGCGATGCACGGCTCGCGCTGGAGGAGATCGAGCAGACCGACGCTGGCGATGCCGGTGCGGAGGCATTGCTAGGGTGGCTGCAAGCGGCGAGTGAGGGATCGAGTGAGCAAGCGCACGGCTGAGACAACTGTCGGGTCGACCCCATACGTGGGTGTCGATGCCGGCGAATGGCAGGCGATGGTGACTCGCGGAGCTGTGCGGGGGGTGCTGCACGCCGAAGACATCACTCACGTGTTCCGCGATATCGAACTGACAACCGACGTGTTGCTCGACGTCACCAACATTCTCGCGGCCCGCGGCATCACCATCGACGACGTTGTCGACGAACTCACCGACGAGACCCCTCCCGCTGGCGCCGAGCGCAAGCCCGCGGTCGAGGTGGAAGACACCGAAGGCCTACTCAGCCGCCGTCGCAAGCGACGTAGCGAACGATTGAGCGCCGACGGCAGCGACATGGGCAATACCGCCGACACGGTGAGGATGTATCTCAAGGAGATTGGGCGAGTCGACCTGCTCACCACCAACGACGAGCGGGCTCTGGCACAGGCGATCGTCATCGGCAACCAAGCGGCGATGAAGCTCGATGCCGAGCACCAGGGCAAGGTCATCAAGGGCGACACGCGGCGGCAACTGATGCGCCAGGTCACGGGTGGGCAACTGGCCAAGAGCGAACTCATCCAGGCCAACTTGCGATTGGTGGTGAGCATCGCCAAGCGATACAGCGGACGCGGCATGCAGTTCCTTGACCTGATTCAAGAAGGCAACATGGGTCTGATGCGCGCGGTCGACAAGTTCGACCACACCAAGGGCTTCAAGTTCTCGACTTACGCAACCTGGTGGATTCGACAGGCGATCACGCGCAGCATCGCCGATCAGGCGCGCACAATTCGCATCCCGGTGCACATGGTGGAGAGCATGAACCGCGTGTTGCGTATGCAGCGCCAGATGCATCAGGAACTCGAACGCGAGCCGACACTCGACGAGGTCGCCGACCGGTGCGGTGTCACCGTCGATCGCGTTCGTGAGATTCTTCGTATCTCGCAAGATCCGCTGTCGCTCGACTCACCGGTGGGCGAGGAGGACGACAGCAACTTCGCCGACTTCATTCCCGATCTGTCTGCGGATGTTCCGGCCGACATGGCCACCCGCAGCATGCTCACGCAAGCGGTGGAGGAAGCGTTGGGCGAGCTGAGCGAGCGCGAGCGCGAGATCGTTCGCATGCGATTCGGTCTCGATGACGGGCAGGCGCGCACGCTGGAGGACGTCGGCAAGGAGTTTCAGGTCACCCGCGAGCGAGTGCGCCAAATTGAGGCCAAGACGCTCGCCAAGCTGCGACACCCGATGCGCAGCCAACGTTTGAAGGAGTTTCTGGAGGAGGAGTGACTTGGCGATTTTGCTATCCTCAACTCGCCTTTCCGAGATAGCTCAGTTGGCAGAGCAGCTGACTGTTAATCAGCGGGTCGCAGGTTCGAGCCCTGCTCTCGGAGCCAAGCGCGGCCGTTCGATCTCTGTGTCAGCGCACAGAGCGACACAACGTCTGTGAGCTGACACAGAGCCGGGAAGCGGTGGCGACTTCCCGATTTTCGGGGCGGTAGCTCAGTGGTCAGAGCAGGGGACTCATAATCCCTTGGTCGTGGGTTCGATACCCACCCGCCCCACCGAATCGTTGTGACGAGCGGGCGGAGCACCCAGGGAGGGGAGGAGGAGGGCCTCCTGGAAGGCACGCATGAGCGGCCTGCTCATCGGTGGTAGCCGATTCCCCTTCCTCGATGCTCCGCTCGTCGTCGTGTCCTCCCTACCCAGTCGGCCAACGATCGTCGAATACTTCGCCGCCGACTGGGGCAAACCAGGTCGCTAGCTGCCCAACAGTTGTGCGCTGCTCGCGCACCTCGCACGAGCACCCCGGATGTGCCCGCCCGGAATCGGCGGCGACATCGGAGGTGAAGTACCGGTGAGCTGCATGGGCCTTGCACGCTGTGCACGGGGCGCGCTGGCTACGCGTCGACAACCTCCACACAAACGCCTCAACGGTAGCGTCGACTGCTGTCGCTGGAGTCGGCGGCGTCGTTGACGCGACCGATGAGGCCGAGCCGAGGACGCTGGTGGTGTCGATCGTGTCGGCGTGAGCGGTGACCTGACTAGCTTCGGTCGCGTTGCTGGTGCAGGCGGAAAGTAACCCCTCGCCGCCGAGCACCACGCCAATAGTGCCGCCCGCGGCCGTTCGAATGAACTCACGGCGCTCAACGCCTCGTTCGGTTTCCGTGGCGCGGACCTTACTCCTACCGAGGAGCGATTGGATAGTGGCTGTTTGTATTGATGCGATAATGCTTTGATGAACGGGTACAGCCGTTGCGCAGCGGCGGTGGTCGCCGCCATCGGGATGGTGGGACTGATGTCGAGCACGGCGCGCGCCGACGTTCATGAGGCGGTCGACAACGATGCCGACAACTCCTTGTGGGAATGTGCGAGCCGTCGAGTGACGCTCGGCGACGAGGGCGAGGACATGCTCCGCTGTTTGACCTTTCGGTTCGAACCACCTGAGCAGATGCTGAGCGCAGTGCTGTATCTTGAAATTGAAGCGCCCACTGACAGCTTGCAGGACACCGACTCGTTGGTCGTCGCCGTCGATGAACCCTTCGAGGACTGTGCCTGGGCTCAGGGTGGCATGCCCGGTTGTGTCGTCGTCCACGGTGGCTTCAGCGGTGGGGAGCGCAGTTTGGTAGTCGATTTGCTCAACATCGCCTGCGACCCTGCCGCGCCAGCCGTCGATGCCGCGCGGCAGGCGGCGGTCGTTGCCGCACTCGCGTCGGGCGTGCTGAACATGATGCTGCAGGACGACACGGCAGTCCGCGGGGGGTGGTTGGACCTAAACGGCGCGAGCGCGCCGCGCTGCGGCACCTCCGTCGATGAGGTGCCGACGGCGATCGTCGCTGAGGCCACAACCGGTGGGGCGGGGCAAGCGAGCGACGGGGACGCAGTCACCGAGGTGCTTGTCCCGGCTGCTGGCGCCGCGCTCGCGGTAGTGGTCGCGGCGACGGCCGGGCAACGGGTGCGCGTGCGCCGGGCTCGCCGTCGAGTATCCGTCCGGCGGGTGCCGGACGACGGTGGCGCCGGTGTTACACAAACCCCCGATCCGAATCAGCGGCACTCGATTGCGCTCGGCGTGCGCGCCTGGCCCGACGCGATCGGCACCCAACAGATATCGGAGGCCATGGAATGAGTCTGCCCCCACCCAATGTCGGCGGCGCCAATGTCGGTGCGGCAGCGACTTGGTCGCCACCGACGGCTGTCGTGGCGCCGCCCGCGGAGTCGACAGTCAAGACGCTGCTCTTCGACACGCCCGAGCAAGCGGCGGCAGCGCTCGCCGACAAGGGGGGTGATTACGACAACCTGCCCTCGGTGGTGCGCAAGGTGGCTCAGCGCGAGGTTCGGAATGCGCTGCTCGATCTACTGGACATCGGTCTGACAGCGGTCGTGTATCGCGCCTGGCAGCAACACGGCTCCTTGCTTGCTGCCGGTCGCCGCACGGTCGCCGGCGGCCGCGAGGTGGTGCAGTTGGCCGATCACATCATCAGTTCCACGCACTCGCCGCACGTCGCACTCACCGTCGATGGCCTCGAGCTCAACAAGATCCCGATGTCTGTGGTCATGTCGTTGAAGATGATGGCGATCACTGCGGTTGTCGAGCGCGGTCACTTGGTCGGTGTCGAGACTGGCTCGCTGGCGGCGTCCGCGAATCTTGCTGTCTCGGATATCCCGATCACGTCGCGTACCCGGACAATGGATGCCGTGACGGTACTGCAGGTTGCCAAGCCGGTGCCGCTGGCTTCCTAGCGGACACGCGCGACGCGACGCCGACATATTTGGAAAAGGACTATCGTCGCATCTCGGCATTGAATACCGACGGAGGACCACATGCACGAGATCGTGAATGTCGAGCAGGCAGCCGCATGGGATGGCGACGAGGGCGCGGGGTGGGCCGCTAACTGGGAGCACTACGACCGCTCCCTACAGAGTTATCGCGGCCCAATCTTGACCGCGGCGGCGATTACCGACGGCGAGCGCGTGCTTGACGTGGGTTGCGGCAACGGCCAATCGACGCGCGATATGGCGACCGCTACCCCTTCGGGCTCAGTGCTTGGCGTCGATCTGTCGTCGCAGATGCTCGCCAAGGGCCGAGAACTGACCGAGGCCGCAGGGTTGCGCAACGTGGAATACGTCCAAGCTGACGCTCAGGTACACCGATTCGGTGACGGCACCTTCGACTTGGCGATGAGTCGATTCGGGTCGATGTTCTTCGCCGACAAAGTCGCTGCCTTCGCAAACATCGCCCGCGCCCTGCGTCCGGGCGGGCGGTTACTGCTTGTCGTTTGGCAGTCGATCGCTGTCAACGAGCAGTTCCGGACAATGAGCGAGACGTTGTCTGCAGGCCGCGATTTGCCGAAACCGCCCCCGACGGCTCCAAGCCCGTTCGCGTTCGCCGACCCCGAACTCGGGCGCGGCTGGTTGACCGACGCCGGTTTCAGCGACATCAAGCACGAGCCGGTGACCGGCGATTTCTACTTCGGGGCCAACGCCGCCGAGGCCCTCGCGTTCGCGTGTCAAACTTCTGTGGCGCGTGGGCTGCTCGGTGGTCTCGACGATGCGACCAAGGAGACAGCCCTCGCCGCGTTGCACGATGCCATGCGGTCGCACGAGACCTCCGATGGAGTGCTGTTCAAATCGGCGACTTGGTTCATCACTGCTCACAAGCGATGACGGGACCTTAGGCACTCCATAGAAACCACCGTCCTGTGGCAGAGTGGACGCAGGTGGCAGTGCAGGAGCGACGATCGAGAGGAACACGTAATGGCTGGTGGTGCATTGAAGGCGGCAAGCATGGACGATTTCGACCTGCGCATGTCGGAGAAGGCGCGGCCGCTCTACGAGGCGGTGAAGGCGTTCATTGTCGACGAGGTCGACCCGATTACCGAGGAGTTCTATCGGCTTGGCGAAGGTCGTGCCGATCGATGGAGTTGGGCACCCGGCCAGCTGGAACTGCTGGAGACCGCCAAGGTGAAGGCTCGCTCCTTGGGACTCTGGAACTTCTTCCTGCCCAACGCCGAGACGGGCGAGGGGTTGAGCAACCTCGACTATGCCTACATCGCCACCGAGCTCGGCAAGAACCGTCTCGCGTCCGAATGCCTCAACTGCTCTGCGCCCGACACCGGCAACATGGAAGTGATCGAACGTGTTGGCACCCCCGAGCAGAAGCGGCAATGGCTCGAGCCGCTGCTACGCGGTGAGATCAGGTCGGCCTACGCGATGACCGAGCCCGGTGTCATGAGCAGCGACGCACGCCAGATTCAGACAAGCGCCGTCCTCGACGGCGACGAGTGGTTGATCAACGGTGAGAAGTTCTACATCTCCGGCGCCGGCGACCCGCGTTGCAAGATCATGATCACGATGGTGCGCACCAGTCCGCAGGCCGATGCCTACAAGCAGCAGTCACAGATTCTCGTGCCGATGGATACGCCGGGCGTCGAGATCGTCACGGGAATGGAAGTGTTCGGTTCCGACGATGCACCTCACGGTCACATGCACATTCGTTTCACCGACGTGCGCGTGCCGAAGGAGAACATTCTTCTCGGCGAGGGACGTGGGTTTGAGATCTCGCAGTTGCGGCTCGGGCCAGGTCGCATTCACCATTGCATGCGCTCGATCGGCTCCGCCGAACGAGCCATCGAGATGATGGTCGACCGCGGTCTCAGTCGCGAAGGCTTCGGCAAGAAGTTGATCAACCTCGGCAAGAACATGGAGGTCGTTTCGCGTGCCCGTATCGAGGTCGAGGCGATGAGGTTGATGGTGCTGCGCGCCGCCAAGGCAATGGACACCCTCGGCAACGCCGAAGCACGCGTTTGGGTGAGTGCGGTGAAGGCGATGGTGCCGGAGAAGTGTTGCGACATCGTCGATAAAGCAATCCAGATACACGGCGCGGCAGGAATCTCGCAGTGGTTCCCGCTGGCCGACATGTGGCACAGCCTGCGCACTATTCGCCTGGCCGATGGACCCGACGAAGTGCATCACCAAGTGGTAGCGCGCGCCGAGGTCAAGAACCGGCAGTCCGATCTGGTGGTCGGTCCTGCCGGCAACCACGGTTCGCGTGGCGCACTATTCACCGGTCCGTGAACTTGCTACAGGGTGCTGCGGCAGTCGTCTTGGATAGCGGCGAACTCGGCTTCGAGATCGACGCCTGCTGAGTTGGTGGCGATCTGATCGACCGTGAACCGCGCGTAGAAGTCGGTGGCAATGCACTCTGCCAGCGCCGGTTCGCCGGTGTCGACTGCTTGCTGGCGCAATAGGTCAGCGCGGGCGAAGTACTGCTCGATCTCGTTGTCGGCGATCACGGCCTGCGTCGCGTCGACCCCCGGGTCACACACCGAGGCGTAGAGGTGCACTCCGTCGCGGGCGACCAAGGCCTTGGCGGCCGCCGGTCGAGTAGCCGCCCAACGGTTCACTGCACGGTCTATGCGATCGGCATCCGCCGGGCTGTCGGCGACGATGTGAACGTCGATGCATTCGCTGCCGTTCAGTTCATAAGCTGTGAATCGATCATTGCCCCAGCCATCGCTGGCGGTGAGTGCTTCGTTGGCGGGCAACCCGGTTGTGAACATCAGGAACAACCGAAATGGCCCGAGCTGCTCGCTGTAGTGAATCGATGCACCGCGCGGACCGGGAGGAGAATCGACCGCTTCGACAGGGTCGTCGTGCACGTACTTCGCGGTCGGCAGACTGATTTGGTCGAGCGCATCGGGGAAGTCACCGGCGAAGGCCTGCACGACCAGCGCGGGGTCCTGCTCGATGAGCGCGGTTATAAAGGTCGGCGCGAGAACTTGGAACGCGATGCGAATCGCTCGGAACGTCGCCGGAACCGAGGCGACTTCATCGCTGTAGCGTTCGCTCTGCGTTCGCGTTTGGTATTCGTAACTTTGTTGGTCGCTGTCGCCCAAGTCGGCGACGTACTCGTCGTGAACCCACAGCGCGTAGCCGAGATGAAGCGCTGCGATCGCGTCGTACTCCTGCGAGGTGGCCGTGGCGCGCAAACGCTCGACAATGCCGAAGTTCTGGTCGATGAGGGCCTGCGTGAGGTAAACGAGCAGGTCTGCGCGAGTGCTTGCAGGCAGGAACGACTCTGCGTCGCGTGCATTGACTATGACCAGGTTGTCGTCTGGCAACCAGCGCACGGGGCGGGGACTCGCACTATTGACGGTTTCGAGGGTTTCAACCAGCGACGCATCGCCGGTCCACAGACCCAACGCTCTGCCGATGGCCTCGTCGACATCGCTCGCGGCGAGCGCTGAAACCGACAGTTCCGGCGCGGGATCGCGCACGCGATCGCTGTACTCAGTCACTTGGGCGATGAACTCGAAGTTGATCGGCTCGCGGAACTGAAGCTCGCTGATCTCTTCGAGGTACGTGACCAGCGGCGCGACATTCTCGGGCCACTCGATCGCTGCCCGGTTGTGTTCGAACGGTCGCCAGCGGGCGAGTCCCCACATGGCGGCGTAGACGGTTGCGAGCGCGGCAACCAGCGCAACAGCGCGCTTGGTCATTCCTGGTGCTCGACGGCATCGAGAAATGCTTCGACGTCGTCGTCCTCGCCGCCCACCAGCCAGATCACAAGTTCTTCCTCGTTGCCGGCCTCGTCCTCGTCGCGCCAGGGAAGCATGCCTTCCACGCTGTAGCGGTCGACGGTGATGTCGTCGTCGTCCTCGCCGCCAACAGGCGCGACCACGGCCAACTCCACCTCTGCGTCGGGCGGCTGGTCCTTGAGCATCTCGATCAGTTCGCTCACGCGCATTGAGTCAGTCTTTCAGGTTGTACCGCTCACCGCGGTTTGATTGTTGGACGGTCGTTCCGACCGGGGCAGGCCGGTTCAACTAGACTAAATCAATGCAGGCAGCTCAGGTCGTGTCGCGCCGCGCCGTGTTAGCCGGGACAGCGTCGGTGCTGATCGGCGGCATGACCGCGTGCCAGGGTGATCGGCGCGATGGCACCGCCAACACTTCGCCGACCGTCACTGACGAGTCCACCACCGTGCTTCAACCGACTACGGCTTCGACTACGGCTTCGACTACGACTTCAACTACGACTTCAACTACGGCTGCGACGACGGCGCCAAGCGGAACATCGACGTACTTTCCGCCCGCCGACGGCGAGTGGGAGACGTTAAGTCCGTCCGCCGCCGGCTTCACCGACGGCGGCATTGCTGACGTACTCGAGCTTGTAGGTGAGACCTACGGCCAGTCATTCATCATGCTTTTCGAGGGTCGTATTGTGGCCGAGCAGTACTGGCAGGGCGCGACGGCAACAACTGTTCGTGATGTTGCCTCGGCCCAGAAATCGATCACATCAACCTTGCTTGGCCTCGCCCGTGATCGCGGGTTGTTGGCCTTCGACGACACGGTGACCAGCTATCTCGGCGTCGGGTGGAGCGCGGCCGCACCAAGTGATGAAGCGCTGATCACGCTGTTGCACCTGATGACGATGAGTAGTGGCTTAAGCCCGACCAACCTTCGCAAAGTGGCGGCCCCCGGCACTGTGTGGGACTACAACACGGATGCGTACCAGAAACTTCGGCGCGTGTTGGAAGTGGCTGCCGCAACCGACATCAACTCCATCAGCAACGACTGGTTGTTCGCGACCATTGGTTTGAGCACGGGTAGTTCGTGGGTTGATCGAGCCGGTGTGGTTGATGCCGTCGGCGACCACCAGTGGGGGTTGCGATTGACTGCGCGGGAAATGGCAAGGTACGGCCTCTTCGCGGCTCGCAATGGTTTCTGGGATGGGGCGCAAGTCACCGAACCGGCGTGGTTCGCGCAGGCATGGACTGCAACGTCGTTGAAGCGGGATTACGGCTACCTGTGGTGGTTACTCGGCCGGGGGCGCCTGGGTAACAAGGGCGCTCCTGCCGACCTAGTCGCTGCACTCGGTGCCCAGGATCAGAAGATCTACGTCTCGGTGAGCACTGGCTTGGTTGTCGCTCGGCAGGGCGATGCTGCCAAGGAGGATTCGGCGAACGAGTCCGACTTCGATGGACTGCTGCTGAAGGCGATAAGTAGGGCGCGCGCCTGACGCGACGTCGACACGCCAGTCAGTCGTCGCCCAGCCAGTGGCCGGCTCTTTCGAGCAGGAACAGGCTTGCTTCGCGGCATTTATCGAGCGTGTCGCAGAAGACCTTGTCGTCGGCTCCGTACACGTCGGCGAGATCGACCGGTATGCGCGAGACGATCGACAGACTGCGCTCGGGGGCGTCGGTGACGCTGGCAAAGGAATCGATAGCCGACACCTCCAGCGGAAGTGACACGCCGCCGACCCCGGCGAGTTCGGTGGCGAGCACGAGCAGATCTGGGGGATGCGGCAGTGGCGGCAGTGTCCAGGTGAAGATCAACGGGAAACTGAAGCCCGTCGGTGGGTCGTCGTCGGGATCGTCGAGTTTCACCACCTCGTCCTCGAAGCCGAGCAGCGCACGGGGGTCGACTTCCAGCGAAAGGTGTAGGTCGATAGGGCCGTTGCACGCTTCCTCGGGGTGCAAATCGACTTCCCACAATTGGCGCAACGAGTACGTCTCCACGAAATGCCGTTCGTCGTGCACATGAAAACCGTGATCGACCGCGTGACCCTTGAGATCGGCCACGAAGCCGGCGACATCGATGACGGCCAAAACGATCCTTTCGGGTGAGACGGGTGGGCTGCCAGCGACACTACCGTGCAAGGCCGATGAAGCCTGATCGTTTGAGCCTGCTGCACGAGGTCGCCGATTCCGTTGCCGCAGCCCTTGCAGGCGTCACCGATTTCGGGCCATCGGGCGGCCGCCGCGGCCAATATGGACTCGATGTCGTTGCCAATCAGGCGGCCCTCGCAGTGTTGCGGCGGGCAGGTGTGGGGGCGCTCTCCGAGGAGAGCGAGTTCGAACCCGGCCTGACTGGTGAGGTGGTCGTGATCGACCCCATCGACGGCAGCACCAACGCCAGTCGCGGCGTGCGCTACTTCGCGACTGCGTTGTGTCTGGTCGACGCCGACGGTCCGGCTGTTGCGCTGGTGGCCAACCAGGCCACCGGCGAGCGGTACTGGGCGCAACGAGGCGGGGGAGCCTGGTGTGACGGCGCGCGGCTTCATCCCTCCCACTGCTGCGACGTGAGTGATGCGATCATCGGGCTCAACGGCATGCCGCCCTCGCCGCTCGGCTACAGCCAGTTCCGAGCGCTCGGCGCTGTCGCGCTCGATCTGTGCCACGTCTCGGCTGGCGTGCTCGACGGATACGTCGATTGCGTCGACGAGGCGCACGGTGTGTGGGATTACCTGGCGGCGGTGTTGGTCTGTCGCGAGGCTGGCGCCGAGGTCGCCGACCTTCACGGACGCGACTTGGTCGTGCTCGATCACGCTGCCCGCCGCACCCCGATTGCTGCCGCGACACCGGATCTATTGGCTCAACTCACAACGGCCCGCCGCGGATACGCTGAGCGACCAATTGAGGGCGCATAGCTCAGTTGGTTAGAGCGCTTCCCTTACAAGGAAGATGTCGGGGGTTCGAGTCCCTCTGCGCCCACTGCGTCACTATCAACGGTTCATTGATCGGTGATCGTCACCGTAACGGGAGGCCCGTCGATTGATGTGTGCTCCGTTTCGGCGACGCGCTGCAGGAACGACACGACATCAAAGCAGACCTCAGATGGGTGCACCCCTCGCGGAGTGGTCGGGTCCGTCGCTGCGAGAATCCCTGCAGTCACGACCGCTCCGGCCGTTGTGAACGCGGTGTTGCGCGTACAGCGCACTGACCGTTCGTGACCCTCGATCCTGCCGTCCGCCTGAGCCCAGAACACCACCTCGGGGAAATCCGGCGGTGGCTGCAACCGCTGTGGCTCCCATGTCGCGAGTTCGGCGAAGACGGTTCGTGTCAGCTCTTCAAGGTCGGCGTCAGCCGGGTGTCCCGCGATCATCTCCATAATCTCATTCGGCCACAGGGCGCACCGCGACTCCACCCCCGTCGTGCGCGGCACGGCGAGTGGAACCGTCAGCGCTTCGGTCGAGTGGATCGGCATCATCTCGTAGGAGCGGCCGTCGGGTGCGGTGGCAGCAACGACATTGTCGCCCGGCCGCACGAACGCGAGCTGACCGCCGCGCACCACCGGCGCGGGACGGACGAACCAGGCGAGAACGGCCGCATGGGTCTGCAGCACGGCGGCACCGTCGCGCAGGCCAGCGTGGATCTCGGCGGGGTCACCCCACCGCAGGAACGGCACGCCGAGATTGATCGTGATGCGGTCGCACTCATCGAGCAGCGAGGCAGCATGGGTGCCGAGCATGCCAGAGACGCCCGGCGCGGTGCCCGCGGATGGAACGCACGACAGCCCTGCCGCGGCGAATGCGGCGGACTGCCCGAGCAGCTCGCGCATGGCGGTGGGCGATGCGCCGATATCGACGTAGTGGCAGCCCGCGCGCAAAGCGCCAGCAGCAGCGCTGAGCGGCGTGATGTTGTCAAGGCCAGCGAGGTTCATCACGAGGTCACAGTCAGTCGCAGCTGCCGCGACCTCCGACGCGTCGGTCGCGTCCGCTTGAGCTATCTGCGCCGAAATGCCCAGCTCGGCCAAGCGTTGTGCGACTCGATCGCGATCACGCCCGGCTACCACGATGTCATCGACGGACGCCACCGTCGCGAGGAGCGGGATCGCCATTCCCGCGACGCGCCCTGTGGAACCCAGCACCAGCACTCGCACACGCTCTCCTCGGCATGGATCGTCGACGCGATTCTATGCATGGCTGACGCTGCGCAATACCGGCGCTGTCTGGCGGACAACGTACTTCCACTCAGGACCTGGCAAGCGCCCCGATCGTGGACGGCGTTACAATCAAAGCAATGCGATTGACTGCGGCTGTCTCCGAGGACTCCGGCTGGTTCGTGGCGCGCTGCCTCGAAGTTGAGGTCACAAGTCAAGGCGAATCGCTGGAGGAAGCGCGACGAAACCTGGTCGAGGCGCTTGAACTCTATTTCGAGGACGAATCCGAAATCGTTGTGAACGAGTCGCCTATCATCGTTTCCCTCGACGTGGCGGTGTGAGTCCACCGCTGCCGCAGGTCTCCGGCCAAGGGGTTGTGTCGGCCTTGGGCCGCGCCGGTTTCGTACAGATCAGCCAACGTGGCAGTCACGTCAAGCTTCGATCGGAGGCCGGGCTGACTGTGATCGTCCCGATGCATCGGGAACTGGCGCCGGGCACGCTCCGGTCGATCATTCGTCAGGCGGGTCTCGATGTCGACCGCTTCGTCTCCTTAATGCGCTGATCCTTCTTCGTGATGCCACGACGACTCAAGTGTTGGGCGACGGTGGTTCGATGGATGCCGTACAGAGCAGCAAGTTGGTGAACCCGATCGCCCGCAGGTGTCGTTGAACAAGATCATCAACTTGCTTCTCGTTGAGTCGAATCTGTCGCTGAAGAACTCGGCGAATAGCCTTTGGACCTGATGTCCGAGCGCAGGCGGCCGAAGCCCGCGAGAGAACTCCCAGTAGGGCGGGCGAGAGGTTTGAGAGCTGTGCGCTGAGGTCCACTCCTTCACCACCAAGTAGTCCACTCTCAAACCCCGACCAGTGCTCGGCATGTCTCGGGCGGCTCGATCCCGCGGGTCGGCGATCAGGGGATGGCCTGGGAACGCGCTGTCCGCGGGAATGAGCTCGTGACCAGAGCTTGCACGGCTCGGATGCCTGCCGACCGCGACCTTTCGGCGGTGGTGGGTGTCTTTGGTGTATGAAGATGAGGACGATGGCCGACAAGGACGGTGCCTGGGTCGAACAGTCCGAGGCTGTCGGCATCTGGCCGCAGGGTTTCGTCGACATGTATCGGTTTCGATGGGCGCCTATGGTTCGATTGGCCCGGCTGTTGACCGGGACCGATCCAGCGGCGGAGGAACTGGTGCAGGACGCGTTCTTGAGGGTCGGGCCGCGGTGGGACGTGATCGAGAATCCCGTTTCGTACTTGCGCGCAGCTGTCGTCAATGGGTGTCGCAATCATCAGCGTCGCCGGAAGATCGAGCGTCGTGAGATCCCAGCGGCTGGTGTGGCGGATGATGATCGCTTCGAGCTGCGTGGCGCGCTCGAAGCGCTGCCTGTGCGGCAGCGGTCGGCGGTTGTGTTGCGCTACTACGAAGACCTGCCGGAGGCCGAGATCGCCGAGCTGCTTGATTGCTCGGTGCCAGCGGTCAAGTCCCTCCTGCACCGTGCGGTGCAGGATCTGCGAAAGGTGATCGAGCGATGAAGTTGTCGGACGAAGAGGTCATCGACCGCATTCGAGAAGCTCTGTCGAGTTGGGCGGACGAGGAGCCGGTGCCCGAGGAGCCAGTGCTGACGGCGCGGGTTCAGCGGACCCCGATGACGCTGGTCGAGCTGTCGCCGCCGACACCGATGCACCGGCGGCGCAGCGCGTGGTTGGTTGCCGCGGCTGCCGCGGTGGTCCTGGTCGGGATGGCGGCCATTGCAGTGATCTGGTCGGACAAGCCTGCGACTGTGGCCGACATCGGATCGGCCCCGTCGGGCATCACGGAGATTCCGATTGGTTACTCGTTCGGTGTCCGTGGCTTGGATGTGACCGAGGACGCCGTCTGGGTGACGTCGCAATTCGACGAGGAGTTGTATCGCGTCGATCCGACGACCGACCGCGTCGTCGACACGTTTTCGATCCCGGACCACATCGAAGGTGTCCGTGAGGTGGGAGGCTGGCTGTGGCTCTCGCGCTACGAGCCCAACGAGGTGATTCGTGTCGATCCGGCTACCGGTGCGTTGACGGACCGTCTCGGCTTCGATAGCCAACCGAACCTTGCGAGTGACGGTGAGCGACTGTGGGTCATCGCCGAGCGCGGCGGCGAGAGCCAGGTCGTCGAGATTGATCCGGGCACGGCGGCGGAGGTCGGCGAGATCCCGCTTGGCGCCCGACCTGGGTTTGCCACGATCGACGGTGACAGCCTGTGGGTCGCGAACATGGGCAGCACGACCGTCAGTCGGGTCGATCTCGCCGAGGGCCGGGTGGCGGCTGTCATCGATGTCGGCGGCGAACCACGAAGCGTGGTCGTGGCCGCAGGGTCGATCTGGGTCGCGGTCAACAGGACCGGTACTGAGCAGACCGGGTCGGTCGTCAGGATCGATCCGACCACCGCGGAGGTGACCGCCACCGTCGTGACCGGTCGCTGGATCCACTCGCTGGCTGCCGGCGACGACGCGGTCTGGGCCACCAACTTCCTCGACGGCACCATCTCGCTCATCGACACCCGGAGTGCACGTGTGGTGGCGACGTCCCCGATCGGCAACCGGCCCGGTGGAGTGGCAATCGGGCGCGGTTCGGTCTGGATCACACCGCACCGCAGAAACGTCCTGCTGCGAATCGATCCGACGAAGCCCCTGGAGGCCGCAGCCGTGCCCGATGTCGCGCGCAGAATCGACGTCCGTATGGGAACCACGTACGTTCGCTGCTCCGGGAGCGGCAGGGTGACGGTTGTGTTGGAACGCAACAGCGACGATGGAGCTCCGTGGGCCGTCGTCGAGGCGCGACTGTCGCGCATCACGCGGGTATGCGCCTACGAGCCGGTGGGCATCGCCGATCCCGCCGAAGCCGGGCTCGCCGGCCCCGCCGCGACCGTCGCCGATGACCTTGCCGAGACCCTCGATACGATCGGCGAGCGCGGTCCGTTCGTGGTGATCGGCGAATGGACCGGCGGCCTCGATGCGCAGATGTTCGCGGCCACCCACCGCGACGAAGTGGTCGGCTTGGTGCTGGTGAACGGCATGAGCTCGGACTACCTCGAGCGCGTTCGATTGCTGTTGCCCACCGACGCCCTCGAACAGATGGACCAGACGCTTCGCGACCAACCCGAAGCGAAACGACTCTATGAGAGCAGCACTCAGGTAGCCGCGATCGGAGGATTCGGTGACCTCCCCCTAGTCGTCCTCGGGGATGCATCGCCTGATCCAGTCATCACGGCGGCGAACAGCGATCCGCTCCTGACAGTCGCCGAATCCGAGGCGATCAGTCAACTGCTCGAAGTCTTGCGGCGTGAACAAGCCGCGTTGTCAACCTCAAGTCGGCTCATTATCGCAGCCGGGCAGGTCACACCCGCCGACATCGTCGACGTGACGATGTCACTCCTCGGGTGAAAGACACACTGACCATTGGAGTTCTGCGACGGTGACGACGGAGAGGAAGAGTTGGTGGCCTGCCAGGCTGTTGACATGGCGCTCCAACGATGGGCGACGGCGGCGACTGAGGGCCGCGCTGGGAGGTGAGTACGGGGGCGGCGGAGAGTTCGTCGGCGGAGCAGTCGCGCGGCAACAATCCGGTGCCTTGCGGCGCTTCGGTTGGAGTGGATGCCGCGTCACTCATGCGGCAACCCTACCGGTGAGGATGGGCCGTGACGGTCGTGAATTACAGGTTCGATTCAGCTCCAGCCGCGTCTTGGTCGCACTCGGATACCGGCGCGGGTGAGCTCGTTGCGGATCGTGGTCTCGTTGACGTTGAAGTGTGCCGCGACATTTTTCAGTGACAACCCTGTGGCGTAGAGCTGTCTGGCTTCTTGAACGAGTTCGTCGGTCAGCTTGCGGACGTGCGGCCTCCGTGCAATGCCGGCTCGTTTGAGGTGTTCGAGAGCTGTCTCGCGGTTGATGCCGAACTCTTTGGCTATCTGCACGACAGAGCTTCCACTCTGGTAGCGAAAAACGAGCTGTTGTACAATGTCATTCGGTAGACGTCTTTGTCGCTGCAACTTTCTTGCAGGACGTGATGGACTCGGGGGAGTGGTCGGAATCGGCTGTTTCCAAAGGTCCAACACCTGTGGTGAAAGGTTTGAGAGCAGTCCACTGAGGTCCACTTGGCTGTTGCGAATTCGACAACAGACACTGCGTGTCGGTCACTTGGTGGCAGAATGAGTCCATGTCTCGCGTCGCGCTCGACGTAGTTGGTGAGTTCGCCGTTGACGCGACCCGCCTCGTGGATATCTGCGAGCGGTATGGGCTCGCTGAGCTCGCAGTCTTTGGATCCGTCGCGCGAGGAGTGGCGACCCCGACGAGTGACGTTGATCTGCTCTATGTGATGGCACCTGAGCGCTCGCTTGGCTTTGCGATCAACCGGCTCGAGGATGAACTCGCCGAGGTCTTTGGGCGTCGAGTCGAACTCGTTGCCAAGCGCGCCGTCCACCGGATGCTGCGCGACAACGTGCTGGCGGAGGCTCGGACGTTGTATGCGGCGTGACGCCGTGCTGCTCGCCGAGATCGTCAACGCGGTAGAGCGAATCCTCAACCTCACCGCGGCGATGTCTCCAACCGAGCTCGAAGCTGTCCCCGACCGCCGCGACTCGCTCCTCTGGAACTTCACGGTACTGGGCGAGGCGGTCAGCCAACTCTCCGCTGGCCTCAAAGCCGACCACACGGCCATCCCGTGGACGGATGCGAGCCGGATACGCAACCGCACGCGACGACCTGCCGTCATTCCAGGCCAGCATCGAGACCGTGTTGGCTTCCCTTGTGGAGGACGCAGAGTAGGCGAGGAAAGACGCTCCGCCCCTGTTGCGTTGGATCGTCACGCTGGAGCGGGGAATCTTGCCTTGACGGATCGCGTTGCGAGGCATAGGGTAGCTAGGTATGAAGGCTGAGGCGCTGAAAGGTCATCTCGATCTGCTGTTGTTGGCCGTGGTGGAGGACGGACCGCGCCACGGCTACGCGCTGATGGAGGAGTTACGTATCCGCACCGCCGACGCCCTCGACCTGCCCGAGGGCACGATCTATCCGGCTCTGCACCGCCTCGAGCGGGCCGGGCTGCTGGCATCGAAATGGACCGAGGTGGGCGGCCGGCGCCGGCGCGTGTACGAGCTCACGTCGCACGGCAAGGGCACAGTCGAAGAGAAGCGCCGCGACTGGCAAGCATTCGCGCTCGCAGTTCAAGGGGTGCTCGGACCGAAGGTGGAGCCATGGCCGAACCCGGCCTGATTGCGGCGTACCTGACCGAGCTGAGGTACTCGACCTCAAAGCTCCCCGACCTCGACGACATCGTCGCCGAGGTCGAGGACCACCTGCTCATGACGGTCGCAGCCAACATCGCACGCGGTCAGACACCAGCGGAGGCGGAGGCGGAGGCGCTGGCGCGGTTCGGCTCTGCGGAGCTCGTCGCACGCGTGTTCATCGAACAAGAAAAACGAGGAGGAGCCGTGTCTACAACACTCACCCGTCGCGCCGGGTTCGCCGCGATGCTCGCACCGCCGATGATGCTCGTGGGCGGGATCGCCGCGAATGCGGGTAAGAGCGAGCAACCGCTGTCAGGCATCGGCGTCGCCCTCTGCACGGCTGCCACCGTGGCGTTCGTGTACGGCCTGATCGGTCTGCGAGTTCGCCACGGTGGTCTCGGGATGTTCGGTCGCGTCGCGTTCTGGCTCGGCGTGGTCGCGATCCCGGTGGCTTTGCCGTTCGCCTACGCGGGCATCGTCGTGCTCGCCGTCGAGGTCGGTCTCGTTGTTGTGCTCATCGGCGTCGGGATGCATCGCGCACGGATCCTGCCGCGGGTTCCCGTCGCCCTGTTCGCGTTCACGTTGCCAGCCTGGGCGCTGGTCTGGTTGGTGCTCGAGGCCGCTGGCCTCGACAAGAAGGGGATCGACGTGGCCCTTGCCGCGGTCCTGACGTTCGGCGCGTTCATGACCCTCGGCTTGGCAATGTCGCGCGAGCCAGCGCTGGACGCACGCGGAAGAGGCGCCGGTCCACTTGCAACCGTCGAGTGACCTGATACCGACTTGTCGAGCCGTTGGGCGGCGGTGGTCTACTTGCTGCATTAGGTCTCAGGCAGTGGCGAACTAGCCACGCTACGGTTTCCTCGATGCCACGCTGGTCTGCGTCGAGTGCTGTGGGGATGGCACGCGGGAAGAATTCGCGGGAGGGTCTGGATGTCGCCCGGTGATCGCGACTCTGGATTAAGTCTCGCCGAGTTGGTCGCGGCCTTCTCGCTGGCGACCGACCTCGGGTTGGGTCAGCCGATGGAGCATGTATTGCGATCCTGGGCGATCGCGACGCGCCTCGGAGAGCACATGGGTGTCGACGGCGAGGGCGCCGCAGAGCTTTACTACGTGGCGATGCTCGCTTGGGTCGGATGCGTGGCCGACACACCCGAGGTTGCGAACTGGTTTGGCGACGACATCGCCTTCCGGCGAGGCAGTTACGAAGTGGATCTGGCCGGTCTGCCGATGTTCAAGTACGCGCTGGCGCGAGTCGGTGCCGGGAGCCCGGCGATGAAGCGGCTGCGGCTGGCCGGCACTCTCATCATGACTGGGGGCAAGCCTGTCGAGCGGGGACTCATGTCGCATTGCTTGAGCACCGTCCACATGGCCGAGCGCCTGGGCTTCGGTGCCGAGGTGTGTGAGCCGTTGCAGCAGTGGTTCACGCGCTGGGACGGAAGTGGCGTGCCGGACGGACTCGGTGGTGAGCACGTCGCGCGTTCTGTTCGGCTTTTCCATCTCGCTGATCTCGCGGAGGCGGCTCACCGCCGGGGTGGAACAGCGGCGGCCATCGAGGTGGCTCGCTCACGGAGGGGCAGGCAGTTCGACCCGGAGGTGGTGGATGTGTTCTGCGCACTGGCGGTCGACCTGTTCGAAGGTTTGGACGAGGCGACCGATTGGCCGGCCCTCATCGCCCATGATCCGCGGCTGCAGCAACGGCTTACCGAGTCCGCTTTCGACGCGGCGCTGGAGGCGATCGCCGACTTCACCGATCTGCGGTCACGGGCACGATCGGGCCACTCACGCGCGGTTGCGGATCTGGCAGCCCGGGCGGGTGCGCTGTGCGGTCTCTCCGACGATGATGTCGTGATTCTTCGCCGTGCGGCGTGGGTGCATGACGTCGGCATGCACGGTGTGGCCGCCACGATCCTTGAGAAGCCGGGGCGGCTCACGTCGACGGAGTCTGAGCGGATGCGGATGCACTCCTACTACACCGAGCGCACACTGGCCCGCCCCCCAGCCCTAGCACGCATCGGCGCCGTGGCGTCGCTGGCGAACGAACGCCTCGACGGATCTGGCTATCACCGAGGTCTCTCCGGGTCAGCGATCCCTGCGGCTGGCCGGATCCTCGCCGCCGCTTGCGCATTCCAGGCGATGACCGAACCACGTGCGTACCGCGCGGCTCGTACTCCCAAGGATGCTGCCAGCGAGCTCCGCAATGAAGTCCGTGCAGGGCGTCTTGCCGGTAACGCCGTTGACGCGGTGCTGTCCGCCGCAGGTCGGGATCGACCGAGACGCGCCTCGGGCCCCGCGGGGCTCACTCCACGAGAGGTTGAGGTGCTCACGCTTATTGCGCGGGGGGCTTCCAACAAGCAGGTGGCGCGCGCCCTCGGCATTTCCACCAAGACGGCGGGCACCCACATCGAACGGATCTACACCAAGATCGGCGCGTCGACCCGGTCGACAGCGACTCTGTTCGCCATGCAGAACGGCCTGCTCGACTCGTTCACACCCCTCCAGTTGTAGGGCGAACACCGGACGACCTACCGCGGCCCGCTCTGTAGGTTGACCCAAGACGGGCAATCCAGCCCGCGCTCGAAAGGCTCAACTATGTCCAGCAAAGCTGTCGTCTCTCTCTCCACTGGTCTCGAGGACGCCGAGAAGGTCACGGTCGCGTACCTCGTCGCTGTCGGAGCAGCAGAGTCCGGGCGCCCGACCCTCATGTTCCTCACCAAAGAAGCCGTCCGACTCACACTCGAAGGCGTCGCTACTGGCGTCGCCTGCGAGGGCTGCCCGTCTCTCGCCGACCTGGTCAAGCGCTACCAGGCCGCTGGCGGCCGGTACTTCGTCTGCCCGATCTGCTTCAACACAAAGAAGCTCGACTCTGCGGCACTCATCGCCGGCGCCGAACTTCAAGGCACCGTCCCGATGTGGGAATGGATCGGCGACGGCGCAACGACGTTCAGCTACTGACAAGGAATGGCACGCACCATGACCGGACATGTCTCGGCGTCGAGGGTCATCGACGCATCGGCCGACGAAGTGTTCCACATTGTCACCGACATCGCCCGACTCGCAGAGTGGAACCGGGCGATCACGGCCGTGATCGAACGACCGGATCGCATCACAGTCGGCGACCGATGGACAGTCGAGATGAGCGCTCTCGGTCAGCGGTGGCATAGCCGTTCGGAGGTCGAAGTGCTCGACCCGGTCGGTCGGTGCTTCGCCTACAGGTCCGCAACCGACGACGGCAACCCCTCCTACGCGCTGTGGACCTGGGTGGTGGCGGACCATGCGGCCGGCGCCCTCGTCACTGTCGCTTGCGAACTGCACCCAGCCACGTTCTGGCGACGCGCTCTGCTGGTCCGCATCCGATCCTTCCAACTCGCACGCAGGGAACTCGTGGAGTCACTCGTCGCTCTCGATGCGAGGGCACAGCGTTCTGCGCCCGCCAGGTAGTCCTTTCCGGTTGTGCAGTCGAGCGGATTCCTGGCATGGCTCGGCGCTAGGGTTCGAAACAGTCGCGTCAGGAGGTTTAGCTGTGGCCGTACCAACCCACTATGCCGCGTTGTCCGGTTATCTCGGCGAGCACGTCAGGGCGGAAGCTCACGCCTTGCAGGCTTACGAGAATCTCCTCGAGGATCGTGCCGACGACGTGGCGAGCTACCTGATCAACCTGGTCCTGAGCGACGAGAAGCGCCACCACCAGATGTTCGCCGACATGCAGGGAACGCTGGAGCGCTCGATCCAATGGCGCGAGGTCAAGTCACATGTCCCGTCTGGCCACATCACAGGCGACCTCGACGCACTCCTGGCAACGACCGAGGAACTTCTCCGCCTCGAGAAAGCCGACCTCAAGAGCCTCCGACAATTACGGCGCACATGGCAGCGCGCCAAGGGCGAACGGAAACTGTGGGCGTTGCTGGTCAGGACAGCCGAGATGGACACCAAGAAGCACATCCACGTGCTGGGTTATCTGCGCAAGCTACTCAACGACGCCTCCCGCCAAACCGGCTCGTCGAGTTGAACACCTGACCACCGCGGCATTTAGTGCTGCTCAATGAGTGATGGGTAGCCGTACGTGCGCTGTTGTTCCGGCCGGGGTCGAGTCGAACGTGATCTCGCCGCCGTGGTGGTCGACCACGATTCTTCGCACCATGTCGAGGCCCAAACCGGTGCCCTTGCCCACGTCCTTGGTCGTGAAGAAGGGCTCGAAAGCGCGTGTCTGCACTTCCAGCGACATGCCGTGGCCGCTGTCGGTGACGTCGACAACGACCGCGTCACCGTCGGCGCGGGCGGCCAGGCGCAACGTGCCACGTCCGTCCATGGCATCGATCGCATTGTCGATCAAGTTCGTCCACACCTGGTTCAATTCGGCGGCGTAGGCCTCGATGAGTGGAAGCTCGGCATCGAAGGCTCGCTGCACGTCCACTTCTTCGAGTTTGCGGGCAAGTATCACCAATGTGCTTTCGATTCCGACGCGGATGTCGGTTCGCTGCAGTGCGGCTCGGTCCATTTGCGAGTACGACTTGACGTCCGCGACAAGTGTGGAGATGCGACTCGTGGCCTCGGACAATTCGGCCAGCAGGGCCGCCGCTGTGATCGCGGTCGCGACCCAACGAAGGCCGGGTTCCAGCGGCTCGCCACCGATGGCTGTCTCCACTTCCGACAACCACTCTGGGTCACCGCCGGCCGCCGCCAGGCTGGGTGCGATCTGCCACGCCCGCCCTACGCCGCGCCCCTCCAGCCACGCCGCCACAGCATCCTCTCGGTCCAACTTGTCGAGTGGTCCACCGTCGGCAACGGGTCGCTCGCTGAGCGCGTGTCGCAACTCATCGAGGGCGGCGCGCTGTTCGACTCCGATCGTTTGGATCGCGAGTTCGCCGAGTATCTCGTCGACGGTCTCGCGCAGCGATCCCACTGCGCGCAGCGCGGCTGCCGCTGGGTTGTTGATCTCGTGGGCCAGCCCGGCAGCGATCGTGCCTAGCGCGACGAGCGACTCGCGTTCGCGGTGGTCTGTTTCGATTCGTCGAACGTTCTGGTAGATGCCCATGATCAGGTGCTTGGCGAAGGGGAACCAATCACCCGCGAGACGGCTCAGCGTCGCCGACGGCACTCGAAACATGCGTCCGCCGGTGACCGAGAGCACGCTGATTCCCTGTGACGGGTGCCGGCTTGGATGCAACGAACGCGATTCGCCTGTGGGCGATGTCGCGTCCCAGGCGTGCCAGCCGCCGGCCCACTGACCCGGGGTGTTCATGGTGAAGAGCAGGTCGGAGTCACGCACCAGCTCGACATGCCCCTCGAGCAGGATCCAAAAGTGTTCCGCGTGGCCGTTGTCGCGGAACACCTCTACTCCGGCGCCGAACAAAATTTCCTCGCCGGCGGCGGCGAGTTCCTCCAATTGGGTTTCGCTCAGACCTCCGGTGAGAAAGTTGCTGCGTAGGTCGTCGATCAGCATCGAGTGCCTAACGTCTGTCCTGCTCAGACTTCGTCGAGGTATTGGTGCACGAGCGTGACCGCGATCGCTCCCATGCCTACCGCCGATGCGATGCGTCGGACGGCCCCGTGAAGGATGTCGCCGGCGGCGAAAATTCCAGGAACGCTCGTCTCGAGCAAGTGGGGCGCACGAGGAAGGGTCCAGCCCTTCGGCGGTTTGCCATCGACGATCAGGTCGGGTCCGGTGAGCACGAAGCCTTGCGGGTCCAGTTCAACGACACCGCGGAGCAGATCGGAATGTGGGGCGGTACCCACGAACACGAAGACGGCACGCGCGTCGGTTACCTCGATGTCGCCACTGACGCGGTCGAGCACCAATACCTCTGTCAGGGAGTCGCCGCCGCGCACCTCCGCGATCTCGGTGTTCGGGCGAATCTCGATGTTCGAGGTGGCGGCAATCTGTTTCACCAGGTAGTCGCTCATCTTGGCTGCGATGTCGTTGCCGCGGATGAGGATGGTGACCTTCGATGCGTACCGCGAGAAGAGCATCGCTCCTTGACCTGCCGAGTTGGCGCCGCCGACGACGACTACGTGCTCGTCGCGGTAGGTGACAGCCTCGGTGAGCGCCGCGCCGTAGTACACCCCGCGACCGGTGAATTGCTCGACGCCGGGTTTTTCGAGGGTGCGCGTCATCATCCCCGATGCGATCAGCAGCGCTCGGCAGGCCAACTCGCTTCCGTCGCTGAGCTTCACGTATTTGTAGATCTCCTCGGAGCGAATGCCGGTGACCTCGGCGGGACACAGCACTTCCGCGCCGAAACGGAGAACCTGCGTGGTGGCGCGTTGGGCGAGGTCGGCACCGGTGAGGCCTTTCGGGAATCCGAGGTAGTTCTCGATGCGCGAGCTGGTGCCCGCTTGACCGCCGGTGGCGTGACGATCGATGAGCACCGTGCTGAGCCCTTCCGACGCTCCGTAGACCGCGGCGCCCAGCCCGGCGGGGCCACCGCCGATGATCACGAGGTCGTACATCGGCAGTCGAGCGCCGGTCTGTCGATGAAGTCGCGCGGCGAGCGTGGCGATGTCGGGACCGACGAGCACTTCTCCGTCGACGAAGACCAACGGCAGGTCGCCTTCGTCGTGCACACTGTTCTCGAACCACGTACGAGCCGCACGATCGCGTTGTACGTCCTCCCATGCATATGGAATCTGGTTACGAGCGAGGAAGTCCTTGACCGCGAACGAGGCAGGGGACTGGCGGGTACCCATTACGCGTATGCCGTCGTAGGGCGGTTGTGCCTCGCGATACCACGAGTCGAGCAGGTCGTCGAGCACGGGGTACAGGTGTTGCTCCGGCGGATCCCACGGTTTCCTCAGGTAATGGTCGAGCCCGATGTCATTGATGGCAGCAATTGCTGCCTCAGTATCCGCGTAGGCGGTGAGCAGCACGGTCTTCGCCATCGGAAAGAGCGGTGCGGCTTTTTCAAGTAACTCGGTGCCCTGCAGCGTCGGCATTCGTTGATCGACAAGAAACAGTGCGATGTCGTCACCACGTTCGCGGAGCTGCTGCGCTGCCTGTAGTCCTTCCGGCCCGCCGGGGGCGGCGACCACCCGGTACCTGTCGCCGTACTGTCGTTGCAGATCGCGTCGAACCGCGCTGAGTACCTGCGGATCGTCGTCAACAGCGAGAATCGTCGGCTTGGCCACTGAAGGGATGACCTTAGCGAACGGCTGCCTCGTCGGTTGCGGGCTGGTTCGTCAATCCCGCCGTCCGTCGATCAGCCGTCGGCGAGTGATTTCAGAAATCGCTCCAACTCGGCCGGAGCGATCTGGCCGACCTCGGACTCGTCGGGGAATCTCCCGGAAGCGACATCGGCACGAAAAGCCGAGAGCGCACGCACGCGCTCGGCGGTGACCTGTGAGTACAGCGCCGCGAGATTGCCGTATGCCCGCGCGTGGCGCGGCTTTCGCGGACTCTCGCCGCAGATGTCGGAACTGAACAGGAAGAGCACGTCGGCGTCGGGTCCGGAGCCCAGCGAAATAGTCACCATCCCGGTTCGTTGATTGATCTCCGCCATCACCTTCGCTGGGATCAATTCGCATTCCACTGCGAAGGCACCGGCCTCCTCGAGTCGTCGAAACTGTTTCCACAAAGCAGTTGCCTCGTCGGCGGTCTTGCCGACGGCTCTCACGCCGCCGTACAACGTCGACTTCTTGGGAACGAAGCCGAGGTGGCCCATCACGGGTATGTCTTCCTCGGCCAGTCGGCGTACGCAGTCGAGCCGCCGGGCAGTGATGACGGCGTCGGCACCGTCGGTGAGGGCCTGCAAGGCGGCCGCTAGTAGCTCGTCGAGTGTGACCGCACCACCGAAGTCGATCGCCGCCGTGACGAACACCCGCGCCGACCCGCGGCGCACAGCCGCAACCGAAGCCCCCATACAAACGACCATTTCGATGCCTGCAGCCTCTGCGGCCGCAGACTCGTCGGCAGTCGCCGCAGTTACCTGCGCCAACTGCTGCCCCGAGTTCCTGAGCGCGATGATGGATGCGACGGTCACTGTCCGATCGGCGTCGCGGCCGTTGTAGTCGAGTATCCGCGCCATCACACCCCCTCGGTCGGCGAAGTCGCCCCACCGTAATCGTGATGGTTCGGCGCGGGGGTAATTGGCGCTGGGCTATCGTCGCGACATGGACATCCTCTACATCGCTGCCAGTGGAAAATCCGATCCGACCCGCGCGACGATCCCGTGGCACCTTGCGGCCAACGGCTCGTTCGAAGCGGGACAGAGTACCGGCATCATGCTCGTCGGCGACTCGTCGGAGGTTCTGCGAGCCGATGTCGGCGATCGACTCGAGGGCGTCGGATTTGCTCCGCTGCGGGACCTGATCGCCAAGGTTCGTGAGCACGCAATACCGGTCTTCGTTTGAAAGGGTTGCGCAGTGGCCCGTGGGGTCACCGAGGACGATCTTGCAAGAGTGGCAGGCACCTGGATGACACCGACCGCCGCCGCGGAACTGATCGCGGCAGCCGGTCAAGTCGTCACTTTCTGATCCGGGCGATCAACGGTGAGCACTGACACCACCGCTGCCGTCGCACGCGGGCCGCTGGCTCACGAGGCAGCGATGCAACTGCAACGCGTCGAACTGCAACGGACAATCGACCTCCTGACGTCGCTCAGCGATGCCGACTGGTCGGCCGCCACCGATTGCCCGGCGTGGAACGTGCATCACATGTACCTCCACGTTCTCGCGGCATGCGAAGCCGCTACCTCTGTGAAGCAGAACCTTCATCAATTACGTGCCGCGAAGCGGCGGCAGAAGTCGGTCGGCGGCGCACTCGAAGCCGCGCTTTCCTCGGTTCAGGTCGCGGAACGTTTGCACATTGCACCCGCCGACCTGGTCGACCGCCTGATTGTCGTCGCACCGATTACCGTGCGCAAGCGCACCAAGCTGCCCGCTGTTGTGCGCCGTCTGAAGATGAAGGTCGATGGGCCGGTGGCCGAGAAGTGGTCGCTCGGCTACCTGGTCGACACCATCTACCTCCGTGATCTATGGATGCATCGCGTCGATGCCGCGCGGGCGACCGGCCGACAGCTCGTGCTCACCGCCGATCACGATGGTCGTGTCGTCGCCGATGTGGCCGCCGAGTGGGCGCGTCGCCACGGCCAAGCTGTTGCAATCACTCTCACCGGTGCAGCCGGCGGCACCTTCGCCTTCCACGGGTCCGGTGACAGCGCCGCTCCGATCGTTACGCTCGAACTTGACGCGGTTGAGTTCTGCCGCACCCTTGCCGGCCGCGCGGCAGGTGCCGGTCTGCTCTCGACCATCGTCCCGTTCTGACGGCTAGTGTGTCGACCGTGGCGACCGAGGGTTCGCGAACACGTCGACGCCGTTGGTGGGCGCTGGCGATCGCGGTTGTCCTGATCGGTGCCGCACTCGTGGTTGTGAGGGTACTGGTCCTCAACGACGTGACGCATCAGTTGACGACCGCCGAAGCGCTCGATCGCTTCCGCGACTCGGCGCCGAGCGCTCCCGGCACGACCACCACGACCGCCCCACTCACGACGGCACGGCGGCAGCAAACCCTGCCGGCACTCGGTGTCTATCGCTATGCCACAGTCGGTCGGGAGAGCATCGATGCACTCGACGGCGCGGAGCACGTCTACCCCGACGAGACGACGATCACATACACGTCCGCCGACTGTGGCGTGCAGTTGCAGTGGGACGCTCTCAAGGAACGCCACGACGTTTGGCGGCTCTGCATCACCTCAGAGGGAATCGAGCTGCAGCCGACCGGCGGGGCGTACCACGTGTTCTTCGGTCAGGAAAAGGTCGAAGATCTTGCCTGTGATCGCTCGGTGTTGCTCATCGCCGCCGAGCCCCCGGCCACTACATCGTCGGAGCCGGCACCGCTCACATGCACGATCGGCGGCGCTCCTTGGTTTCCGGTCTGGCAAGTGCTGGAGCGAACGACACGCACGGTTCAGGGCACCGACGTCGCCGTTCAGCACGTGCAGATGACCGTGACCGACGAAGACCAATACCACGAGCACATCACGCTCGACTGGTTTCTCGACGATCATGGACTACTGATTGCCGCGGAGTTGGCGAAAGAGACCCTTGCCGACACCGTCGTCGGTGGGGTGACCTACAAGGAGACTTTCTCGCTGGCGTTGATTTCGCCGGATCCACTGCGGTGACGCGCTGGCACTTGCGCCAGACATGGCACCGATCGCCGTCATTCGCGGCTAACGTGATACCCGATTCGCCACATGGGCGTCTCGGAATTAGAGGTACATCAAAATGACCACAGGAACAGTCAAGTTTTTCAATGCCCAGAAGGGCTATGGATTCATCGCCCGCGAGGGCGGCGACGACGTGTTCGTACACTTCTCGAACATCGAAGGCTCGGGCTACCGCTCTCTCGAAGAGGGCCAGACCGTCGAGTTCGAAATCGGCCAGGGCAAGAAGGGCGACGAGGCTCTCAAGGTTCGCGCTCTCTGACCGGCCCACGCCGCTGGCGACCGGCCGGGGCGTAGCAACCACAACGAGCTAATTTCGGCGCGCCTTGGCGCGCCCGCATTTCGGCGCGCCGACTATCGGATGATCGCTCAGGTGCCGGCGAGGGCGGCCACGACCGGTGCGAACTTTTCGACGTCTGTGCTGGCGATGATCACGTACGAGAAGCCCCATCTTTCGCGTCGCTCGAGCAATCTCTCGATCAACTCGGGTGGCGAACCGATCAGTGAGAACGGTGAGGTCTGCAACATCTCCGCATCGACATTGAGGTTCTCGGCAAGACGACTGCGCGCCTGCGCCCCGTCGCCGTCGGTGACGTTGAACATGAACGCCGGCACGCTCAGCTCGATCTCGCTGAGGCGGTCACCGGCCGCGGCGCGAACAATCGCGATCTTCTCGTCGACGGCGCGGGCGGTCATGTCGGCGAAGGTCTCAGGGCCAATGGTTCCCGCGTGCATGCTGGCGTTGATACCGACGATGTCGGCCTCTCGCGCGGCGATCGCAAGCACTCGCTTGCCGCCGCCGCCGATCATTATCGGGGGATTGTCCTGCACCGGTTGTGGGTGTCCCTCGTAATCGGTGATTGTGTAGTGGTCGCCGCCGAATGAGAACTTGCCTGGTTGCATTGCCCGCTTGATGATGTGCAGGGCTTCCACGAAACGATCGATGCGCACGCCGGCGGAGTCGAACGGAATTCCGGACTGCTGGTAGTCGCTCTTCAGCCAACCGGCGCCGAGTCCGATCTCCAGCCGACCGTCGCTCAGCAGATCCATTGTCGCCAACTCCTTGGCCAGGACCACCGGGTGCTTGAAGTCGTTGTCGAACACGAGCGCACCAACCCGTAGTTTCTCGGTTGCTGCGGCCGCCGCCATCAGCGCCGGCATCGGCGCCATCTGGTTGCCGAAGTGATCGGGCATCGTCAGGCACGAGAAGCCCTGTCCCTCGGCGCGGCGCGCCAGCTCGGCCCAATCGGTGCGGCTCTTGGGGGCCGACGTTTGGATACCGAAGCGGAAGGGGCGTGGTTTTGACATGCGGGAACGGTAACGGGTGCTGCCTGCGCACGGCACATCGCAACTAGCGTGCGGTGCAACGTGCACCGCATCGCCTGGCCCCTCCGCTTCGTCGCGATCATCCTCGCCGGCGCCCTGCTGAGCACGGCCGTTGTGCTGGCCATTGCACCGCGGTTGTGGCACATTGCGAACGCGCACCAAGAACTGCCCGTCACGCTTCCCGAGTTCCAATCGTTGTCGCAACGGTCGTTGGTGTATGACGTGGCCGACAATGTGATCGCCGTGTTCGAACGCGAGAACCAGCAACCGATCAAGATCGATCAGGTCCCCAGTGGAGTGATCGACGCCTTGCTTGCCGTCGAGGACAGCGAGTTCTACTTCCACCACGGAGTCAACCTGCGTGGATTCCTCCGTGCATTGCTCTCCAACTTCGCCAGCGACGCGCCGACGCAAGGAGCGAGCACGATCACGCAACAGGTCGTGAAGAACGAGTTCCTCGCCGGGCTGCCCCGCGATGGGCGCTACAAGGCGCTGCAGGCTCACTACGCCACGATGCTCGAGAAAGAGAAGAGCAAGGACGAGATTCTTGAGCGTTACATCAACACGGTTTTCTTCGGCAACAACGCCTACGGGTTGCAGGCAGCGGCGGAGGTCTACTTCGGCAAGTCCGCGTCGGAGCTGTCGATGGTGGAGGGCGCTTTTCTTGCCGGCTTGGTGCGGTCGCCGTCGAGCCTCGATCCGATCACCGAGCCGGAGGTGTCGCAGCGACGCTTCGAGCAGGTGATCAATCGATTGGTCGACGTCGAGTTGATGACGCCGCTTCGGGGCGAAGCGTTGATTGCGACCTGGCCGATACCCGACCAGGTGCGTTCTATCGCCACACTGACTACCGTGCCGACGTACTACACGGTCGCGCTTCGGGACTACCTGCTGACGAAGTCGAACATCCTCGGGGCCACCGAGCAGGAGCGCGCCAACCTGCTCTACCGCGGCGGGTTGCGAATCCACACAACACTCGATCCGGCGCTGCAGTTAGTGGCGGAGAGTGCGCGCAACATCCTTCCGGAGACACCCGCTCACCAGTTCGACGCGGCGGTGGTTTCACTCGACACCACGACTGGCGCGATTCGAGCGATGGTGGGCGGCAGCGGGTTGCGCTCGGATGTGGCGGCAGGGGAGATCAACATGGCACTCGTGCCACGCCAGACCGGATCGAGCATCAAGGCCTTCATCCTGGCCGCCGCCTACCAGGCTGGTGTGCAGCCCAACGACGAGATCAACGGTGTGCGGCCCTGTACGGTTCCCGACTTTCGTGATGGTCGTCAGACGACCAAGACGGTGAACTCCGGGTACGGGGTGTTGGGACCGTTCAACGGGCCGAATACCTGGCGGTCGACCGACTGCGGCTTCGTTCGGCTGAGTTATGCAGTCGGGCTCCACCGCGTCGTCGATTCCGTCTACCGACTGTCACACTCCACGTACTTCTATCAGGGCCAACCCGAAGGCGAGCACGAGCCCTTCCTTCCTCTCGGTCTCACCGCCACCGGCAACAACGCAATGTCGGCGATGGATATGGCCGCCGGCATGCAGACCATCACCAACCAGGGCTTGCACCACGATCCGTACTACGTCGAGTACATCGACGGCCCCGACGGTGCCCGCAGCTATACGCATGCCGACCCAGGCACTCAGGTGCTCGACGTCGGCGTGGCCAACGCCACTGTCCAAACGCTGAAGGGTGTGATTCGCAAGGGCACAGGTGCTCGGAACCTGAAGAACTTTTCTCGCCCTGCGGCCGGCAAGACCGGGACGCAGGACGACAACACCAACGCCTGGTTCGTCGGCGGTACGCCGCAGTACACGACCGCTGTATGGGTCGGCGATCCGAGCGGCTATACACCAATGGTGGGAATCCCCGAATTCGCTGCCGAGATGGGTCGTGGCGGCAAGGTGCAAGGCGCCGACTATCCATCGCGCATCTGGGGTGCATACATGGAGGCGGCGCATACCTTCTTACCTGAGCTCGATTGGCCGGATCCGCCGAAGAACCCGCGCAAGTCGCGGCGGGTCTACGTGCCACGTGAGGAGTGCTTGGCCGAACTGGTCAGCGGAGACATTCCGGGCATAACGATTGCCGAGGAGTACACGACGACGACCGTGGCACCGCCACCGCCAACGGAGCCGCCGTCGACGGTCGTCGGCGACACGACACCGATAAACACGACCCCGCCGGCAACCGCCGCCCGCCCGGTGGTCGAGATACTGCGCAATGGCACGGCGGTTCCGCCAGAGGTGCTCGACCCGCGTGCTCCGGTACCATCGATCGACCCGGAGAAGGTGTTCGTGTATCTATGTGAGAAACCGCCGACCGATATCGATTTCATCGACGAGAAACCATGAATGCTGCTGCGCTCTCCGCATTGCAGGAAATAGATTCCGCACTCGACGCAATCGCCAACAAGCGCCCCCGGCTGCCCGAGGTTGCGGTGCACAAGGTGGCGGCCGACGCGCTCGCAGGGCTGCGCTCGCAAGTCGCCGACGCCGAGCGGCGGGTGACGGCGGCCCAGTCGGCCATCGATGCCGCCGAGCATGCCGCGGCCGACCTGACGACCAAGCGCTCACGGCTCGAGTCGCAACTGAAGACCGTGATCGCACCACGCGAAGCGGAAGCGCTGATGCACGAGATCGCGACCATCAACGCCAGACGCGGTGAACTCGACGACGACGAATTGGCGGCGCTGGAAGTGTTCGGCGAAGGCCAAGCCGAATTGGCCGCACGGCTAGCCGAGTTGCCGAACTGCGAAGCGGAGCTGACGGCGGCGGCTTCCGCATTGGCGACGGCAGCGACGGCGCTCGATGCCGAAGCCGCGGCGCTCGCAGTCGCCCGCCGATCGGCCATCGAGCAATTGTCACCAGACGAGCTGAGCCGCTACGAACATGTTCGCACGCAGTTTCACGGAATCGCGGTGGCGCGCTTGCAGGGGTCGCATTGCAGCGGCTGTCACATGGATCTCTCGCCGGCCGAACTCGACGGCGTGAAGTCGGTCGCGGCCGGCGAGGTCGCCGAGTGTCCGCAATGTGGTCGCATGCTGGTTCGGTAGCGCCGTGTTCCTGTGGTTCCTCGGCACGGCCTTGGTGTCGGTCTGGTTCGTGTTCACCGACCCACGCTTCGACTACAGATTACTGCTTGTCGGTGGGTTGCTACCCGACGTCGTTGACGTGCCGGGCGGTGACGCCCACTGGGCACACAGCCTCACCGTCGCAGTCGCCGCCTTGATGGCGGTGATGCTGATCACCGCCGGCCGCAAGCCGATTCGTCGGCTATTGCTCGGTCTGCCGATCGGCATGATGCTGCATCTCGTCTGGGACGGTGCCTTCACCGCCACCGCTGTTTTCTGGTGGCCATTCGCCGGTTCGTGGGGGCATACGGAGGTGCCTGCTCTGGAACGCGGGTGGCTGAACGCGGTGCTCGAGGTCTTGGGTGCGGCGATGTTGGTTTGGGCGGGGCGACGCTTCGGGCTTGGCGACCCGACGCGGCGGCGCGAGTTTCTGCGGTCGGGCGTTCTCACCGACGGCAAGGTGGCGTGACCGTGATCCACCTCGTGCGCCACGGCCGCACCGCGGCCAACGCCGGCGGCCGCCTGCAGGGTCGCCTCGATCTGCCGATCGACGATGTCGGCGAGACGCAGGTGGCGGCGCTGTCGGCCGCGTTTGCGCGTATTGATCGCCTGATCAGTTCGCCGTCGTTGCGTGCTCGCCAAACGGCGGCGGTGTTCGGTGTCGACGTGGAACTTGATGAGCGTTGGTTGGAGATGGACTTCGGCGAGTTCGATGGGGCGCAGATGTCGGAGTTGCCGCGTGAGGTGCTGCGACGGTGGATGACGAGCCCCGACTTCACGCCCGAGGGTGGTGAGTCGCTCAGCGCGCTCGCCGCGAGAGTGAACTCGGCATGTGATGAACTGGCGGTGGCAGCGCGCGATCAGGTGATAGTGGTGGTGACGCATGCGACGCCGATCAAGGTGGCCATGGCGTGGGCCCTTGGCGTCGGCGCCGACATCGTGTGGCGTAGCCAGGTCGACCACGCCCGCATCACGACGCTGACGGTCGGAGACCGAGGGCCTGCTCTCGCCGGTTTCAACGTCGCCCCGTCGCGCTGACACACCGTCTCGTGCGCCACCGGTTTCTGGGGCTGAATCGTCTCAAACTGGCTTCTGGGGCTATTTCGTTGCGGAAACCGGAACGGAACGCACCCAGATCTCGCTTCGGCTAGGCGGTGGCGCCGAGTGTGGCCAGCAGGCCGTCGTTGAGTCGTTGGTACTGACCGATGCTGCGATTGCTGTCGAGCTGGAACGACGAGCCGTCGGCTGACACGAACGTGACCCGCGTCGCCAGCGAACCTGACTCGGTTGTCAGCTGCAAACCCGCCCGCGGCAGTGCACGCACGAGACCTTTGAGGACAATGGAAGTCATCTTCGGCTTGAACGCGAAGAACAGCACCCGCGTGGCGGTGGCGGCGACAACAACGTTGGGCGGCAGGTCTGCCGATGCCGACTTGCCCGAGTGGCTCTTGATCAGCCCGGCCAGTGGGCTGACCTTCATCAGCGCCACGCTGCCGAGGCTTCCCGGGCGGCTGAGCACGCCGACTGCGAGCACCTGCTCGTCGTGTACTTCCAGCTGGACCTTGTCGCGGTATTCGGCGGCGTATTGCTCGACAGATTTCATGGGCGCCAACTTAGCCTCGCCGTTTGGGGGCACTCTTCCGGGGGAAAGCAGAAGGGGCCACCTTGCGGGTGGCCCCTTCTGCAATACGGTCCGGCCGTTTGCGGCCGTCGTTGGGTTAGGCGCGAAGGCCCTTATTGACCATTGACACGACGGCATCCTTCAACGGGATAGCCCCGTAGACGATGGCGCCATTGGCCACAATGTTCATCCAGTCGTCCTTCATCCAGACTCCCCATCCGGCGGCTGGCGCCAGATCGAGAAGCCAGATCATGAGGATGCTGATGCCGAGACCCCAATGAGCCCCGATCACTGGTATTTTCGCGACAACGTCCTTGAGCTTGGCAACGTCAAGCACCGAGTCGATTACTGCGACCACGGCCCCCAACAAGACTGCCAACAACAAGATTGCCCCAAGTGTGTACATGCTTTCCCCTCTGCTCTCGCAGGCCGGTTACCTGCTGAAACAAAACGTACAACGTTTCGACTTCCCCCTCGGACATACCGACCGGCGACGTCCTTGGAGGTCAGGCCAGGGTATGTAGCGGTAGTGAGTCGGCCTGTAAGCGGGAAACGATTGAGGCACCATCGACGACCTGCGGTGATTCATCGAAAGGGCCGACTACCTGCGGCGATGCATCCTCGTGGTTCCCGTTATTTCCTGCCACTTCCCGACACGCTGTGTCTTTCTTGTGTCACGGTCGCGACCACGACATGTAGCGTCCTGGCGATGACCAAGACCTTCGTACTCATCGGCGTGGCGCTGACCGCGCTCGCGGGTTGCTCCAGCACTTCAGACGAGCCATCGACTCGGGAACGGTTCCTTAAGGACTGGCGAGCGGTTGACGCTGATGCGTTCGTCAATGACGACGCCGCGCTCGGCTATCTCAAGAACTACTGCCAGTCGTTGGCCGTGGGAACGCCGGCGACGCCCGATGAGATCGACAGGGTCGTAGCGAGTTACTGCACGACCGACCTGGCGATCGAGCTCGGAGTGACAACGCTGCCGCCCGTCGGTGACGGCATCGACGAAGACGCGTTCCGCGCCGAGGCGATAGAACGCTTCCAGATCGGCGTGCCCGAGTCGGACGGCTCGGCGATCGACGCTGTGGCTTTCGCCCGGACGTTGTGCGCGGGCGACGTGACGGACATGATCGCGACGCTCGGCGACGACTTTGCGGGCAGCTTCCAGGAATTAGCGCTGTCGACCTTCTGCCCCGACAAGCTTCCGTAGCAACCGTCAGCTCTGAGGGAGTCGCTTCTCGATGACGTTGGCGATCTTCTGGAGTGACGCCGCGACGATTTCGTCGGGTTCGTAGTTCGACGGGTATTGGCGTTGTGCTTCGACCTCGAAGTCGTGCAGCTTGCCCGGCTCGTCGATCGACGCGTTGACCGTGAGCCCGTCCCCACGCGCATCCTTCATCGTGCCGACGACGGTCACGCTTTCTAGGACACCGAGTGCTTTGACGGTAAGCCAACCCTCGCCGCCCACCTTGGGGTTGAATCGCACGCGCTTCCCGGCGGGAAGGACGGACGCACGCCAGCGGGTCTCGCTCGACCGGAGTACCGTCACGGCGTCGTCCCGACGGTTCCACGTGATCTTGATGTCGACATCGATCGCTGCGCCGTCGCCGGCGTTGAGCAGATCGAGGAAGACGTTGTCGGCGTAGATGAACAGGTACGGAACGAGGGCGGGCCGAGGTGCGGCGTCCTGCGTGACGCGCACCATCAGCTTCGATGCGTCGGCCATCTCCTTCGTGGATTTGACAAGCTGCCAAGTCACCCACGCGAGTACTGCCGTGAACAGGGCGGTCGCGATCGACGCCACAAGCAGAGCGCCGTTCATATTGTGGCCCAAACTGTGCCAGACGAGAGGGCGTGGAGCGCTGCGCGAGTTTCGGCTATGTGTCGCCACGGTTGCTGGGGAAGGTCGTCGTCGAAACGAGTGTTCGCCGCGGTTGCGAGGTGGTGGCGGCGCACCGCGTACGCGTTGGCTTCCCACTCGTCGAGCAGGTCGCGGCTGGCACCAGCTCGACGCGACGGCCGCGGTTCAATCAACAGGGACACGATTCCAGCGTAGAGCGCAGCCAGGCACTCGAGAGCGCTCGTCCGCTGCCGGGGGGAACGTGTAGCGGCTGTGGTGGATTTCTAGCGGCGGGGGGACCTAAGTCAGGGGACGCGATCGAACCGCGACCATGCGAGCTGGCGACGTTCGGCCGCGGTCATCGCTGTCAGTTCGTTGAGCACTTCGCCGATGTCGGCAGTCTCGAACGACGACCGCTTCTCGATCACTTCGCACGCGCTACCGTGCGGGCCTTCTGCGCTGGAGACCATGACGCTCCTTCGTTGTGTGGATCGGGGCCGACTTTGCCGGGTCGGTCCCGTTCTCATTTTGGTGACGGTGGCCGCCCCCCGTCCGCGCTCAACGACGAAGAAAAACGCGGATGGGGAACGCACCGGGGGTAGTCGCGCAGCTCGCCCGAAAGATCGAGCAGCGCGACCGTCGCCCCTCGATCGCCGGGCTTGAAGAGACGATCAAGGAACGCTTAGGACGCGTTCGGAATGACGCGCAACGCCTTGCCCGGTGTCGGGCACGCGATCGCGAATCGACCCTTCACGCGCATGACCGTCTGGTCGTTGGCGAACGCAGCGTGCTCGCTGAACTTCGCCTCGAAGTCGTCGCGCAAGACGAGGAACAACCGCGACACGTCAGCGACCAGCGTTGCACCGGCCGACAACGACGGAACAGCTACCAGCTTGATGCCCGGCCCGACCATCGCGGCCGCGCCGTCGGCGTGCACCGGTGTGCCCTGGTCGTTCGTGCGGCCGAGTTCCCATGCGACGACGCCCGCGCTCGCGAACGCGACGATGCTCTCCGGGTTCGCGCCTGCATCGACGAGCTCACCCCACGCGCCGATGATCGACGAACGAAAGTCGGGGCCGATCACTGACTCGGCGGCGAGCGCGAGGATCCCGTTCGGCTCGGGTGCTCCGCCGCCGAACAGCAGACCGACGTCGAGCTTTGGACCCATCGAGTCCGCTACGGCGTCGCGCAGCAGGTTCGAGATCGGCAGCTCGTTGTCGCCAACGAACTCGTTGCTCATCTTCACGAGGCCGGCGAGCTTGGCGACGGCGACAACATTCGCGTCGTCGTGCAGATCGACCTCGGGAATCGGCGCGCCTTCGCTCACCCAATCGAATCCGTCGGGCGCGACGGTCGGGAACGCGACACCACCGCGTTCAGTTGGCAGCGGCGTGAGTGAACGCGCGAACGGCGCGCCACCTACCGCCGCGTTGGCGACGAACGTCGCAAGGTCATCGCGGCAAGTGAAGCCGTCGAAACTTTCAGTGGTTACGGGCATGTGCGTGAAGCCTCCTGGGCTAGTCGATGCGGGGAAGTCACCGGCAAGTCGTGCGGCCTCGCGCCTGCACCTCTGGACGGGTGGGCATCGCGCCCTGGAGTTCCGCCCGATCGAATCGCTCGACCGAACAGGGGCACTCTACAACTCCGACTCGATTTCATCGCGGAGCCATTGCGGCGGGACCAGCGGCAACGATGCCACCCCGTCGTCAGCGAACGCGGTGTACCGCAGCTCACCAGCCAGCAGCTTGTCGATGCCGACATCGTCGAGCTGCGCGACCAGCTTGCGCCACCAGTCCTCATCCAGCACCACCAGCACCGCCGGTGCCGACGTGGTCAGCTCGTCACCGTTCAGCTCGAAGCGATGCTCGCCGTCGAAACCCTCAGTCGTGTCGTCGTCGTTGCTCATTCGTTGGTCTCCTTCTGCTCTGGTTTTGCCCTTGGGGGGCGGGTCGATTGGTTGCACTCGGGGAGCGCTAAAAACGAGCGCGCAATTCATCCTCACGTCACCGCGCAGCCCCCTTTGACCCTGACCGCCCGACCGCCCGCGTTGGTACCCCTGGGGGGGTGGGCGTCACGTCGAGCTGGCGCGTCGAGCGCGGCGCAGCTGTCGTCGTTGTCGTTCGCTGAGTCCTGCCCACACGCCGTACATCTCGGGCGCGGCGACGCGGGTGACGTACTCGCGGCATTGGTCGAGTACTGGGCAAGCTGCGCAGATGGCGCGGGCGTCGTCGATGGGCTGGCCGCGCTTCGGGAAGAAGCTCGACGTTTGGCCGTGGCATGCGGCGTTTCGGTGCCACTGGGGCCGGTAGGTGTCGATCACGGTGGGGGTTCCTCGCGTGGTGGGTTGTCATCGGTGCTCCTTGCTCGCGAGCCACGGGCACCAGTCGTCGTGGTGGATGCGGTTGTGCCATAGGCCCGGCAGTTGAGGGTCGGCGGTGACGGTTTGGTACGCGTTGCAGTGGTCGCAGCCGCCGGGCTCTGGGCTGGGTTGCGGGGGTGGGCTACGCACCACACCCCCGCCACCCCCTTCAGCCGCGGGTACCTGGGCGAACCTGGGCGCAGGGCTGGGCGAGCCGTTGGTCGTGTGGGTTTCGTCGGGCTGGGCGTCGGGCCTGGGCGAAATGGTCGGACAAGCTGGGCGGGGGAAAGCTCGCCCAGGTTTTGGGTCGTCAGAACGTCTCATCTTGTGGGCCTTCTTCCAGCGGCAGCGGGATGGTTTCGACGTGGGATTTGCGGTAGCGCAGCGCGGCTTTGAGCAGGTTGTCGCTCATCGGTCGACCGGCGTCCTTGAGGATCTGCCGGGCGCGGTTGCGGCCGGCGTCAGCGGGTAGGCCGAGCTGGTCGAGGAGTGCGACGGCGTCGCTGGTTCCGTCGGGCCATGCCGATGACGTCCTGCGGAACGCGACCGCCTCGGTGCCGTCGAGTCCGTACGCGGTGAGGGTGAGTTCGGCGTCGAACGCGGTGGATCGGCGGTGGGTTGCTTGCAGTCGGATGCCGTTGTCGGTGCGGGTGAGTCGGACGATGGCGTCGGCCTTGTCGAGTTTGACGGACGAGCCGCGTGGGCCGAGCGTGTGGTCTTTGCCGAGGTTGTCGAGCGTCAGCACTGCGACGCCGTCGCGCTTCAGCGGTCGGACCGTGCAGTCGTAGAACGCGCGCCAGGTGGTGTCGTCCTTCTCGGCACCCGAGACGACGCCGTTGATGCCGTCGATGACGACGATGGCGGCACTGAGCTGACGCGTGGCGGCGACGATCGCGTTTCCACCCTCGGCTGTGTCGAGCTTCGGGGGGAGGTCACTGGCGTGCCAGCGGGTGAGCTTCGCCGGGTCGTGGCCGAGGTCGACAAGTCGTTCGTGCAGGTCGTGTCGGCCCATCTCGGCGTCGATGTACAGCACGGTCAGCGGGTCGCGGCGAGTGCCGTCGAGCGGGCTGATCCCTTTCGAGACGGAAGTCGTCAGGCACACCGCGAGGGTGCTCTTGCCCACTTTCGCGCTGGCACACCACGCGGACCAGCGGGCGGGCATGAGCACGCCGTCGATGTACTCGTCACCGCGGTCGTGAAGCGTTGACCAGTCGATCAGTTCGATCGGCTCGTCGGCGTGGATCATCCGTGTCGCGTCGAGGTCGGCGACGAGCTGGCGCGCACGCGTGATCGCCGTCGTCGGGTCGTCGGTCATGTAGCCGAGGTCGGTGATCTGCGCAGCGGTCGCGATCATCCGGCGCTGGACCGCGGTGTTCCTAACGATGGCCGCGTACTTCGCCGCGCTTCCGATCGACGTGGTCGCGGTCGTTAGCTCCATGAGGAACTGCGATCCGCCAGCCTCATCATGTAGCCCGTTCTGGCGCAGCTGTTCGTCGACCAGCACGACGTCGACGCGCGGGTCAGGCTTGGCGAGGAGCTGCGTGATCGCGTGGAAAATGTGACCGTGGGCGGGCTTGAAAAAGTCGGCGGCGGTCACCAGCTCGACGACGGCGCGGGCTGCGTCCAGCGACAGGAGCATCGTGCCGAGTGTGCTTTCTTCCGCTGGGAGGTTGTGCGGAATCGGCCGCTGCGCGACCGCAGGTTTTGTGCGCTGCGCGGCCATCAGCGCCCCGCGTCGAGTGCGTCGATGGCGCGCCAGCTCGCAGCTGCCGCGGTAACGTGCCAGCTGTCGGTGCGCTGTGGCGGCGATTCGACCAGCGGGGCCAGCCCTTCGGCTGGCCTCGTTCGCGAGCGGGTCACGCCGCGGGTCGCGGTTGCACGGTGTTTTCGGCGAGGTACGCCGCGACGTCGCCGGGGCGGTAGCGCACGTATTTGCCGATCTTCACGTAGGCCGGACCCTTGCCGTGATAGCGCCACTGGGCGAGTGTCTTTTCTGGGACGCCGAGATGCTCGGCGGTTTCGGTGCAGGTGAGGAGGTTCTCAACCATCTCTTGTTCCTCCATGATCGTCTGAAACGTGGATAGTTCCCGTTGTACTCTGCTACCCTCCCGTCTTGTCAACGATGTCTGCATTGTTCGGAGGGTAGGAAAATGGAGTGGCGACACATCGGTCGGCCAGTAGTCGGCATTGAGGGCGTGCAACGCGAGTACTTGCCGGGCTGGGATCTGCGCGTTGAGGTCGTTTCCGACGGTGCACGCGCGGGGCTGCGGCGCGTGGCCGTCGAGTCGTCGGACGGTCTGCCGCGACCGCTGCCCGCGACGGTGCTCCGCACGTTGAATATGGGCGAGCTCAACGACCGGATTGAGGAGCTGCTCACGACGTCGCCGTTGCGGTTCCTGTTGCCGCCGTCGCTTCGCCGCGAGGTCGTGCGGTCGCGGCCGGGTCGACGGGGTCGGGGCGATGAGTTTTACGCGGAGCGGGTAGCCGAGTTCGTGGCGGCGATGAAGCACGAACCGCGCACACCGATTCGCTGGCTCGTCGAGGAGGGTGAGTCGCCGACGAATTCGCGGCCGTCGGAAAAGACATGGCGAACGTGGCTCGCTGAGGCGGAACGCCGCGGCCTGATAACCGACCGACCGGATCAGAGTGAGGGCCGAACCGGCGGCCGCATGACTGCAAAGTGTCGGCGACTTCTCGCCGGCAGTCTCGACAACAAGGAGGGCTGACAGTGGCAAGCATCGACACGACCAGGGACAAGAACGGCCGGGCGGTTCAGCATCGCGTGCGATACCGGACGCCGGATGGCGCGCAACGCTCCAAGACGTTCAAGAAGAAGGAGGAGGCTGACGCCTTCCTCACATCGATCGAACATCGCAAGAACAGCGGCGAGTATGTCGACCCGTCCGCGGGCAAGATGACGTTTGCTGAGTACGCCGAGCGATGGCTAGATCGGAAGCGCCAGACCGTGAAGCCAACGACGGCCGAGACTTTTGCTGCGCACATTAGGAAGCACCTAGTGCCCGCGTTCGGTCGACGCCAACTCTCCACGATCGACCGCGAGGCAGTCAAGCAGTTCGCTGGATCGTTGCAGCGCGACACGACCACAGCCTCGGGCGCGGGAAGCAAGGCGGTCGCGTCGACGACCGCGCGCGCCGTCGTGTTCACGCTCGCCGCCGTGCTGCGTGAAGCGGTCGACGATGGGCGCATCGTGAAGAATCCCGCGGAGCGCGTCAAGGTCGGCGCGAAGACCGAGCGACGAGTCGACCCACGACACATCGCGCAGGTGGCGGGCAAGGTGCCCGAGCTGGCAGAGGGAATGCCGCCGCGATGGAGCGCCGGTGTCCTACTCATGGCGACGGTGGGGCTCAGGCTGGGGGAGTGCCTCGGGCTGACCGTCGATCGTGTCGACTTCCTGCGACGGTCGATCCGCGTCGATCGCCAGCTCGCGAACGTCGCGGGCCAAACCGGGTTCGCATCGCCCAAGACGAAAGCGGGCATACGCACCATCCCGGTGCCGGTGCGCGTCGTCGAGCTACTCGCCGCGCACTTGGCCGAGTTCCCCGCTGGCGACCAGGGGTTGATCTTCACGACGACGCGCGGCGGGCCGGTGCCGCGGTCGAACTGGTCGGATCACTACCGGCAGGCGTGCGCGACCGCGGGGCTCGACCGCACCCGAACACACGACCTGCGACACGTTGCGGCATCGTCGCTCATCGCCGCCGGGCTGTCGGTGGCCGCCGTGCAAGCGGTGCTGGGTCATGCCTCGCCAGCCGAAACCCTGGACGTCTACACGCACCTTTGGCCGACCGACGAGGAGCGGACGCGCGACGCGATTGAGGCGGCGTCGGCGTCGTGGCTACCGCGCTCGGAGGCGGCGTTGTAGGCACGCTGGTGACGCCGTGTGTCGTGAATGTGTCCACGACCCGACCGGCGGGCCGCGTTTCCCCTGGTCAGCGGGGTAGCGGTAGTGAGTCGGCCTGTAAGCGGGATTCTGTGTCGCCATCGCCGAAGCGAGTCGACGGTGACCATCCCTCTATGCGGCCTACCCGAGAGTTGCCGACCGGGGCCGGCGAACGAGCAGTCCGTTCTCTCTGCTTGGCCTTGCTCCGAGTGGGGTTTACCGAGCCGTGCGAGTCGCCTCGCACGCTGGTGCGCTCTTACCGCACCGTTGCACCCTTACCTGTGGCTGTCGGTCCAAGGACCAACAGCCCATCGGCGGTCTCTCTCTGTTGCACTTCCGTCAGGTCGCCCCGACCTGGCTCACGCCAGCACTCTGCTCTGTGGAGTCCCGACTTTCCTCGATACGGTCAAGCCGTACCGCGGCCACCCGGCCGACTCACCACCATCGTGAAGTCTACGGGTGCGGTGCTCTACGCGCGGGCTATGAGCACACGTCGAATGGGTATGCGAACGAGTTGAGGCTCGGCGTTTCGAAGTTCAGCTTCAGCCGCACCCCGTTCTCGTCGCCGGCACCACCCACGTAGCCGATCGGGGCAAGCGAGCCGAACTGAGCGGGAATGGCCACCGGCAGCGGGACCTCGGTGAGCGGCGGCGTCGCCGTTGCGTCAGCGTTGCTGTCGTCGGCCGGGGCGGCGATGTTCTGAGTCGTGGTCGGCGCGGCCGTGGTGGCAACAACGGCTGGCTGCGCACTCTCGGCATCGGTCGCCGAGACGTAGCCGCCGGGGTTGAGCCGCAACGCGATCAGTGCCGCCTGGCGAGCGGAGGCGACGCCGATGGTTGCGGCCGCCGCGCGCAAAGCCGGTTCGGTGACCTGGGAAGCGAGCCCTTGACACGACGCCGCGGACAACGACTCGAGTGTGTGCACGAGGTTGAGCATGTCGCGGGTTGGGTCGTCACTGGCGGCGATGGCGCCGGCCGCGTCGGAGGCTTCCGCCCCGTTCTCCACCCGGTCGAAGACCACGCTGATGAAAGCGTCATCGAGGCGGGTGTTACCGCACTCCCACGGCTCGGCATTTTGACCGACGGCCAGCTCGTTGAAGGTGGTGGCCGCGGCGGAGTGGTGTTCGAGAAAGGCGGTGACGACATCGCTGAGATCGCCGACGTTCGGAAAGGTGGAACTGGGCACTGCCAGCAGCTCTTCGTCGATCATGCGCGTGTACGCCGCGGCGATCGATTGTTCGATCCCGGCCATCGTGCGCATGTGCACGCCGTTGTTGACCACCGGGTCGGCGAGCTTGGGGGTTTCTTCGCCGACACCGACACGGCCGGGCGCCCCTGCCTCGCTCTTGCCGCAGGCGGCGAGCGCTACCGCGGATGCCACCGTTACGCCACCAAGACGAAACAGTTGTCGGCGAGCAACCGGTGTGGCAGTGACGGGATGGAGATCGTTGTTCGGACTCATGCCGACACTTCCAATTCGGCTTGCTCGTTCCACACGAGAAGCGTTGCCAGGTCGGTGTCACCGGCGAGATCGGCGAGCACGGTTCCGTGTCGGGCTTCGGCCGACTGGGCGGCGGCGACAAGAGTCGCACCGTCGATGCCGGTAAGTGCCGCGAGGGCGGCGCCGTGTGTCGCCACGATTGCGGACTCCAAAGAGTAGGCGGCGGCGAGTCGATCGCCGAGGGAACCTTCGAAGCCGCCACTCAGCGACTCGAACAGCGGTTGTGAGATCTCGCCGGGGGCATCACCACCGAGCATGCCGGCAAGTGCCTGTGCCACCGCCTCGTGCGCCTCGCGAATGGTGGTGATCACCGTCGTCTCGACTTCGGACCAACCGCCCGCGGCCAGTGCCACGTCGTACAACTCGCGAGCGGTGAGTTCGATCTGCTGCGCGGCGGCGAGCAGCGCGACATCGTCGTCGGTCGGGCGGCGAGGCGGCGCGGTGGTCGTGGTTCCGTCGGTGCCCGATGATGCGACCGCGCTGCCGATAGGCAGCGGCAGCAGCGAGACCGCGGCACCACTGACACCCAGCCCTACGCCGGCGCGGAGCAACGCCCGGCGGTCGCTTGCTGAACGACTATTCACTAGTCGACTTGTTACTGCACGACTTGTCACTTAACGACTTCCCTTCGGCTTGCACTCATTCGTAGCTTTCCCGGCGGCGGGTGCGCGGAGCAACTCTAGAAGTCCAGCGCCGAAAGGTCTGGTATCCAACGTTGCGACCGCGCGACCGCCTCCGCCCATTGCGCACGATCGAGCGAACCCGATGGCTCAACCGTCCGCGCCGGCCGCCAGGTCTCGGCGATGTCGGCGAGCGAGCCCCACACGCCAACGGCGAGCCCGGCAAGATACCCGGCGCCGATGGTCGTGGCCTCCGTGTGGCGCGAGACCTCTACAGGCTTCGCGCCGGCATTGGCGAGAGCCTGCACGAACGTCGGGTTCTGGCACATGCCGCCATCGACTCGCAGCACAGGTATCGATCGGCCACTTCCGGCTTCGGCGGCGGCGACCAGGTCGGCACCGCGGTGAGCGATCCCTTCCAGCACGGCCCGCGTGATTTGTGGACGACCGCTGCCACGGGTGAGCCCGAGCAGCGTGCCGCGGGCGCCGTAGTCCCAGTAGGGAGTGCCAAGCCCCATCAGCGCCGGCACGTACACGACTCCCTCGGAGGTCTCGCATTGCTGTGCCACCTCGTGGCTTTGCGCAGCCGAGGCGAGGATCCCGAGGTCGGCGACCAGCCACTCGACGTTGCTGCCGGCCGACAACATGATCGCCTCGATACCCCATGTGCAATGGCCGTCGCGGCTCCAGGCGACGATCGGGAATACTCCTTCAGCCGTGCGATTGCTGGTGGCCGGCGGCCCGCCGTCGGTGCACATGTCGAGCATGCCGCCGGTGCCGAAGGTGATCTTGGTCTGCCCCGGCGATACACAACTCTGGCCGATCAGGCTCGCCTGTTGATCGCCGGCCAGCGCCGCCAGCGGTGGCGAGCCCGGTAGCGCGGTGGCGTTCCCGAAGATTCCGCTGGAATCGGTGAGCGTCGGAAGCATGCGCAGGGGAATGCCCAGCGCCGCGCACGCCTTCGTCGACCAGTCGGATGCATCGCCGAGCAGTAGGCCGGTGACGGCAGCGTTGGAGTGGTCGGTGACATGCACCGCTCCCTCGCTGAGGACCCATGCCACCCAGCTGTCGACGGTGCCGAAGCACAGGTCGCGCTCGCGACCAGGGTCGTACTGACCGAGCAGCCAGGCGACCTTGGTCGCCGATTGG
>JACQZX010000029.1 GCA_016213665.1 Actinomycetota bacterium | reverse complement strand
TCAATCGAAGGTGGCGTAACCGGGATCATCCGGCATCGCGAATGCGGTCACTCGGCCGTTCGGGTCGACGCGCACTTTCGGTAGCACACACGTCGGCGTACCTACGGCCCACGCCGCGTTCATCGCTGCTGCCACGGTGGCGTGCGGCAGCAAGAACCGCAGGTTGGCGATCGTCGGTGGCATCAACTGCACCTCACGGTCGCGATGACGCTCGATCATGTCGGCCGGTCGCACCCACATACTGGCAACCGTCTCGTTGTCGTCGTGGTACGAGGTTTGGCCGGGCGGGCTTGCAGTCATGAAGAACCGCGTGTCGAATCGCCGTGACGTCTCGCCCTTGGGTGTGATCCAGTGACCCATCCATGCCAACGCATCGATCGCCAGCCGCAGTCCGTGCTCGGCGGCGAGTGCTCGGATGTCGACGCTCCCGTCGTACACACCGGAGCGATGAGCGAGCGCTGGGTGCCCGTCGCGCACCATCTCGCCGTCGGCATCGACGGCTAGCAGAACACCGGCTTCCTCATAGCACTCCCTGATCGCCGCGACCAGGTACGCCTCGTCGGCTATCACCCCGGCAACGGCAACCCCGGCAGCGGCGACGCCGGCCACGTCACCATCGGCGGCATCGACCTTGCCACCGGGAAAGACATACATGCCGCGCGCGAACACTGCCGCGTTGGTTCGCCGCAAGACGAAGACCTCCAACCCGCGCTCTGCATCCCTGAGCAGCATCACGGTCGCTGCCGGTTTGATGGGCACTTCGGCTTCGGTCATCAGTCGCACGGTAGCCTCCAGACCGTGCTGGTGTGGATGGACCTCGAAATGACCGGACTCGATCCCGCCAACAACGTCATCGTCGAGATCGCCACCATCGTCACCGACGATGAGTTGAACATCGTCGCCGAGGGTCCTGATCTCGTCGTGCACCAGCCCGACACTGCGCTCGCGGCCATGGACCCGGTAGTGATCGCGATGCACACCAAGAGTGGACTGCTCGCAGCGATCCGCGCATCCACGGTCTCGCTCGACGAAGCAGGATCGCAAACGCTTGAGTTCATCAAGACGCACGTTCCTGACGACTCGAAGGTTCCGCTCTGCGGGAACTCGATCGGGATGGATCGGCGCTTCCTCGCCGCCTACCTCCCCGAAATCGAGAACTTTCTGCACTACCGCAGCGTCGATGTGAGCAGTATCAAGGAGTTGGTCCGTCGCTGGTACCCACAGTTGGGCAACGGTCACCTGACCAAGGCCGGAACCCATCGCGCCCTCGACGACATACGCGAAAGCATCGCCGAGCTTCGTTTCTACCGCGAGCACGTGTTCGTTTCCCCGGCGCCCTCCCCGCTGCCCGGTGCCAACGACGCCAAATGAGTTGACTCCGTCTGGCCGACGTGGTTATCTGGTCGGCAACTTCCAGTCGAAAGGTCCGAAACCGATGAAGCAGTTCACCTGTGCACCGCTGCAGCCCGCCGTGGCTGACGCGCGCGCCCGTGGCGCGCTCGGTCTCGGCTACCGGTGGTTCGACTCGGCACTGATGAGCAACGGCTCCGTCATTTTCGGCTCGAACAAGACGACCGACACCAATCTCACCGCCCGACGCCTCGGGGTGCGAACGACGTAACCACGTCGCCAGCAGCCGCCGAGGCCGTCGGGATCGCAAGATCCCGGCGGCCTTTCTGGTTTTTCAAGCCCAAGAAATCAAGCCCAAGAAGTCAAGCCCAAGAAGTCAAGCCCAAGAAGTCAAGCAAGGAAGAAATCATGTACACGGTCAACGACAGCTACATCCAGACCACCTTCGAAGAGCTCGTCGAGCCGATGACGGTGCGCGTCGCTCGGCCGCGCTGTGCCGACGGTCACGGAACCCTCACCCACCTGTTCTTCTCGGAGCACCACATCGACACTGCGCGCGCCAAGGCCATCTGCGGCAAGTGCCGCCTCGCCGAGGACTGTCTCGCAGGTGCGGTCGAACGCGCCGAGCCGTGGGGCGTGTGGGGTGGCGAGCTGATCGAGAATGGTCGCGTAATCGCGGCCAAGCGCCCCCGCGGGCGGCCGCCCAAGCATCCCCGGTCTGTTGTGGTCATCGACGAAGTGCCGATCCCCCCGCATCTTGTTGCCTAGCCCAGGAATCCTGAGCCAACTGACGGCCGGCGCCGACGGCCGCTAGCGTGGCCGCATGACGGCGAAGCCCCGGCACCGACTGTCGTTGCAACTGATCTTGCTCGCGGTCGCCGCCGTTGTCTCCGTTGTTGTCGGCTGGGTAATCGCCCGCAACAACGACACCGAAAGTGCCGCCGACACCGTGCTCATCGAGTCGACGGGCACGTTCGAGCAACCCAATATCGAAACGAACGCAGCCGTCGAGGGCGAACAACTACCCGACGCCACGGTGCGAACACGCGCGGGCGAGGCAGTCGAGATTGCCTCATGGCGCGGGCAGTCGATGGTGATCAACATTTGGGGAAGCACGTGCGGACCGTGCAAGAAGGAACTGCCGGGCTTTGCCTCCGCCCACGCGCAATACGGCGACAGTGTCCGATTTGTGGGCATCGACTTCCTGCCGGCAAGCGATCACGAGGAGAACTTCGCTCGCGACAGAGGCGTGCTGTACGAACTGTTCTACGACGACAGCGGCGAGTTCATCGACGATATGGGAATCGCCGCCTTCCCGGTCACCTTGTTCGTTGACTCCAACGGCACGATTCTGCGCCAGACTGGGCAGCTCGAGGAGAGCAAATTGATCGAGTACATCGAGAGCGACCTGTTGTGAAGCTGTCGCTCAGCTTCATTCGAGGCTTGCTCGCCTCGATAAACCCGTGCGGGTTTGTGCTGTTACCGACCTATCTGATGTATTTCCTCGGGATGAGCACTAACGACGACGGCGCCACCCGGGCGCCGGTCAGCCGTGCACTGACTGTGGGGGCGATGGTGTCGGCGGGTTTCTTCGCCGTCTTCTTCACGATCGGGGCCGCCACGCAATACTGGACAACGACACTGCTCGTACAGGCGAAGTACGCAACCTTGGCGATTGGGGTTCTGTTCGTGGTGTTGGGCGTGGCGATGCTCTTCGGCTTCAGGTTGCCGATCGCGACTCCGCACGTCGGGATCGGCGAGCGTGATCACACGCTGAAGGCGATGTTCCTCTATGGCATCGCTTATGCGGTCGCCTCGATCGGGTGCACGCTTCCATTGTTCATTGCGACATTGTTCCAGACGGGCGAACGCGAAGGTTATTGGGCAGGCGTTGCCAACGTCGTCGCCTACTCGGCCGGAATGGCGCTGGTGGTCGTTTCACTGACGGTCGCCCTCGCCACCGCCAGGCTGGGATTCGTCGGCTGGCTGAAGTCAAAGATGCAATACGTCGAAATGGTGTCCGGGGCATTCGTGTTCCTCGCCGGGCTTTACTTGCTGTGGTACTTCTGGAGGCGTGGCTTGAGTTCCGATGGCGACCCTCTCATCGATGCGGTCGAACGGCGTCAGCAAGATGCGCAGGTGTGGCTCAACGACCATTGGCAGCTTGCCGGTGGCCTGCTCGGTGCACTCGTAGCAATTGCCATCGCCTACGCGTTCCTGCGCGAACGCCCACAGCCCCACACAGAATGAACACCCCGGTTGCCGATCCGCCACCGACAAACACCTTTCGGGAGTTGCTCGACAGCGACGGAGTGCGCGAGGTGTGCCAACTGCGCGGACGGCTGGGTTTCATGGCCTACCACGGTGGCGCGCTGGAGGTGCTCACCGACGTGGTCGCCGAGCGCGCAGCCGAACGCAGCGAGTGCAGCTACTACGGCGTCTTGCAGCCGGCCCACCTCAACTGGCACGTCCCCTCGCACCTCGTCGCACCCGCTCAATCGGATGTTCTCGCCGGGTTCCTCGAACACGTCGACGTCGTCATCACCGTTCATGGATACGGACGCCATGGATACTGGACCACGCTGCTGCTTGGCGGCAAGAACCGCGAGCTTGCCGATCACGTTGCGTCGCATCTAGGTCAGCACCTGCCGGACTACCGCATCGAAACGAACGTGGAGGCGATGCCGCTCGAACTGCGCGGCTTGCACCCCGACAACCCGGTGAACCTGCCTCGTGAACAGGGCGTGCAGATCGAGTTGCCGCCACGGGTACGCGGGGCGGGTTCAATGTGGAAGGGCTGGTCGGGCGATGGGCTGGTGCCACACAGCAACTCCCTGATCGAGGCCTTGGCGACGGCCGCGACCGGCTGGGCTAAGGCGCCAGACGGCTGATCTGCCACGAGGCACCATCGTCATCGGTGCTGTAGGCGATGCGATCGTGAAGCCGGCTCGGCCGACCCTGCCAGAACTCGAACAGTCGCGGCCGCAGTAGCCACCCTCCCCAAAAAGCGGGGCGCACGATCGCTTCATCGCCGAAGGTCTCCGCCATCTGTTGGAAGCGCGCTTCCAGCCATCCGCGATCGGGGATCGGTTGCGATTGCGGTGACGACCAGGCGCCGATTTGCGATCCACGGGGGCGGGTCGCGAAGTACGCATCGCTTTCCGGTTCTGGCAGCCGTTGCACGTCGCCGAGCACCCTCACCTGCCGATGCAGTTGTAACCAGGTGAACAGCATCGAAGCCCGCCCGCAAACGGCCAACTGCTGGCTCTTGGCCGACTCGTAATTGGTGAAGAAGCTGAAGCCGCGAGAATCGGCGCCGCGTACCAGCAGGTAGCGAGCCTGTGGCCACTGCTGGTCGTCGATGGTGGCCAATACGAAGGCGTTCGGTTCCGTGCAGCCGGCGCTGATCGCCTCGTCGTACCAGAGCCGCCATTGTGCAACCGGGTCAGCGGCAACATCCGCGACATCAAGCCCAAGCGTCTCGTACTCGAACCTACGTGAAGCCAGGTCGTCGGCGTCGTTCATCGCGGCCTGATACTTGTGAGACCACGCATGTAGGGGCGTAGGACGGCGGGGATTTCGACGGCGCCGTCGGTCATGCGGAAGTTCTCGATGATTGCCGCCCACACCCGCGGCACGGCCAACGCCGACCCGTTGAGCGTGTTGGCAACCGTCGTGCCCTTCTCGCCGGCCCTCCGAAAGCGAATGTCGGCCCGGCGAGCTTGGTAGTCACTGAACCAACTGATCGAGCTGACTTCCAGCCAGGCATCGCAGCCGGGGGCGTACACCTCGATATCGAAGCTGCGGTGGTGGCTCTGCCCGAGATCGCCCGTGCATATTTCGATGATGCGATAAGGCAGGCCGAGCCCGCTGATCAGCCGCTCGGCCCGATCGCGCAACTCGAACAGCAGCGCGGGGGCCTGGTCGGGGGTCGCGACGGCGAGAATCTCGACCTTGTCGAATTCATGGACGCGCAACATGCCGCGGGTATCGCGACCAGCCGAGCCGGCTTCGCGCCGGTAGCACGGCGAATACGCCATCAACCGAATTGGCAACTCCGACTCTGCGAGCACCTCACCGGCGTACAGCGACGTGAGCGGAACCTCCGCGGTGGGAATGCACCAAAGATCGTCGCGCTCGATGGCGTAGGCATCGTCGGCGAACTTCGGTAGCTGGCCGGTGGCGGTGAGCGTGGCGGTGGTGACGAGCGAAGGTGGCCGGATCTCCTCGAAGGCATCGGCGTTCGAATCGAGCGCGTATTGGCAGAGAGCCCGTGCGAGCGCGGCCCCGGCGCCGCGCTGCATCGCGAACATCGCACCGCTGATCTTGGTGGCCCGCTCATTGTCGAGTATCCCCAAGGTCGCCGCCGTCTCCCAATGCGGCACCCGCTGATGTTTCGCGAAGTCGCTTGGCAGGAACGGACCTTTGACGACCGGGTTGTCGGCATCGCCGGCACCATCGGGGGCGTCGGGGTGTGGCAGGTTGGGGATGCGCAGCAGCAGCTCGTGCAGCTCGGTCTGCCCGCGTTCGAGCTCGGCGGCCAGTTCAGTTTCCTGTGCGCCGAGCGATCTGCTCTCGGCCTGCAATGCATCCGCATTCGCGCCATCGCCTTCTCTGCGAGCGTTCGCCACTCGCTTGGAGATTTCGTTGACGTCGGCGCGCAGGGCGTCGCGACGAGCCTGGACCGACCGTACGACACCGTCGACTTCGGTGGCCCGCTGCAGCTGAACGAGTACCTCTGGAACCCGGCGCCGTTCAAGCGCGGCACGAACGGCGTCGGCATCTGTGCGCAAAAGTCGAACATCGATCACGGCGTCACGCTACCCGCAGCCGTTTGTGTCACGAACTCGAATTCACAGCCGAAGGTCACGGCCCGACAGACTTTACGTAAAACTGTGGGGGGCGCGGCGATAGGTGTTCTCTTCGCGCCAGCCCTGCCCGAAGCGCCTGAAGAACATGAAGATCACGATCGTCCACAGGTACACGCCTCCGGCCAGTTTCATGATCGCCCCAGCCAACTGTTGATCGTCGGTGACGCTGATCCCCCACACTCGCACCGGTTGATCTCCGTAGTGCGAGTACACAGCCCCCTCTGCGAAGGTCAGCCACGCGGCCGGCACCGTCGGTACGACACTCTGCAGAAAGAGGTAGATCATCTTGCCGCCGTAGCCCATGTGCAACTCGCGGAACGGGCCGACGACCGGCATCCACATCAGTACCGCGGAGAGAACGACGCTCAGGTGCAAGAAGTAGTGCAGCGCGCCGTTGGTTGTGGAGGCGTTGACGACGCCAGGAATGTGTGTGCCCATCACAACGACATTGAAGGCAACACCCGCGACCACCGGCCTGCTCGCAAAGGCGACAATGCGGTAAAGCCTCCCCTCGCCTACTAGCACTCGCAACAGCCACTCGGGGGTCGCCAGCAGAACCAGTGGAGGCAGCAGATAGCTCAACATCATGTGCTGCAACATGTGAACGCTGTAGAGGTACCCCTCACCGATCTGGTGAATCGGCCAGGTGCTGGCGGTGAACAACAACACCATGGCTGCGCAGAAGCAGACGACATTCCAGCGAGTGACAATCGGTTGCGTGACTGTTGTGCCTTGCGCGACGGCCTGTGGACCGATTACGCGAATCATGTAGACGTAGGCGCCGATGAGGAACGCGACCAGCAGGTAGACCTCGATGTTCGACTCGAAACGCCACGGATCCGCATAGGCCGCGGCGCCGAGCATCAGATCACCGCGCAAAGAACTGGAATGTGCACAGAGCGGCAATGTACACACCCAAAGCCAGACCAAGTCCGATGTAGAACATCACTCCGAAAAGCTTGCTGTCGTACTTGAGATGCATGAAGACCAACAGAATCACGAAGAACTTGATCGTCATCAAGGTGAGCAGCAATGGCGTCGCAAACGACCCGAAGTCGACCCAGTACGTCGACGCTTCCAGCGCGGTGAACCCCGCCAGCACCGCCGCCGTCCAGATGAAGTAGCGGTTCGTCGGGTGATCGTGCTCAACGACTTCTGTACTCATCGGGTTACCTCTCAGGCCGGAATCAGGTAGACGAGGGTGAAGATGACCACCCAGACGACGTCGACGAAGTGCCAGTAAAGACCGACCAGCTCCACAACTTCCGCCTTGTTGCCGGTGACCCGACTGCGAGAGATGATGGCCACGAGCGCGAGAAGCATCATCACGCCAACGCTGACGTGTACGCCGTGAAAGCCGGTGAGGGTGAAGAAGCTACTGGCGAACAGGCTGGTGGTGAAGCCGAGGCCTTCCTTGTAGAAGGCGGTGAACTCGTACACCTGGCCACCGACGAACAGCGAGCCGAGCAAGGCCGTAACCGTCAGCCACAGCTTGGTGTTGCGGTCGTCCTTCGCCTTGGCTGCGTTGACGGCCAACACCATCGTCAGCGAACTCATCAGCAACACGAAGCTGCTCACCGAGGTGAGCGGGATGTCGAACACCTGCGCCGGACCCGGGTCGCCGTCGTGACGACCGCGATACAGCATGTAGGTGCTGATCAGGCCACCGAACAACAAGCACTCGCTGCCCAGGAACATCCACATGGCCAGCTTGTTGTTGCTCAACCCGGTAGCCGTGTCGTGACCAGTGACATGCGCATTGGTCGGCGCGTGTGCCGAGACGGCGTGAACTGTTGTGTCAGCCACCGGAAGCCAACTCCTTTGTCGAGTCATTTTCGTGCAAGTCGCCGTCGATCGGGTCGGGGTCGTAGTCGCTCGCGTCGGCGACCGACGGCTCGAGAACCCAGCCGAAGGAACCGAGCAACACGATCAGCGCCCCGACAATGGAAAGTGTGCGGTCGAAGATCACGCCGTAGGCAATGACCGGCAGACCGAAGGCGAGCACGATCGGCCAATACGACGGCGAGGGTAGATGAATATGCGAATCAGCGCCGGCTTCCAGTTCGGCGTGCACTTGCTCGGCGGTCTTCACTTGCACGAGGGTCACGCCACCGGGGCCCTCGACTTCCTCGTACTTGCGATGGAAGAACTCGTCGAGAGCATGCACCGTCGGGATGTTGTCGAAGTTGTGTTCCTTCGGCGGGCTGGCGGTCATCCAC
>JACQZX010000030.1 GCA_016213665.1 Actinomycetota bacterium | reverse complement strand
TGGCGAGCTGAAGTCGTTGATGAAATTGCCGGAATGGAACAACGTGCAGCGGGCGCCAAGCACGTTCACTTTTCCCGGTGGCGAGAGCTTCACCGCGATGCAGAACCGAATCATCGGCACCATCGACCGCCTGCGCACTGCACACCCCGGCGGCGTCGTGGTGTGCGTCTCGCACGCCGACCCGATCAAGGCCGCCGTCGCCCATGCCTTGGGCACCCACATCGATCTCTTCCAACGCATCGTGATCAGCACCTGTTCTGTCACTGCAATTGCGTACGGAGGCGGAGCCCCGGTGGTGCTAACCGTCAACTCGACGGGCGGTTCGCTCGCGGAACTCCGACCATCGTGATGAGACCGGCGTGAGCGTTTACTTCGACTTCGACGAGGTCGATGCCTTCACTGTCGGTGCTATCGGTCAGCCGGGTGAGCGCGTGTTCCTGCTGCAAGCCCGCCACGGCCCGACATCGGTGACCATCAAGTGCGAGAAACGGCAGGCGGGCGCAATCGCCGATTATCTGCGGCGGGTGCTTGTCGACCTGCCCGATTCCGGGATCAAGCCATCAGCGGATGCGCTCGAGTTAGCAGCACCGACCGACCCTGCGTTCGTACTCGGCCCTGTCGGGCTGGGTTACGACCGCGACAACGATCGCCTCCTCGTGCAACTGGAAGAGTTGGTGGTTACCGACATTGATCTCGACGACGACTCCGAGAACGCGGGACCCATCGAATTACGCGACGCCGCCGATGTCGACCGCGGGCACGTGCGACTGTTCCTCAGCCGCAGCCAAGCCTCAGCATTCTGTGAGCAGGCAGAAACTGTCGTCGCGGCCGGCCGCCCGCCCTGCCGATGGTGCGGTAACCCGATCAACCCAGACGGCCACGCATGCCCTCGAATGAACTAGCGCTACTCGCGAACTCCGAAATCGACATCGAGGGTCGAATGCCCTGGAGCAGCAACGCGACCTACCTCGTCAGCCTCACCTGCGCCGGCGAGATGGTCGGTCGCGCGATCTACAAGCCGGTGCGGGGCGAGCGCCCGCTCTGGGACTTCGAACCGGGCCTGCATCGTCGCGAATTGGCGGCGTATCGGCTCAGCGAAGCGATGGGCATCCGCTTGGTCCCACCGACGATCATCCGCGAAGGACCGCTAGGTGAGGGAAGCCTGCAATGGTTCGTCAATGCCGACCAGCAACAGCATTACTTCACGATCGTCGAGCAACACACTCATCTGCATGAGCAACTTCGACAGGTGGCGGTCTTCGATCTGATCGCCAACAACACCGACCGCAAGAGCGGCCATGTGTTGATCGACGACAACGGCCACCTATGGGGAATCGACCATGGCCTCTGTTTCGGAGCCGAGTTCAAACTGCGTACCGTCGTGTGGGAGTTCGGTGGTGAGCCGATCGCCACCGAGCTTCTCGCCGGTGCCGCGCGGATCGCGCAGCAGGTTCCACTCGACATTGCCGCGCTGCTCGCCGACGAAGAGGTGGCGGCAGTCCGGGAACGTGCGCAGTGGGTGGTTGATCAGGCCGCTCTCCCTGTCGATCGCAGTGGTCGCCGCTACCCATGGCCGCTCGTGTGATGGCTGGCTTCTGATGGCCGCAGCGGCAGATGTGGGCGAGTTGGTGCAGCGCGCCGACCTCGACGGATTGGTGCGCATGGTCGACTCGTTGTGCGCGAGCGAGCAGTGGGATGCGCTCGCTGACCTGCGCGACCGAGCGCGCGAGGCGGTGCTCACCGGCCGCCAGTTGTGGCCGGCTGCGACATTGGCCGAGTATCGGTTGGCGCTATCGGCGCCCGCCGAGTGGGCTGCCAAGATGCTCGACGAATCAAGCGGCCGCTTCACGATCGGTCCCCTCACCGAGGTGGCTGCGCAGTCGCACACCTACGAGTCGCTCGTCGGCCACCTCGACGATGGGCCGCGAGCCGGTTTCGTCGCCCACGAACGCGCGTTGCGTGGCGAGACGATTCCGGCGGACGCGCCGAATCCCCTCGAGATCCCGTTCGCGATGCAACGTTGGGAGCCGCAGTATTGCTTGGCGACGTACTCCGACGAAGGGGTCGATGCACCGTCACCGCCGCTCCCGGGTGCGGATCGATTGCGCGCGGTGAAGCCGCGGGCGAAGATCGCCCGTGTCGACGATGTTTCGGTGACTCTTGCCGTCAGACAACTGCTCGATACGTGGACTGCGGCTAGCAACGGCAGGGTCGAAGTCGTCTGCGTCGAAGGCGACGCGGCAACTGCCATCGCCGCCCTTGGCGCCCGCGAAGCTTCTGTCGCCGAATTGACGGCCGCCGAAGCGGTCGCCTGGATGGCGTGGGCAGGAGCCAGCGGCGGTGCGCACGGCCGACGGCGCGGCGGCGCGGCCGGACGCTTTGGTGCGTGGTGGCTGCTCGCCGCCTTCGGCGACCTGCTCGACGAGTGGCCCGTGCAACCGGGCCAGTTGCACACTGTCGCTGACGAACTCGGCTGGTTCTACTGGAGCACCTGTGAGCCCGCGTCGGGTTGGGAATTGCGGCTGGCGGTCGAGGACCGAGATGAGGGCTACGCCTGGGCGATCAGCGCCACCGACACCGTCTAACGCGCACTCCGGTTGCTTTCGGGGCTCCTTTGTTCCGGCTTCCGGAAACATCCGGCCCCGGAAACCGATTCGGGACGATTCAGCCCCAGAATCCTCGTCGCCGCTGAGCGCTCCAAAACGGGCGAAGGCGGCCTCGCGGCCGCCTCCACTCGTTCCGGCATTGCTCGGTCAGCCGCGACCTTGCAACGCCTCGATCAGTTTGGGGAGCACCTTGTGCACGTCGCCGACGATGCCCAGATCGGCGATGCCGAAGATTGGCGCTTCCTTGTCTTTGTTGATGGCGATGATGCTCTTCGAGCCCTTCATGCCCACCATGTGCTGAGTCGCGCCGGAGATTCCGCAGGCGATGTACACGCCGGGCTTGACGACCTTGCCCGTCTGGCCGACTTGGTAGCTGTACGGCACCCAACCGGCATCGACAATTGCGCGCGAGGCACCGGGGGCTCCCTTGAGCAACTTGGCCAGCGTCTCGATCAACTCGTACTTCGAAGCCTCGCCGAGCCCGCGCCCGCCGGACACGACGATCGCCGCCTCGTCGAGCTTGGGTCCACTTGATTCCTCGGTGTGCACGACGGTGACACGAGCTGCACCGGTGGCGCCCAATTCCGGTACCGGAGCAGCCACGACGGTGGCGGCACCGCCGCCGCCGGATTCGGCAACGAAACTCTTGGGGCGGAAAGCCGCCAAGAAGGGGCCGCTGCCGGAGAAGGCAGTGGTGACGAGCACGTTGCCACCGAAGATCGGAGTCGTCACCGACACGGACGACCCGTCGATAGCGGCATCGACGTTGTTCGTGAGCACCGTGCGGTCGAGTTGCACGGACAGGCGGCTCATCACGTCGCGACCCTCGTAGCTCTGCGGGAACATGATCAGATCTGGTGAGTCGCCACCAGCGATGACCGCCTTCATCGCCGCCGATGCAGCGACGCCCGGCAACCTGCCGCCAAGGTCACCGGTGGCGTAGACCTTGGTCGCGCCATATTCGCCGAGCATGGCGGCGATGCCGGCCGCCTCGCCGGCAACGAACGCGCTAACGGTGCCGCTCGCGGCCAATGACCTGGCCTTGGTGAGCAGTTCCAATGTCGCCGACGTCGGCGCGCCATTGGCTTCTTGTGAGAACACCCAGATGTTCATGTCGCTCCTCGGACCTAGATGACTTTCGACCTAAATGACTTTGAGATTCTCGAGGAACGCCACGATCTTGGCGTAACCCTCACCATCGTCTTCGATGACTTCACCCGCCGCGCGCGCCTCGGCCTGCACGACGCCGACGATCTTCTGCCCAGCACCTGCCCAGCCGACGGGAGTCACTCCCAGATCTGTCGCGGTCACGGTGTCTACCGGCTTCGACTTCGCGGCCATGATGCCCTTGAAACTCGGGTAGCGCGGCTCGACCACCCCGGCGGTCACGCTGATCACCGCCGGCAGCGGACATTCGACCTCGTCGTAGCCGGCTTCGGTCTGACGATCGACAGTGAGCGACTGACCGTTCACGGTCACCCGCTTGGCGAATGTCACCGACGGCAACCCCAGCAGCTCGGCCAGTTGTTCGGGCACGGTGCCGGTGTAGCCGTCGCTCGATTCTGTTCCGGCGATGATCAGGTCGGCACCACCCAACTTACCGATGGCGGCGGCAAGCACCTTGGCGGTCGTGAGGGCATCGCTGCCCTGCAACGCAGGATCGGAGACGAGGATGCCTCTCGCTGCCCCCATCGCGAGCGCAGTTCGCATGCCCGACAATTCACCGTTGGGGGCCATCGAGACCAGGATCACTTCCCCACCGCCGGCGCCATCGACCAACTGCAACGCCATCTCGACGCCGTAACCATCGGACTCGTCGAGAATCAGTTTGCCTTCGCGCTTGAGGGTGTTGTCAGCACTCAGCGCACCGGGACTCGCAGGGTCGGGAATTTGTTTCACGCAGACGATCACGTTCATGGGCATCATTGTTACCGGCTGGTAGGCCGGTCACCCAACCGGCGATACTGTCGGGGTCTTGCGGATTCTGCTCGTGGTCAACGCTTTCGCGTCATCGGTGACGGCGCGCAACACGGTCGTCGTGCACCGCGCACTGATGCATGGCGCCGACGACGTTGCAGGTGACGTAGCGGGGAACGGTGCGACCGCTCCCAACGAGATCGAAGTGGTCGAGACCAATCGTCGCGGCCACGCCACCCGCTTCGCACAGGATGCTGCCCGCCGCGGCGTTGATGTTGTGATCGGCTACGGCGGCGACGGCACACTCAACGAGGTCGCCACCGGCGTGGCGGGCACCGACACCGCCATCGGAGTGTTGCCCGGTGGCAGCACCAACGTTTTCGCCCGCACACTCGGAATGCCCAACGACCCCGTTGCGGCGGTGACGCAGTTGGCCGCCGGTATCGCCGCCAAAGCGATCGAGCCAATCGGTTTGGGCAAGGTCAACGGCCGCTACTTCTGCTTTCACACCGGCGTCGGTTACGACGCCGCGGTGGTGAAGGAAGTCGAGCGGCGTGCTTCGCTGAAACGTTGGCTCGGCCATCCGCTGTTCATCTACGCCGCGCTTCGAACCTGGGCCGTCAACTACGACCGCAAGCACCCGCACTTTGCGGTCACAACCCCCACCGGCGACCCGGTCACCGACGGCTACCTGACAATCGTGCTCAACACCAATCCGTACACCTACCTCGGCAACCGCCCGCTGGATCTCAGCCCGGCGGCGACGCTCGACCGCGGTTTGGTCGCGATCACGTTTCGCACGATGCAGGTGCGCGCACTTCTCGGGGGTCTCGGCGGCGCACTACGCGGCGGCGGCGTGAAGGCGAGTCCGACGCTCGATGTACGCACCGACTTGGAAGCGCTGTCCATCGCCCACGATGTGCCCTTCCCCTACCAGCTCGACGGCGATTATCTCGGCGAGACCAAGAGCCTCGAGTTCACCCATGTGCCCAACGCGGTCAGACTGGTTCGCCCGATCGCAACGACTGGTCGATGATCGTCCGCGCTACATCTGGCACGTTCGTACACACACCGTCGGTGCCCCACTCGATCAGCTGCGCAATGCGGGCCGGGTCGTCGCACGTCCAGGTATTGACCTGCAGCCCTGCCGCGTGACAGGCCGCGACCGTCGACCGTGTCAGATGTTTGACCGATGGGTGCAGCGCAGCGTGGCCCTTGCCAAGTAACAAGTCTTCGACGCCGTCGGGCACGTCGGAGCACAACCAGGCGGTTCTGATGGCCGGCGCGATCGCATGGCAGCGATCGACTGTCTCGATGCGGAAACACGAGATCAGCCAGCGGTCATCCTCGCCGCGGGCGACGAGATTCGCGATCGTTTCATCCGCGATCGATTCCGACTCGTCGAAGTCGGGGTCGTCCGGATCGTTCTTGATCTCGACGTTCACCCACATTCCGACGCATGCATCCAACGCCTCTCCCAACGTCGGCACGTAGTCCGGTAGCTCGGCGTAGACGGTTTCGGATATCGGTAGCGCGAGTCGGGCGACACGCACGTCGTGATGAACGACCAGCACACCGTCACTGGTGCGACGAACATCCAGTTCAACCGCGTCGGCCCCCAACTGTGCTGCTCGCCGGAAGGCTGGCACGGTGTTCTCGCGTTCGACCCTGCTTGCGCCCCGGTGCGCCATTACCTGCAAAGTAGATACCCCCTATCACGACGAACTATGGACTCGGTCACAATCAACCCTTGTGCCGAGAGCAATTGTTACCTACCTTGGCCTAAACGTGAAAACGCTCACAAAGCAGATCCCCAAGCACCGCCACACACCACGGAGTGAACTGTGACCATCCCGGCCTCGAGTCTTGCGCTGTCAAATGCCGATTATTCGTGGAGGCGCGATGCCATCTGCCGGGACACCGACCCCGATCTTTTCTTCCCGATCGGTACCACCGGCCACGCGCTGTTGCAGATCGATCGCGCCAAGCAGGTCTGTGGCGAATGCCCGGTCAACGTCGACTGTCTCGAGTACGCGCTGGAGACCAACCAAGACTCGGGCATCTGGGGCGGCACCTCCGAGGAAGAGCGACGCACAATTCGCCGCCGCCTCGCCGGCCGCCAGCGCGCAATGGTCTAGAGCTTCCTAGAGGTAGTAGCCCGACACGTCGATGATGAACTGGGTGCTGCCCCCGCCGTTGCAGATCACGGTGACTTCGCGGCTGGCGTTGAGGGTGAGTGTGACGCCGTTAGCCAGGGTCTGGCCGGCACCGAACCAGTTGATCGTGCTTGCTCCCTCGACGGTGTTGCCGCCAGGGTTGATCGCGAGGTAACCGAAACCGCCGGTGGTGCCGGTGACCGTCACATTGGCGGTGACGGCCTTCGCACCAGCCGGCACGAGATTCGGCACCGAGACCGCACCGGCACCATCGCGTCCGTCGGCGACGGAGACCAGGCGGTTGGAACCGGAAACGAGCAGTCCGGTGGGTGACGGAGCCCCGGCGCGCGAGTCGTAAACGCGCGTCGGGCTTACCGGCACGAACGGAGACGACAGACGCGCCCACTTGCTAGCCGACCCCACGCCCGCCACGTAGCAGTACCACAGCTGACCGGCCGAGTTGACAAGCGACCCAGTCGACCACGTACCGGTGCTGGGAGGAATCGGCACAGTCGGTGGCGGACCGGCGAATGCGTCGGCGGCGTCCATCACCCGAATGCCGGGACCCGAGGCCGATGCACCCGCAACCCCGACGCCGACGCTGCTAGCACCGTTTACGCCGAACACCCCCAATCCGGAATCCGAGTCGGATTGGCCATACAGTGCAAACCCGCCGCCGGCTCCAGAAAATCCCTGTATCGCGTGGCCGGGACCAATCGCGTTGTTTGTGACCTTGAACACCGGGTTGCCGCTGGTGGTGCTGCCGGTCAACGAGGTCATCGCAATTGTATTCGTGTTCGAGCCACCTATCTGCAGCGCGTCACCGTCGGCCGTACCGAGCGTCACCGCGGTTGCGTACGCGGACTCCGCTGAGCTGATCACGGCCATGCCGGCGCCCGCCGCGGCAGCACCCTTCAACATCCCCAGCATCCGCCGACGCGAGACAGGCTCGGGCGAGTCGAGCACCTCGACCGCTCCCCCACGCCGCCGACGACGACGACCCTTCTGCGCATCGGCGCGCTGACTGCGCAAACTGCGAACCTCGGCCTCGAGCTCATCGAGGCGGACTCTCAGCGAATTCACTTCACCTGATTCCAAGTCGGTACTCATCATGCCCCCTGCGCCATACCGGCGATCCACCGTTCGGGCGCGGCTCGCCAGAATCGGCGCCTGCATTATTCCACACCGCCGCGACATCCCTGACCAGCGCGCGATGGTCTAGACCGGCACGGTGAGATCGACCACGGTGCCGGCCGCCCGTGGGTGATTGGGCAGACCGACAGCGGTGAAGTCGTCGGCGGTGCCGCTGCGCATGGCGATCGTTCCAGCGAGCTCTGTGGTCACCAACGTACGCACGATCGACAAACCGAGGCCGGTGGCATCGCCCAATTCGAAGTCGGAATCGAGACCGACGCCGTCGTTGATGACGCGGATGTGTAGCTGTCCGTCGGCGTTCTCCAGATAGACAACCACATCTCCGCCGGAGCTGCCTTCTGGGAATCCGTGATCGACCGCGTTTTGCAACAGCTCCGTCAGCGCCACCGACAGCGGGGTCGCAATTGCGCTGGGCAAGCGACCACCGTCGCCTTGCACGGTGAAACGCACCGGTCGATCAGCCGACTGCAAACCCTCCTCGGTGAGCCGTAGCAACGGCCGCACGATGTCGAGGAAGGCGACATCGTCGCCCGGCTCGCGTGACAGTGTTTCGTGAACGAGCGCAATGGTGCGGATTCGACGAACGCTCTCGGCGATCGCCGCCTTCGCCTCCGGCGAGTTCAGCCGTCGGCCCTGCAGGCGCAGCAGCGACGAAATCGTCTGCAAGTTGTTCTTCACCCGGTGGTGGATTTCGCGAATCGTCGCGTCCTTCGAGAGTAGCAACTTGTCGCGCTTGCGCACCTCGGTTACGTCGCGCAGCAACAACACTCCGCCGATGACTTCTGGTTCTCCCGCCCCGGTGGCAAGTACCGGCATACAACGCGCGAGCAAAGTGACGTCGGCCGTCTGCTCGAACTCCTCGATCACCGGCAGCTTCGTTTCGTAAGCCAGCCGCACCGTGCTGTCGTTGAAACCGAGGTCGTTCAGCCGCATCCCCACCGCGTTGGCCCCGATTCCGACGCGATGCAACGCGGAGACAGCGTTGGGCGACGCGTACCGAACCCGCGCGTTCTCATCGAGCACCATCACGCCATCACCAACCCGCGGGGCGGCGCTGGAATCGGCGACCGGACCGCGGAATGGGAACGAACCCTCGGCGATCATCGCCGCGAACCGATGGAACAAGCCGACATAGGTGCTCTCCAGCTCGCCAGGGTGGCGTCCGGAGCGGCTCGACCATTCGCGGGTTAGCACCGCAATCACTTTCGAGCCGAGGCGTACCGGCACGGCCATCATCTGCACCGGATCGGGCACGTTCTCGACGACAATCTCACCCTCACAGATCTCACCACCGCCGTACGCCTGGCCGAGGAGCGGCACTTCCTGTCCGGCCGCGACGGTGCCGACGTAGTCGAAGTGATAGATCGTCTGCCCGGTTGCGGGGCGTACGTGCGCCACCACGTACCAGCTTTCGTCGTCGGCACCGCTGGCGCCAGGAACATAGAGCAGCAGGTCGGCAAAGGAAAGATCGGCGAGCATTCCCCACTCGCCGATCAAGCGCTGTAGGTGATCGATCTCGTTGCTAGCAAGGTGCGTGTGCTGTCGGGTGAGCTCGCCGAACGTAGCCATCAATGATCGAGTGTGTCATGCCCATCGCCGGCGAGATGCAATAGGTACTGACCGTAGGGGTTGTTCGCCATCGGTCGTGCGTTGGCAATCAGTTGTGCGGCGTCGATCCAGCCGGCCGCAAACGCGATCTCATCGGGCGACGCCACCTGCAATCCCTGGCGCTTCTCGAGCGTCGCGACGAAGTGAGAGGCCTCCAGCAACGAGTCGTAGGTGCCGGTGTCGAGCCATGCATAACCGCGGCCGAGTAGTTCCATGTGCAACTGTCCGCGGCGAAGGTACTCGGCATTGACATCGGTTATCTCGTACTCGCCGCGGGCGGAGGGCTTCAGGTTGGCGGCGATGTCGACCACCTGATCGTCGTAGAAGTAGAGGCCGGTTACCGCGTAGTTGCTGCGCGGGGACTGCGGCTTCTCTTCGATCGTCAGCACCCTCCCCTCGTGGTCGACCTCGGCGACTCCATAGCGCTCGGGATCGCTGACGCGATAGCCGAACACGGTCGCACCGAGGGTCCGCTGACGAGCCGATTGCAACTGATCGACGAGTCCGTGCCCGAAGAAGATGTTGTCGCCGAGCACAAGTGCCGAGGGCTCACTACCCACGAAGTCGGCCCCGATCACGAACGCCTGTGCCAGACCGTTCGGCTGTTCTTGCACCGCGTACCTCAGGCCGATGCCCCACTGATTGCCGTCACCGAGCAGTGCTCGAAAGCTGTCCTGTTCGTGCGGAGTGGTGATGACAAGCACGTCGCGGATGCCCGCCAACATCAGCGTGGTGAGCGGAAAGTAGATCATCGGCTTGTTGTAGACCGGCAGCAGTTGCTTGCTGACGCCACGGGTAATCGGCCACAACCGACTTCCGGTCCCACCGGCGAGAATGATGCCCTTCATCTTCTGTTCTGGCATCTGCGGTTCTGGCATCTTCTGTTCTGGCATCTTCTGTTCTGGCAGCTGTTCTGGCATGTTGCGGTTAGCCGCCGAAGCCGATGCGGCGCTCACCATCGGAAGCACCGAGTTCCACGAACGCAATCTTGGCTGCGGAAACGGCGATATCGCGACCCTTCTTGTCCGTCAACCAGAGCACTTCGACGGCCCCCGTGAGCGCGGCCTCGATCTGCTTCTTCAACGCGGACCGATCAAGGTCGTCGGCGAGTTCGATGCTGATCTCGCGGGGAGTTTGGGTTACGCCGATGCGTACGTCCACAGGGGTCCTTTCGGGTGCGGAAAATCACTCTGATGGTACCCGTCGGTCGACTCGGACCGAGTAGGCCGCAAGGGGGATCTTCTGGGTGCGATTCATTCCGGCTTCCGGGACAAAGCAGCCCCAGAAGCCGGTATGGGAAAATTCAGCCCCAGAAACCTGAACTACGATTGCCGAGCAGGGAGGTCGAGCATGGGCGACAAGAAGGTCAAACCACCGAAGCTGCCTGCAAATGCGCCGAAGGAGCTGAAGGACTTCGTTGCGTGCAAACGCCTCGAGGTCGACCTCGATCTGACCAAGCTCGGCTGGCTGCCGCGACCGGAGGGGGTGCCCGAATCGTTCGCGCCATCGGCCACCGTCGAAGCCAAAGGCGCCAACGCCGCCGAGGTCAAGGTCGGGTGGGGATTCTTCTCGATCGCGCTGCCGGCGTCGGTGAGTGGTGGCGAGCTGCACATCGACACCGGCAACATCCCCGAGATGGGTGGCCTGAAGCAGAGCATCGACAACTTCGTGCAGACGCTCAACGGCTCGTTGAAGGCGAACGACAAAGAGCTCGCCGGCCTCGAGGTGCGCGATGGAAGGGTGCACCTCACAAAGCGAGTTGTCGGCGCCGCGCCGCAACAGGCGGTGCCGGCGACACCAACACCGAAAACGACGCCGACACCAACACCGAAAACGACGCCTGCACCGGCACCGGCACCGACACCACCAACCACCGACGGTCCCCCGAAAACGTCAACTGACACCGACGACAACAAGTCCAAGGTCGGGTGCCTGATCGGCATCATCGCCACCTTGGCCATCGCCACCGGTGTAACCGTCTTTGTCACACGCGACGACAAGGCCGCCGCGCCATCCGATTCCCAACAGGTCGCGGCGAGTTCCTCGACGACATCACGAACCACCGCCCCTCCGCTCGACGAGCGGGCAATCTGCGCCGACCTCGCCATCGTCGAACAGGTCCTGCTCGAGTTCGGGGTTGACGATCCGTGTGAGATTCCGCCCGAAGACTTCTGGGATGCATGTGACGAATTGGCATCGATGCCTTGCTTCGTCGGCGGGCTCCCACTGATCGTGCTCGGCCCTACCGTTGGCATTTCACACAATGGCTCCGTACCCGACGCGATCACCGGCGAGTCGGGGCCGTCACAGTCCGAGTTCTTGTTCGGCATGGTCGGGCCGCTGTCTGACCAAACGGCTTCGATCCAGGTACAGAGCAAGTGCGGCGACAACACGCGCACTGGTCTGTCGACGCTGATGCCCACGGGCGTGACCTCAGTGAAGCACCCGCTGTTCAGCTTCCGCCCCTGCGACACGATCTCTGCCCAGCTGAAGTACGCCGGCACGACGATCGAGTTGCCGACATGGGGAAGGTACGAGGTGACCGAAACCCCGGTCGATCCCGGTCAGCCCAACACCGTTGGCCTGACCGTGCCGACGGCAACTTCGCTGAATGCGACCGGAACCGCGCTGGGTTTGCTCGCCGGCAAGCGTCTCGATCCGGCTTGCGCATTGTTCCTCGGTCCCGACAACTCGTCCGCGCGTGCGACGCCGGCGAACTGCGCAGACCTCGACTGGCGCTTCTTCGGCGGAGTCGGCGACGACAGAGTGGTCGCAGTCGGCGCCGGTTACGTCAACCCCTTCGGAACACCCGCGCCGACACCGGCGCAACTGCTGGCGCACGGCCCGAGCCGACTATTCGGCCCGGGCACCTTGTTCCCCTGCGGCCTCGGCTATCTCGGTTACACAGTCTGCGCTGGCGATGCCCAAACCGTGGACACTTCCGCTTTCGTCGCCGGCACGGTGACACTGGCGACCCCGGTCACGGACCTTCCAGCAGGCAGCTACGTCGAGTTGCAGGTCGGCGCCGACGAAAAGGTCCGGCTCGACCTGGCGCTGAGTGCCGCTGGCGAGTTCTCTGCAGACCTCAGCGGAGTCGAGCAGTCGAAAGCAATCCTGCGCGGCAACTCGATCACCTTCATGATCCCGTACGACGAACCACCCGAGATCGACCTCATGTACACGGTGTCGGTCGGCGATGCATCGGGAGCGATCGCGCAGCCGCCGCAGCCGGTGCTCGGTTTGATCAGGTCGACGTCTGGCCCGGAGACGCCATATGACTTCTTCGCGCAACTCTCCGCCAGCATTGCCACCGGCGACCTCACCTTTGCGCTCGATCGCTTGCACCCGGTGGTCATCGAGGCGTTTCCGGGCGATGCTTGCCGCGCCGAACTGCAATTGCGCGTGACTGCCGATTACATGATCTCGGTCGATGCGGTCGGCGAAGTTGCGCCTTGGACTTGGGAGCTACCCGATGGCAGGACGTATGACTTGCCGGAGGCCACGACGGTGACGATCCGGCTGCCGGGGAGCAGCGACCCGGTCGACGGCCACCTTGCGTCGATCGACGGCGCCTACCACTGGTTCACCATCTGCGACGGGCGGTAGCACGCGTCGAACGGCGTCACACGGACGTAGAACAGAACGTGTCGCCCTGCGGCAACGACTGCAGCGTGGCGACATCGGCCGCGCCATAGAGCGCGGCGAGCATGCCCTTCACCATCCCGCGGTCGACCGCGCAGATGACAGGATGTTCGATTGCAACGTCGCCGAACGGGCAGTGGTTGTTGACGATCCGCAACTGGTTGTTGCGCTGATCAGCGTGGGCTGCGAAGCCGTGGGCCGAGAGGGCGTCGGCAACGGCTTGCATCGCCGAGCGCAAACTGCGTTGGCCGGCGGCGAGATCGTTACCGGTGAGCCCGTGCGCCATCGCCCGGCCGTATTCCTGCCCGACTTCCTCTGCCATCGTCTCGGCGGCCGCGCGTGGTAGCAGCGCCAACGCGCGTCCGAGCAGCGACAGCACCAAGTCGTCGCTGCGCACAGGCACGTCGCTGATCGAATCGACCTTGGCATCGGCCGGGAGCCGGTAGCACTTGCTCGGCCGACCGGCACCGGCACCCTCGGCACGCGCGACCGCCACTTCCAGATAACCGCCGGCAGCAAGCTTGTCGAGGTGGTGGCGGGCAACGTTGGGGTGCACCCCGAACTGCTCGGCCACCTGCGTCGCAGTGACACCTGCCGACTCCTCGCGGGCGAACAGGTAGATGCCGCGGCGAGTCGGGTCGCCGAAGGCGTTCGTGATCGCCGACACCGTGCTGGTGAACGCCAGGCTGGTAGACGGCGAGTTCGGGGACACGCCTATATTCTACCTACGTGCATAGTGGTAATTAGACCGCCCGCCCGCACACCCGATTCGGAGAACCAAATGTCCGGCACGACCGCACCGACGCACGATCAGATCATCGAGGCGTTACGCCCGGTGCAAGACCCGGAACTGCGCCGAAGCATCGTCGAACTCGGGATGGTACGCGACGTCACCGTCGGCGACGACGGCATGATCGGCGTCCAGATCGCCCTCACCGTCGCCGGCTGTCCATTGCGCAACGAGATCCAAAGCCGCGTCGGTGACGCGGTCACTCAGCTCGCCGGGGTCACCGGCTTTGCACTCGACTTCACCGTCATGACCGATCAGGAACGCGAGGCACTACGCGACAAGCTCCATGGACACAGCCATTCACCACAGAGCGGTGGCCAACAGCAGGGCCACGGGCATGCCGAGGGTAAGCCCGTGCCGTTCAACCAACCGGGCAACAAGACTCGCCCACTGCTGATCGCCAGCGGCAAGGGCGGTGTCGGCAAGAGCAGCGTGACCGTCAACCTCGCCGTCGCTTTGGCCGGCCAGGGTTACAGCGTCGGCGTGGTGGATGCCGACATCTACGGCTACTCCGTGCCGCGCATGCTCGGCACCGAACGCGACCCGGTCGTGATCGACGACATGTTGCTGCCACCGGAGGCACACGGCGTACGTTGCATCTCGATCGGCTACTTCGTCCCCGCCGGGCAAGCCGTCATCTGGCGCGGCCCCATGCTGCACAAGGCGCTGGAGCAATTCCTCGCCGATGTGTTCTGGGACAATCCCGACTTCCTGCTCATCGACATGCCTCCGGGCACGGGCGACATCGCGCTCAGCCTCAGCCAGTATCTGCCACGCGCCGAGGTCTACGTGGTCACGACCCCGCAGCCGGCCGCGCAGAAGGTAGCGGCGTTGGCGGCGGCCATGGCCGCCAAGGTGAACATGACCGTGAAGGGTGTGATTGAGAACATGAGCTGGTTCGTCGGCGACGATGGCAAGCGCTACGAAATCTTCGGCCGTGGCGGCGGACAGGAACTCGCCGACTCGCTCGGCGTGCCACTGCTCGGCCAACTGCCATTGCTGCCCGAACTGCGCGCAGGCGGCGACAACGGCAACCCGATCACCGTTAGTCATCCGGAGAGCGAGGCGGCCAAGGCCTTCCAGCAGATTGCCAGCCGCATCGCCACCGAGTTGAAGTCGAAGAAGATCTTCAACGCCGCGTTGAAGGTCAACTGAGGGCGAAGGAGCATAGGTCGCGATGCGTCTATGTTTGAGACCATGAATCTCACAGTGATGATCACCGGCGCAGGGTCAGGCTTCGGAAAGGGTGCAAGCCTCGCATTGGCCGCACGCGGTCATCGGGTGATCGCCACCACCGAGACCGACGAACAAGCCGACGCACTCCGCGCCGAGGCACCACAACTGACAGTAGAACGTGTCGATATCACCACCGACGACGTAAGCAAGGTCACGGCGTGGGAGATCGATGTGCTGATCAACAACGCCGGCGCCGGCCAGACAGGCCCGATGGCCGACGTGCCAATCGATCGTGTACGGCGACTCTTCGAGGTGAACGTCTTCGGCACTCTCGCCGTAACTCAACAGGTACTCAAGGGCATGATCGCCCGTGGACACGGCCGCGTGATAATCGTCTCCTCCATCGCTGGTGTGATGGCGGGCCAAACGATCGGCCCATACGCGATGACCAAGCACGCTCTCGAGGCAATGGGCAAGGCAATGCGGGTCGAACTCGCGCCGCAGGGCATCGATGTCACGCTGTTGAATCCGGGGCCGTATCAGACCGGGTTCAACGACCGCATGGCCGGCTCGATGTGGGAGTGGTTCGGTGCCGACGCATTGAGCGCCCCCTCGACGTCGCTGTTCAAGTCGATCGGAGAAATGGTGCTCGGCGCTCAGCTCGACCCGGCAGAGGTGACGCAAAGGATGGTCGAGTTGACCGAGGCCGAGTCAACGACACAGAACAACTTCGTGCCCGCCGAGCTCAGCGCGCAACTGGTAAACCTTCTCGAACGCTGACCGGTGTGCCGACGATCTCGTTCACCGCCAACCTGCGCCGCCACGTTGACTGCCCATCCGCGACGGTTCACGGATCGACGGTGGCTGAGTGTCTCGCAGCCTATTTCGAGCAGCAACCGCAGGTACGCACGTATGTGCTCGACGATCAGGCCAGTGTCCGCCGCCACGTCGTTGTGTTCGTCGGCAGCGACCAGTTGCGCGATCCTGTTCATCAATCCGACGTGGTCAACCCGACCGCCGAGATCACCGTGATGCAAGCACTTTCAGGAGGCTGAAGATGACACTGTTGGTTGGCACTCGCAAAGGCCTGTTCTCAATCGAACGCGACCGCGATCGTTGGCAGATCGACACCGTCGACTTCTTGGGCGAGTCGGTGACCGCCGCAGTGGTCGGACGCGATGGTGCGACGTACGCTGCACTCGGCACGGGGCACTTCGGTTCGCACATCTGGCGTCGCGAGCCGGGCGGACAGTTCGCGGAAGTCGGCGCGCCGACGTATCCGGAACGCCCGGCTGATGCCACCGACGTGTCACCGATGACGCAGCAGCCCTGGCCGTGGACGGTGCAGATGCTGTGGACGCTCGAGAACGGACCCGCGGAGCGGCCCGACGAGCTGTGGTGCGGCACTGTTCCCGGCGGTTTGTTCCGATCGAGCGATCGCGGCGGGTCGTGGGAACTGGTCCGGTCGCTGTGGGACATGCCCGAGCGCACGCAATGGTTCGGTGGCGGCTACGACTGGCCGGGCATTCACAGCATCAGCATCGACCCGCGTCGGCCCGACACACTCTTGATTGGCATCTCGTGCGGCGGCGCCTGGATAACCGAGGACGCAGGCGCGACGTGGTCTGCCACCCGCGGAATGCGAAACGAGTACATGCCACCGGGCGAGGAGTACACAACGATCGTGCAGGATCCGCACCGCCTGGCGCGATGTGCCGCCGCGCCCGACATCGTGTGGAACCAACACCACAACGGGTGCTTTCGTTCCGCCGACGGCGGGCGCAACTGGACCGAGATCACCGAACGGCCACCGTCAGTGTTCGGCTTCGCAGTCGCCGCGCACCCCTCGAACCCGCAGACCGCATGGTTCGCGCCCGCCATCAAGGACGAGATGCGCGTACCAGTCGATGGCCGACTAGTGGTCAGCCGCACCACCGACGGCGGCGCAAGCTTTGAAGTGTTCGGCGACGGACTGCCGCACGAGCATTCCTACGACCTCATCTATCGCCACTCGCTCGACGTCGACAGCACGGGTGACGTGCTGGCGATGGGCTCGACCACCGGGTCGCTGTGGATCAGTGAGGATGGCGGCGAGCAGTGGACCACGGTTTCGAACAACCTGCCACCCGTGCACTTCACCCGCTTCGTTGCGTGAACCGGGGCTGGATTGTTCCGGTTTCCGGAACAATCCAGCCCCGGAAGCCGTTTTGGGACAATCCAGCCCCAGAAACCGGTCAGTCGCCGGTGTGACGTTGCTCCTTGAATGGGTCGCCGTACATGTGGTAGCCGTTGCGTTCCCAGAAGCCGGGGCGGTCGCTGTCGCATAGTTCCAGCCCGCGCACCCACTTGGCACTCTTCCAGAAGTAGAGGTGCGGCACCACGATGCGTACTGGGCCGCCGTGGATCGCCTCGATCTCCTCGCCTTCGTACGCGTAGGCAACGATCGCCTCCTCGGTGGTGATGTCGGCGAGCGGCAAGTTGGTGGTGTAACCGAACTCGGCGTGCTCGACCACGTGCGACGCTCGCCGCTGCACACCCGCACGTGCGAATAGTTCGCTGACGCGAACGCCGGTCCACGACGTGTCGAACTTGCTCCACTTGGTGACGCAATGGATATCGAAGGTGAGCGTCACCGACGGCATCGCCTTCAACTCATCGAGGCCGATGGTGAACGGTTGATCGACTAGTCCGGTGACAGCGAGATTCCACTCGCCTGGCGCATAAGTCGGTACGTCGCCGACGTGCAGCACCGGGAATCTGTCGGTGTGATATTGGCCAGGCGGCAGCCGCGACGGATCAATCCCCTTGGCGACCAGTTCGTCACGGTTTCGTTCGAAGAATCCCATCCCCCCAGTCTGCCGTTTCCGTGACATTGCGCGCCACGCGCATATGGTTGAGCCATGAGCGACCTTCCTCCCCCGCCCGCACCTCCGCCTCCGCCTTTCGGACTCACGCCTCCTCCTGGGTACGTCGCATACGGTGGGACGGGATTGACGGGTGGACAATTCCGTCGCACGAAGGCGCTCGCCACCTGGCTGGTGGTCCTGTTGTCGATCAGCCTGCTGGTCCAGGTCGCGCTCATCCTGGTGCAGTTGACGCTCAAGGACGCAGCCAAGGATTTCATCGAGGACAATCTGACTGCAGCCCAGTTCGACGACAAGATCGCCGTTTTCTTGCTGGTCGCGCTACTCGCATCGATCGCCTCGATCGCCCAAATCGTGCTGTTGGTGATCTGGACATTCCGGCTGGCGAAGAACAATCAGGTGCTCGGGCGCCAGCCACAGTCGTTTTCGCCGGGGGCGACGATTGCAGTCAACATCCTCGGTGGTTGCACGCTGGGAATCCTCAACTACTTCATGTGGCGCGAAGTGTGGAGCGCGAGCGATCCTGCGACCGCGGCGGGCGACCCCTCGTGGAAGCAACGGGCGGTGACACCGTTGCTCACCGCCTACCTCGCGCTCAGCCTCGCCGGTATCGCGGCCGGTATCGCCGGCGGCGCCAGGCAGTTCGGTGGCTTCCGTACCTCCAACAAGCCTTCCGATCTGGCCAAGGACATTGCCGATCAGATCGCCGTCTTGTCGCTCAGCGGCATACTGGCCGCGGCCGCCTCCGCGGCGTTCCTAGTGTTCGTTCGCCAACTCTCCGCCCGCCACGTCGCGCTCACCGGCGAAGTCTGAGGAGTCGCGCGCTTCGATGCTCCATCTCGTTCGCCACGCAAAGGCGGGCAGTCGCTCGGTTCGAGCAGCGGACGAGTTGTCGCGGCCACTCACACAAGCGGGGCGTACGCAGGCGCTGGCGGTCGCCGAACGTCTGTCCACAGACTCACTGATCAGCCGGTCGCTGATCAGCAGTCCGTCGCTGCGATGTGTGCAAACGCTGGAGCCACTGGCCGCGCAAATCGGCGGCGCAGTCGTGGTCGATGAGCGGTTGGCCGAGGGTGCACGATTCGAAGGGGCACTGCTGCTGTTGGCCAGCGTGCCTGACGGCAGCGTGCTTTGCAGCCACGGCGACGTGATCCCGGCGACGATCGATGCGCTCGTGCGACGCGGCTGCGAGATCATCGGTGAACCCGATTGGCGCAAGGCGAGCGTGTGGCTACTGCGACGAGGCGACGACGGCGACATCGTCGAAGCAACCGCGTGGCCGCCGCCGCTGCCTGCTTAGTCGTTACAAGCGGTGCTCGAGCCGAACTGGATGCAATGGTCGGGGTCGGTGGCCACGGCTATCCAAAGGGCACCCCAGGCCAGGACTGCCAGTACACCAATGACCAGCCCAGCTACTGCCAGCCCTCTGCCCGGCCGGGCGTTGTCCTTCGTCTGCGACAATCCGACGCCTCCGAAGATGACACCGAGGATCGCAGGCACGCCGCACAGAAACAGACCGACAAGGCTGCACACGAGCGAAGCGATCGCCATTCCGGACGTGCCCGGCGCAGCCGGTGGTCCGCCGAACTGCCCACCGTACTGTTGATAGCCCGGTGGCTGGTAGTTGGGGGGATTCGGCGGCGGCATGCTCATAGCCGCGTACGTTAGTGCCACGCTTTACGCTCGCACGATGAACTCGACTCGGACCCCATCACTCGCGCCGGCCGTCACGCCGGCCGACATCGCGGCTGCCGCCGAACGAATAGTCGCAAGGGTCCGCGTCACTCCGGTCATGCAGGTCGCCGCCAAGGATCTCGACCTGCCGATCGACGTGACGTTGAAGCTGGAGTTGTTGCAGCACGTCGGCAGCTTCAAACCGCGCGGCGCGTTCAATCGAGTGCTCGCCGCCGATGCGATACCGACCGCAGGGTTGATCGCCGCCTCCGGTGGAAATCACGGCGCGGCCGTTGCCTTCGTCGCACAAACGCTGGGCATCGCCGCCGAGGTCTTCGTACCGAGCAGCAGTCCGGCGATGAAGCGCGAACGAATCGCCTCACTCGGTGCCACGGTGAACGTCATCGAGGGTTTATTCGACGACGCCCAGGCGGCTGCCGTTGCCAGACAGCTTGAGACCGGTGCGCTGGCAGTGCATCCCTTCGAGCACCCCGACGTCGTGGCCGGTCAGGGAACGATGGCGCGCGAACTCGAGGCGCAAATGTCGGCGACCGGGTTCGACACTCTGTTGGCAGCTACCGGCGGCGGCGGGTTCATCGCCGGGCAAGCTGCCTGGTTCGCCGGCCGGCGGCGGGTCGTGAGCATTGAGCCGGCGACGAGCCAGTGCCTGCACGCCGCGCGCCTGGCCGGCGAGCCAGTCGATGTCAGCGTTGCAGGCGTGGCGGCCGACTCGCTCGGGGCTCGCCGACTCGGCTCGGTGGCGTGGAGCATCGTCGCGCCGTACGTGGCACACTCGCTGACGGTCGACGACGACGCGATCCGTGCGGCGCAGCGCCTGTTGTGGGATCGCCTACGCCTCGTAGTGGAACCCGGCGGCGCCACCGCGCTGGCGGCGTTACACAGTGGCGCCTACACAGCCGAACCCGGTGAGCGAGTGGTGGTCGTTGTGTGCGGAGCGAACTGCGACCCCGCAACCGTCACGGGCTGAACCGGGTCAAGGTGCGAGT
>JACQZX010000028.1 GCA_016213665.1 Actinomycetota bacterium | reverse complement strand
AGCCCGGGCAGAGGATCGCTGACCGCGACCGAGGTCAATGTGACGTTGCCGGTGTTGGTCACCAAGAAGCTGTAGTTCACCGTCTGCCCCGCAGCAGTCACGGTGGTCGGTGAAGCGCTCTTGACGACATTGATCGCAGGGGCGGCGGGCAGGACCACGATACTCTGCGCGCCGAAGGCGAACCGCCCACACGTGTCGACCACGGCGAGAGATAGGTTGCAGTTGAGTTGGTCGACAGTGTTTGGCGCGGTGAATGTGGTCGTCGCCGAAGTAGGGTTGTCGAAGGACCCGCCGCCAACCACTGTGCCGGTGGAGTCGATGCAACGAACTGTCCACGAGTAGGAGTAGTCGCCTGACCCGCCTGTGGCGGTACCGCTGACTAAAGTCGCGCTGCCGCTCGTGATGCTGGAGCCCGCCGATGGTTGTGTGACAGTGACGCGCGGGGATCTACTTACACCGCTCAACAGCTGCATGTTGAAGAACGCCCGTATCGCTGCTGCGTCATCGACGCTGCCCTTGCCGATGTCGTGTCCCCCCTCATACATTACGAGACCATTGTTCGGGTCGCCGAACGCCGGGCCGTAGACGACGGAGGCAGCCGGTCCGAGCGAGTCCACTGGTGTCGTTGTCGTCGTGAGTGGATAGACGTTGGATTGAGTTGGGTCGTATTGCACGATCTGTGTTTGGGGAAGCCAGTGAGAAGCGTCGGCGAGATTTGCTGGCCATGCGGTGCGGGCTCTCCCTGTGGCAGGGTCGGTGCCGTAGCCCGGCATGAACAGCTGTTCAGAGCCGTTCTGGTGTGCGAGGTCGGTGCGGCCGCGGAATTGAACAATTGGGTCACCGCTCGCCACTGGGTCAAGGTCGTAAGCCCCGTATGTCGCCGTGTAGTACTCCTTGTTGTCGGCGGCGAGCTTGTAGAAGCTGTAGGGCGCTGTGCCGTCTGCGTGATCGGAGTAATCCAGCAAACCGTCCGTTGTCAGGAAATTGAGGTACAAAGGCTCTGTGGCCGAGTCGTTAACTCGAACGCCCTCGAGCACACTCACGGCGTGACATCCGGCCCACAGATATCCGCCCTGCTCAACAAACGGGCGCAGGTTTGAGTGCGTGGCGTAGCTCGGGTCGGCGTGGGGCATGACATAGAAATCGTCGCAGGGTGTCAGTTCGCTGGGAAGTGCGACCCGATATGCCGGGGGGTTCGACGGTTCGTTCAGCGGACCTTGGGCAATGCCGGCCAGATCGAAGAATCGAATAGAGATATCGGTGTTCTTGTCGTTCAATACCGTGCGCGGCCAACCCGTGATGGTGTCAAGAACGTCGATCGTTGTCGGCAACGCTTGTGTGCAACCCTGTGACTGCCCGGCAAGCGGCGATGGGTCATAGCCGAGGATCTGGGCGGCGGCCTGCGCGACGCCACTGATCGTTCCAGGTTGCGGGTACCCACCGTTCAGGCCGCGGAACGTGTCGATGACATCCTTGGCTTGGTTGACGAACTCCGTCGGAATTACATACGCCCCCGTGGTGATGTTACGCGCGGCATACGCAGTTCCGGCGGCGTCGCAGTCGAAAGTGAAGTCAGTGCCGACGTTGCCGAGCGCCTGGTCGATGCCGCCGGCGTTAACGTCAATGCCAGGCGCGACCTTGTTGGGGTTGATTGCCCACTGCACGGGGATCCGAGCTTTGACGAGGGCGTAGATAAGACCGTAGGGCTTCAGCGCTTGTTCATTGGTTTGCTTGGTCGCCGCGCCGGTGACGACCCCCGCATCGATGACATATGCGCCCGGTTCCAGAGTCGTAGTGAACGAACGCCCGGGATCGGGGTTCGGATAGCCGCCACCGTCGACTGGCTCGAACCATGCGATACAAGACGCGACCGTTACCAGTGCGGTAAGGATGCAAATTCGTCCAGGTTTCATTGCCTAACTTCCTTACATGTATCGGTCGCCCGCTCAGACAGTTGGCTACACAGACATGATCGGAATGAAGAGGGGTCAGCTTGACGAATTACTGACGAATTGCCAGCTCAACGTCCTTATGACCCGTCCCTGTTACAAGGGCGGAAGTACGAGGTAGTAGGGGCGGCGTCGGCGTGTGGTCAGGAGGAAGGCGAGCCCGGCGGCGACGATACAGGCAGCGATTGTCAGTTGGCTGTTGGTGTCGCTGCCTGTTTGCGGAATTTGTGGAATCGT
>JACQZX010000026.1 GCA_016213665.1 Actinomycetota bacterium | reverse complement strand
TGGCACTCGAGCATCTTCAACGTTGCATCGCTGTTCGAGAACGGCACTTGGCAAAGCGACGGGTTCCGGCTGGCGAACGGCTTCATCATGACCCTCGCCATCATTGAGTGGACGAGGCGGTTACGCCGCCTGACCACGGTCCCGCTCGCACCGGGCTCGATTCCGATTCTCATGGGTGTTCCGGTTCTTATCGCTATTGGCCTTGCAAATCCATCGTATTTCGTGTCGTCGCCTAGTCCAGATCTGTGTGCAGCCCTGGTAGCCGTCGTGGCATTCGGGTATCTGATCGACTTCTTGTTCGAGCCGACCAAGGTGCACGCTGTGGGTGCGTTGGTGCTCTGTGGATTGGCCATGACCTTCCGGCCGATCAATGCGGTGATGCTGGCGGCTGCGGTGGTCTTGGTAGTCGTCCTCCGTCGTCGCGGCGTTTTGTCCGTTGGGGCAAAGGCGGTGTTCAGGTTTGCCTCACCCGCTCTCCTGTTGATCGTCGCATTTTGGACTCATTCGACGATTGTGAGCGGCTACCCGATTCTCCCAACCCCCGTGCAAGTGAGCCCTTTCCACTGGGCTGTACCCCCAGCGCTCATCAAGAACGACCTCCGGTGGATCGAGTCGTCGGCGAAGAAACCGGGGTTGAGTCCTGATGAAGTCCTGGGAGATTGGTCCTGGTTTCCTGAATGGTGGAGTCGAACGAGCGGATCATATTCAGTGTTCTTTGCGGTCTTAACGCTCAGTTTCGTCGTGCTCGGGGTCGCCTCTCGCATGGATCGGGTGAGCGTCACAAGGCGGTCGGGCATCGCCGTCGTGATCGCTTTGCTCCCCATCGCGGTTTGGTTCACCGCTGCACCTGAACCTCGGTTCGGGTTCGGCCAGTTCGCTGCAGCCTCTATCAGTCCGTTGTTCTTTCTTCGCCTCGGCGCGGACGCAGACGCTTCAGCATCCGAACCGGTGGTTAGGTGGCTCATTGGCGGAGCGGCCCTGCTTGCAGCGTCGCTGACAATGGGAGCGACATTCAGCCAAGCGAGCGTTTTCGGTCCTTTGGACTCAGCGAAGGTGCCGATCGTCATTATGCCGCTCAGCGAGTTGAAGGACGTCAATGGCACGACGATCCTTACGCCCTCGCCCACTGGTGATCAGTGTGGTCGAGTAAAGTGGTGCACTCCTTATCTAATCCCGGGGCTTCGAATAGATCACCGACTGGGGTGGATCGTGGTTGATCGAACAGACCCCTCGACCGGTGAGCCCAGTTGGTCACCTGCTCGCCATGTACGAGAAGGCGGAGCCCGATGACTCGTCTCGCAATCATCGGAACTGGGTACGTCGGTCTCACCACCGGGGTCTGTTTCGCACACCTCGGACACGATGTTGTCTGCGCCGACATCGACGCCGACAAGGTCGCCCGCCTCTGCCGTGGCGAGGTATCCATCGTCGAGCACCGACTCGACGAACTGCTTGCCGAAGGATTACGGGCGGGCAACCTGCGGTTCGTCGTCGGTGCCGCCTCGGCAGTTCTCGATGCCGAGATTGTGTTTCTCTGCGTGCCGACCCCACAGGGCGAAGATGGCTCCGCCGACCTCAGCTACGTGGAGGCGGCATCTGCCGAGATCGCCAAGGCTCTCGCGTACGAGGCGATCGTCGTCAACAAGTCCACCGTTCCCGTCGGCAGCACCCGTGTCGTCGAGCGCGTCTTGCAACGACCCGACGTACGAGTCGTCAGCAACCCCGAGTTCCTGCGAGAAGGCTCGGCCGTCGACGACTTCATGAAACCGGACAGGGTGGTGGTCGGTTGCGAGGACAGGGCCGCGGCCATCGCCGTCGCCGCGCTGTACGACTCGATTCGGCCGCAGGTGATCATTACCGATCCGGCCTCCGCCGAAACGATCAAGTACGCCGCCAACGCGTTCCTTGCCACCAAGCTCAGCTTCGTCAACGCCATCGCCGCTATTTGCGAAGGTGTCGGTGCCGATGTCGATGACGTGATGGTGGGCATTGGTTACGACAAGCGCATCGGCTCCGAGTTTCTCCGCCCCGGCCCTGGGTGGGGCGGAAGTTGTTTTGGGAAGGATTCGCGAGCGCTGTTGAAGATCGCCCACGGTTCCGGTTATCAATTCGATCTATTGGCGGGCGTTATCGCGGTGAACGAGGAGCAGTTCGACCGCGTTGCCGACAAGATCCGAATGGCTGCAGGCGGTTCGCTGCAGAATGCCACGGTGGCGGTCTGGGGCCTCACCTTCAAGGCGCGCACCGACGACCTGCGTGATTCACCTTCGCTGTCGATCATCAAGCGACTGCTCGCTGCCGGCGCAAACGTGAGGGCGTACGACCCGACGGTGGCCGCCATCAAGGCCGGTGTGCCGGCCGAAGTTTCGATACACAACGATGCAGTCGCAGCAACCACCGGTGCGGATGTGCTGGCCGTGCTCACCGAGTGGGACGACTTCCGGTGGGTAGCGCCCGGCGATGTCGCAGCGGTGATGAAGGGCCGCAAAGTGGTCGATGGGCGCAACCTGCTCGATCGCGCGACATGGCAACACGCAGGCTTCACCCACGTAGGCATCGGGCGTTGACGCATCACCTCGTTGCCGGTGGGGGTGGCTTTGTCGGCTCGCACCTTGTCGATCTGTTGCTCGCCCGTGGCGACACGGTGACCATAGTCGACAACTTCGTCACCGGCCGCCGCAGCAACATCGCCCATCTTGCCGGCGACAAGCGCGCGAAGGTCATCGAGCACGACGTCACGAAACCGTTTCCCAAGTCGGTCAGTACCGGCCGGTACGACACAGTGCTCGATCTCGCCAGCCCGGCTTCGCCCGACGACTTCAAGACGATGCCTCTGGAGATTCTCGCCGTCGGCTCTACCGGCACGCGCAACCTTCTCGATCTCGCGGTCGCGCAGCAGGCGCGCTTCTTTCTTGCTTCGACCAGCGAGGTATACGGCGACCCGCTCGTGCATCCGCAGCCGGAGACCTATTGGGGCAACGTCAGCAGCACCGGACCACGCAGCTGCTACGACGAGGCCAAGCGTTTTAGCGAGGCGCTCACGATGGCCTATCACCGCACACGGAGGCTCGATGTGCGCATTGCGCGCATCTTCAACACCTACGGCGAACGTATGCGACCGCGTGATGGTCGAGTGGTCAACACCTTCGTCCGTCAGGCGCTGCGCAACGAGCCGCTTACGTTGCACGGCGATGGCCTGCAGACGCGCAGTTTCTGCCACGTCACGGATGAGATCGCCGGCCTCGCCGCCGTGCTCGACGGCCACCTCATCCAACCGATCAACGTCGGTAACCCCAACGAGTTCACGATGCTCGAACTAGCGCGATTGGTGGTTGAGCTCACAAACTCGTCGAGCCCAATCGTCACCGTCGAGATGCCCGCCGAGCGCGATGGCGACCCGATGCAGCGCTGTCCCGACATTGCGCTCGTGCGCGACAACTATGGCTGGGAACCGACGGTTTCGTTGCGCGACGGTCTTACGCGGATGATCGACTGGTTCCGCACCAGGGAAGATCTGACGTGATTCTTGTTACCGGCGGCGCCGGTTACATCGGTTCGCACACCGTGCGCACCTTGCAGGCCGGCAACGAGCAGGTGGTTGTGCTCGACTCGCTCGAATTCGGTCATCGCTCGGCGCTTCTCGGTGCCGAACTGATTGTCGGCAACATTCGTGATCGAGCACTGGTCACTGAGTTGTGCCGCTCGCACAAGGTGACGCAGGTTGTGCACTTCGCGGCTTACAAGGCGGTCGGCGAGTCGATGGAGCAGCCCGATCGCTACTGGCTCAACAACGTTGCCGGCACGGTCGATCTTGTCGAAGGCGTGCTCGCTGCCGGCGTGAAGCAATTCGTGTTCTCATCCAGTTGCTCTGTCAACGGTACCCCCGCCGAGTTGCCACTCACCGAGAAGGCACCGATCGCGCCGGAGAGCGTTTACGCCGAGACCAAAGCAATGGTCGAGCGCATCCTCGGCTGGTACGGGGTCACCCATGGTCTGCGGTCGGTGAGCTTGCGCTACTTCAATGCCGCGGGAGCGAGCACCGATGGCGTCATTGGCGAGGATTGGGGCCGTGCGCAGAACTTGGTGCCGCTGGTGATGAAGGCCACGCTCGGCAAGCGGCCGCCGCTGGAAGTATTCGGCACCGACTACCCGACGCCCGACGGCACATGCATTCGTGACTACATCCACGTCGATGATCTCGCCGAAGCACACTGTCGTGCGTTGGCTTACCTCACCGAAGGCGGGGCAACCATCGCGCTCAACGTCGGTACCGGTGTCGGCACCAGCGTGCTCGAGATCATCAAGGCCACGGAACGAATCAGTGGCAGGACCGTGCCCTACACCGTCGCCCCTCGCCGCGCTGGCGACCCTGTAGCCAGCTACGCCGATCCAACCATGTCACACAAGACGCTGGGTTGGGCTGCAACACGCACCGTCGACGACATCATCGGGTCGGCGTGGCAGTGGCACTCCACGCATCCAGACGGCTTCCCGGACTGACCTGGGTAGGCCAATGCCGCTGCCAGGTAGATTGTGGCGGTGCAGGGCGGTCGGAAAACTACAACTTCAGCTGACTTGGCTGCGTTCACGGTCGTCGCCCACAACTACATCCCGCGGGCCCGCATCGTGGCCGATTCATTCATCGAACACCACCCGGGCGCCTCGTTCTACATAGTGGTCACCGATTACCCGCTGCAAGTTCAATTGCGCCGGAGCGACGACCCGCGGCTGGTGCCGATCACCGACATCGACTTCGGGGCCGAGGGCTTCGAACACATGGCGACGTTCTACGACGTGATGGAGTTCGCCACCGCCGTCAAACCGTTCGCGCTGAGCCACTTCCTGAAGCAAGCCAGTTGCGTCCTCTATCTCGATCCCGACATCGAGGTCTACGCCCCGCTTGATCTGCTGGTGGAGGCAACGCGCCGTGCTGGAATCTCGTTGACGCCGCACTGCTTGCAGCCGATCGAGCGCGACGGCTGCGAGCCCAGCGAGGCGGGCATCATGATGGCCGGGGTGTACAACCTCGGCTACGTCGGCGTAGCAGCCGGCGCTGAGCCGTTCCTCGACTGGTGGTCGTCGCGGTTGCGACGCGACGCGATCAGCGACCCGGCGAATCACATCTTCACCGATCAACGCTGGATCGACCTCTGCATACCGCTCTTCCAACCGCACATCGAATCCAGTCCGTCATACAACGTCGCCTATTGGAACCTCAATCAGCGCCCGATCCGTCGAGAAGCTGGCCGCTATCTGGTGAACGACGAGCCGCTCCGGTTCTTTCACTTCTCGGGCTACGACCCCAACCGACCTCATTGGATAAGCAAGCACCAGCCGACGGCGCCGCGGGTGCTGCTCAGCGACCACCCCGTGCTCAAAGACCTGTTCAGCGACTACGGAGCAAAGCTCCTCGCCCATACAGGTGACCTTTCGCCGGCCTCGTACGGGTGGTCGCAGGCGATACCGGGTCTGACGCTCACCAAGGAGATCCGTAGATCGTTCCGCGACGAAGTGTTGCGAGCCGATGCCGGGCTCGGCGACATGCCGCCGACACCGTTTTGCCCCGGCGGGGCCCGGCAGTTCATGCAGTGGTTGGCGCAACCGGACACCGAGAGTTTCTTGCCGATCCCTCGCTATCTCAGTTCGATCTGGTCGATACGCCCCGATGTGCAGCACGCCTTGAAAGAAGTTGGTGAGGGTGATCTGACAAGGTTTCGAAACTGGGTCCGGCGTTCAGGTTCGGTCGACTACGACCTGCTGGCGCTCATCGGCTGGCTGCAACCCGGAAATGTGGGAGCAGGCCCGCTGTGGCACCCAGCCGGTCTCTCTGAGCACGGTGTGAATCTCGTGGGCTATCTCCACGCCGAACTGGGCGTCGGTGAATCTGCTCGACTCACATGCTCGGCGCTTCGTGCCAATGGTGTTGCGGTGTCGACGGTATCGACCATGCGCACGATAAGTCGGCAAGGTTTCCGGTTCGAGGTCGACAATGTGGCGCGTTAC
>JACQZX010000034.1 GCA_016213665.1 Actinomycetota bacterium | reverse complement strand
CCGCAGCCGACTGCCGAGGAGTTGGTGGCCATCGTCGCCGCTGTCGAAGCGCTGTGGCCGCGGCCTGTTGTTTCGAGCGAGTCGCAGAGTCCACTGCGGTCGCCGACGTGGCGGTTCAGTGGACGCTGGTGGGCCACGCCGTCGCCGGCGCGGCGCGCGCGCCCGTTCCGCTGAGCAGAGGCCTAGTTGCTACGCTCGCCGCCATGAGCACAATGCCTCCTCCCCCACCCCCTTCCTCGGTACCTCCCGGCTACCAGGCCTACGCGCCAGGACAGGCGATGAACTACGCCAGTTGGGGCGCCCGCGTCGGCGGTTACATCCTCAACGGCCTCGCCGGCGTGTTGTTCGGCCTGCCGGCAATGATCTCCTTCTTTGCCGGTCCCCGCGAGTACAAGGAGTGCACGATCGACGGCGAAGCCGGCTTGTGCAAGCTCCCGACATCCTCGGGTTGGGCGATCTTTGCGGTACTCGCCGCGGTCGGCGCCATCACCTACTACGTGATGTACTGCAAGGCAGTCGGCAGCACCGGCCAGTTCTGGGGACACCGAGGAGCGGGAGTACGCATTGTCGATGCCACAACCGGTGGCCCGATCGGCGCCGGCAGGGCGTTCGGGAGGCAGTTGGCCCACTTCATCGACGCGATGCCGTGCTACCTCGGGTTCTTGTGGCCGCTGTGGGACGCGAAGAAGCAGACGTTCGCCGACAAGATCGTCGGCACGGTCTCAATTCGCGCCTGACGACATTGCTCACGTCGCGGTGGACATCACGACCGTCGCCGACGACCTGATCGTGTGTCACGACGGCGAAACCGTCGCTCGTTACGAGAACCTACAACCGGCAACCCGATACAACTTTCTCGGAGCCGAGATCACGACACTGCCGCGACCGAGCGGCGAGTTGCTGTGTCGACTTGCAACGGTGAACGACGTGCACTTCGGCGAGGTCGACTGCGGCGCCGTTGACGACCACGCCGGTGGGCCGATCCAGCGAGTCGGCGAGGGCGAGCCGCCTTACACCGAAACCATGAACGGCGGTGCCGTCGCCGAGATCGCTGAAATCGAGCCAACGGCAGTAATCGTCAAGGGTGATCTCTCCCAGGATGGCGAACAAGCGGAGTGGGACGCGTTCGAACGCTGCTATCGCAGCGCCTTCGGTGATCGGCTCCACGTGGTGCGCGGCAATCACGACGCGTACCACGGGCAAAATCGATACGCAGGCGACCAATGGATCGAACTGCCCGGCGTCTGCATCGCGCTGCTCGATACGGTGATTCCAGAGCACACCACCGGAAACATCAGCTCAGTGCAACTCGATTGGCTCGACGCCCACGCGGCAGACGCCGACCGACCGGTGCTGGTGATGGGCCATCACCAGCAGTGGATCGGCGGCAAGTCGGGCACGCGACCCGACGACTACTTCGGGCTTCACCCCGACGGCAGCGATGCACTCAATGAGGTTGTTACTCGCCGGCGACGAATCATTGCGTACACGGCCGGTCATACACACCGGCACCGGCACCGCCCCATGGCCTGTGGCGTGCCGAGCATCGAAGTGGGGTGCGTCAAGGACTTTCCCGGCACATGGGCCGAGTACCGAGTGTTCGAGAGTGGCGTGATGCAGGTCGTTCATCGGGTGTCGAGTGGAGATGCGGTGGCTTGGAGCCAACGTTGCCGCCACTTGTACAGCGATTTCGGAATCGACTACGAGACGTACGCGCTCGGCAAACTGGAGGATCGATGCTGCAACATCCCGCTACGGTGAGAGCCGGCTTCGAAGAAGCAGCCGAGACTTTGTTGCGCGTTCTGCGCGGCGTGTCGCCCGAACAATGGGATCAGCCGAATGCGCTGGGCGATTTGACCACCCGTGAACTGGCGGCCCACGCGCTGCGGGCTTTCATCACCGTGGAGGCCTACCTCGTCGCCGATCCACTAACCGAACGCGTGCTCGCCGACGCGTGCGAGTACTACACGACGGCACTCGGTGATCCGGCGGTGCATCAAGGAGTCATCGCCCGCGCCCGGCAGGCAGGGCGACAGTTGAGCGATCCGGTCGGTGAGGCAGAGGTCATTTGCGCGCGGGTGCTCGCGCTCGTCGCCGCGTCTGCCAACGATGAACCGGTGAACTCGTTCGTCGGGCAGATCACCCTCATCGAATACCTCGCCACGCGTGTCGTCGAGTTGGGCGTTCACACTCTCGACTTGGCCCGCGCTACCGGTCAACACGTCGAGATGCACGGCGACACGGCGGCGGTCGTGTTGTCGGTGCTAACCCAACTCGCCTCACCGGTGCAATTGATACTCGCGCTCTCCGGTCGCGAGTCGTTGCCCGACAACTACAACGTGCTCGGCTAGCAGTGACCGATCCGAGGGTGGGAGCCGATGTGAGCGAATTACCGCTACACGACTTGCGGGTAATCGACCTTTCGACGGTGCTTGCCGGACCCAATTGCGCGCGGTACCTCGCCGACTTCGGCGCACAGGTGATCAAGGTCGAGCGGCCCGAGGGTGACAGCCTGCGCAACATCGCGTGGCGCGATCCCCGCGACGGCGAAGGCATGTGGTGGAAGTTGGTCAACCGCAACAAGCGCACGATTGCGCTCGACCTCAAAGACAACGCCGATTTGGCGGTGTTGCGCAGTCTTGTCGTCGATGCCGACGTACTCGTCGAGAACTTCCGTCCCGGAACACTCGAACGGCTCGGAATCGGTCCCGACCAACTCCACGAGATCAATCCGCGACTGGTGATCACCCGCGTAACCGGCTTCGGGCAAACGGGTCCTTACGCCGACCGTCCCGGGTTCGCCACCATCGCCGAGGTGATGAGCGGGCTGTCGGCGATCAGTGGCATGCCCGACGGGCAACCACTGCTGCCCCCGATTGCCCTCACCGACGAGGTCACCGGCGTCGTAGCCGCGTTCGCGACGATGGTGGCATTGCATAGCGGTGTCGGCCAAGTGGTGGATGTCAGTCTGCTGGAGAGCCTCTTCCAACTGATGGGTCCGCTGATCACCCGCTATCAACTCACCGGCGAACAGCAACAACGGCTCGGGTCGGGCCTGCCCTACAGCGTGCCGCGCGGTACCTACCAGTGCAGCGATGGCAAGTGGATCGGTCTCAGTGCGTCGAGCGACTCGGTCGCCGCCCGCGTGCTGAACGTGCTCGGGGTGGCCGACGACGATCGATTCGCCACCTTCGGATCGCGTATGGAGCACCGCGAGGAGTTGGAGGCGGTGATGGTTACCTGGTGCAGTCGTCACCCACAAACAGAAGTGCTCGCGGTCTTCACTGCCGCCGAGGCTGCAATCGGGCCGGTGATGGACATGGCTGACATCAGCAACGATGCCCACTACGCAGCCCGCGAAGCCATCGTCGATGTGGAGGGCACCCCCATGCAGGGACTGCTCGCCAAGCTGAGCGCGACCCCCGGCGCCTTGCGCTGGCAGGGTCGACCGGTCGACGCCGACGGTGATGACATCCGCAACAAAGGGTGGGAAACGTGACGCTGAAACCGAAGGCATACATTGCGGGGCCGTTGTTCGATGAGGGCGAGCGGTGGTGGATCGAGTCCGTCGAGCGAGTGGTTGCCGACGCCGGCTTCGAAACGTTCCTGCCGCATCGTGACAACCCACCCAAGGACCAGTTCAACGTGCGCGCGATCTTCGAAAACGACACGCGCGGCGTTGACGGGTGTGACGTTGTGGTTGCCAGCCTCAACGGTGTCATCACCGACGACGGCACGGCGTGGGAAATGGGTTATGCCTTCGCCCGCGGAAAGTACCTGATCGGGTTGCACACCGACTGGCGGAGGCGTTTCCCCGACGAAGTCGTCAACCTGATGCTCGAATGTTCGCTGCACCGGTTGGTGCATTCGCTGGACGACCTACGACTTGTGCTCTGCGAGTACGTCGGCGGTCGCTAGTCCGATCGGGCAACTCACGCCCGTGCCACCGATGCCGCAATAGCCGTTGGGGTCCTTGGCAAGGTATTGCTGGTGGTAAGGCTCGGCGTAATAGAAGTCGCCGAGCGGCTTGATCTCGGTCGTGATCGCACCGAATCCGGCCCCCGCCAAACGCTCTTGGAACAGCGCGCGACTTGCGTCGGCGAGTGTGACCTGGCTGGGGTCGGCGGTGTAGATCGCGCTGCGGTACTGCGTGCCTCGGTCGTTACCTTGCCGCATTCCCTGGGTGGGGTCGTGACTCTCCCAGAACAGTTTCAGCAGTTGCTGATAGCTGACCTTGGCCGGGTCGAACACGACCAAGACCACCTCGGCATGACCTGTACGGCCGCTGCATGCTTCCTCGTAGGTGGCATTGGGGGTGAAGCCGCCGGCGTATCCGACAGCGGTCGAATACACACCTTCGGTCTGCCAGAACTTGCGCTCGGCACCCCAAAAGCATCCAAGGCCGAACACCGCAGTTTGGAATCCATCCGGCCACGGACCGGCCAGCGGCGTTCCGAGTACGAAGTGTTGCGCCGGAACGGCCATCGCCTCGTTGGTTCGGCCGGGAAGTGCTGCGTCGTGGCTGATCATCTGTGTTTTGTCTCGCAGACTCATGACGCGAGGTTAGGCCTTTCGCGCGAAACGTTCCATTACGAGGCAGTGAAGGTTTACGAAACGGCGGCCACCGACCACCGCTCGGTAGCCGTCGCTACAGTACGCACCGATGCCTGATCACGTTGTCACCATCCGACCGTTCACTCACGACGACGCTCACGCGGTCTTGGAGTTGAACAACATCAACGTGCCAGAGCTCAACGCACTCGACCTTCCGGAGGTACTGCGGTTGGCCGCGATGGCAGAAGCTGCGCTCGTCGCCGAAGTCGCGCTCGCCGACAACGACGGTGTTGTGCTGCCGGAATTCGCTGGCTTCTGCTGGGTGATCGGCCCCCGGCAGCCGTACGCCAGCCTCAATTACGGTTGGTTCAGTCGCCAATACGACGAGTTCGTGTATCTCGATCGCATCGCTGTACATTCCACGTATCGCCGGTTGGGCATCGGCCGCAGTTTCTATTCAGCGATCGTGGACCTGTTCGTGGAGAGCCGCCCTGTGTTATTGTGCGAGGTCAATGTGCGACCGCGTAACGAGTCGTCGCTGAGGTTCCACCATTCGATCGGCTTCCGCGAAGTGGGTCAGCAGGAAACCGACGGCGGCACCAAGACGGTCAGTCTGCTCGAGTTGGCACTGACCGACCGTTAGCCACCGAATCGGTAGCCGCGGCGGTTCCCCCTACGATTGCCGCATGCGAATCGCCGCCGTACAGCACGACATCGTCTGGGACGACCGCGAGGCCAACTTCGCTCGTCTCGCCCCAATGATCGCCGCCGCGGCTGCCGGTTCAGCGCGGCTGGTGCTACTCACGGAGAT
>JACQZX010000027.1 GCA_016213665.1 Actinomycetota bacterium | reverse complement strand
CCGGATCGCGAGGTGATCGATTCGCCCATCTGTTGCGCGTCGGCCCACAGCTTGTCCTCGTCGATCGTGGTGCAGTGGCCGTTCTCGACCACTACCTTGCCGTCGATCAACACGGTGTGCACGCCGCGGCCGTCGGCCGACCAGACAAGCTGGTTGATCACGTTCAGCAACGGCCGCCACTCGGGGCGGTCGGTGTCGTGCAGAACGACGTCGGCCTTGTGCCCCGGCACCAGCGCCCCGATCTCGTCGTCCATGAGCATCGTGCGCGCCCCGCCGAGCGTGGCCATCTCGTAGGCCTGCTCGGCGGGGACCATCTGCGGATCGATGCGTGCGTCCTTGAACAGCCCGGCGACCAGATAGGTGGCGCGCATCAGGTCGCTGTAGTTGGAGGCGTTGTTGCCATCGGTGCCGATCGACACGTTGATACCGCGCTGCACCATCTCGGGAAACTTGCCGACCTGCGTGACGCCGTAGCTGACCTTCAATGCGGTCGTCGGGCAATGAGCCACGCTGGCCCCCGATTCGGCGAGCAGTGCGATCTCGGTGTCATCGACCCGCACTGCATGCGTGATCGCGACGTTGCGGTCGAGCACACCGATCTCGGCAAGGTGAACCATCGGGCGCTGGCCGAACTCGGCGACGAAGCCGTCGGGGTCGAGCATCGCCGGTGACATGTGGAACGAGAGGCCGACGCCGTGATCGTCGGCCAGTGCTTTCGCCGCCTTCCACAACGGATCGCTCGCGGTCGTGTGGCCGACGAGGATGCTCCACGCCGCGATCCGTCCGTCGGCGTGCGACTTGTGGGCGGTGAGCTGATGTTCGAGATGCCTGATCGCGACATCGGTTGACTGTCGGTACACGGATGGCTCCGGTGGCAGGTCCCAAACCCACCTGCCGACCCGCCCGCGGATACCGACCTCAGCCAACCCGTCGATCACCTCGTCGAGGAAGCGGATGGTGCCCGCCTCGAGGAAGCAGGTTGTGCCCGATCGCATCATCTCCACGGCGGCGAGTTGGCCGGATGTGCGCTCCTCGGCCGCGTCGAACAGCGAGTAAAGCGGGCACAGCCACTCGAACACGTTCTCGACGAAGGGCGTGTCATCGGGAACGTAGCCGCGCGTCAGCGGTTCGCCGGTGATGTGGATGTGGGTGTTGACCATGCCCGGCGTGACCACGAAGCGGTCGCCGCCGATTGTGCGCGATGCCGTGTAACGCGCCTGCAGATCAGTCGACTTGCCGACGTCGACGATGGTGTTGCCGCGCACCGCGACCGCACCGTCGCGGATGATGTCGCGCGTTGCGTTCATGGTCACGACTTGGCAGCCGCGGATCAGCAGGTCGACAGCAGATGGTTCTTCGCTCATTGGACAGTCCCTTCCGGTCGCGATGCGACATAGACGTAGTTGAAGCCGATCGGCTCCAGCAGCCGAATCGTCTGGAAGCCAGCCCCGCGCAGCCAGCCACACACCTGCTCGTTCGTCAGCATGCCGCCGCGTTTGGTATTGGCCAGCATGGTGAGTCCCATCTGCACCCCGAACGGATTCTGCTTGCGTTCGTGGTCGGCGAAGTAGTCGGCGAGCAACAGTTGCCCGCCGGGCTTGAGCGCACCGAATGCTCGGGCGACGAGTGATCGGGCGAGCTCGTCGCCCTCCGTGCGACAGACGTGGCCGAGCACCACCACGTCGAACGACGCTGCTTCGAGTTCGATCGTGTGGAAGTCGCCGGCACGGAACTCGACGCGATCACTCAGCCCGCGCTCAGCGACCGTGTGCGCCGCGAGACCGATCACGTCGGGCCAATCGTTGACGACTGCCGTGCTGCGGGGTGACTGCTCGAGAATCGCAATTGCCCACGGGGCGCGGCCGGCACCGAGGTCGAGCACGCGCATGCCTGGTCGGCGTGCCCAACCGAGCCGCAACCCCAGCCGGGTGGCGGCGCGCAACTGCGTCGGAAATGTTGCCTGCACCAGTGGGCCGTAGAACGCGGCCGGGTCGTCGTCGATCGGTTCTGCCACGTGACCAGTGCGCACTGTTTCGGCCAGTCGCTCCCAATTCGCGAGCGGGCCCGGTGCCACGCGCACGAGCGCTGCCATCGAGGCTGCCCCATCGGTGCACAGGTACCGCTCGGCAGTTTCGGTGAGCTCGTAGATGTCGTCGACCTGATCGAGAAAACCGAATGTCACGAGCGAGTCGCACACATGCTGCAGGTGCGGCCCCGACACCGATAGGTGGTCGGCCAACGGACCGACCTTGGTCGGCCCTAACGACTCGATCGCGTCGAACACGCCCAGCTCGATCGCGGCGGCAAGTGTCCAGTAGGAACCGACGCCTTGAATGATCGCCCACACCGGGCCCGAGGGGGGTGGCTTGTAGTCGCGCCATGGCCTTCCGGTGTGAGCCATCGTGTGGCTCTTCTTCATCTCGGGGTACGGAGAGTCAGTGGGCATCGATCTGCGGCCACCGATGGGGCACGACGATGCCCGCCCGATCGAGCAACGACTGTTGCATCGCGCCCGCCTCGCGCCACAGCGACTCGGCGTCGACGTTCACGCAGCGACCGTCGCGCACCACTTCACGACCGGCGATGAACACGTCGCGAACCGAACGGCCGTCGGTGCCCCAGACCAATTGCAAGCCGACGTCGCCACGCGGCGACCAACCCCAGCCCTTGGTGCTGTGGATCACGACGTCGGCTTGCTTGCCGACTTCCAACGAGCCGATTCGATCGGCCATACCGATCGCCTCCGCGCCGGCGATTGTTGCCAACTCGAACGCGTCGTGCGCGCCAAAGCTGGTGGGGTCGATGCGCGTGTCGCGCGCGATCCCTGCGGCCGCGGCCGCGGCACGAAGGATGTCGGCAACGTCGCCGGCGTTCGACGCGTCGCACCCGAGCGCTACGCGCCCACCGCGCTCGACGATCTCGGCGTGGCGGCCGGCACGCGTGACACCTTGACCCAACCGCAGATATGCCCACGGGCAATACGCAATCGCGGTGCGCGACGACAACACCAGATCGACTTCGGCATCGTCGAACCACACGCCGTGTGCGAGCAGCAGGTGCGGGCCGAGAATCCCGAGGTGGTCGAGATGCACCACCGGGCGACGACCAGTGCGCGCGATGTATGCATCGGGATCAGACGATGTCGGTGACAGGTGCATCGTCATGTTCGTGTTCGCGGCCTTGGCCAAGTCGGAAGCTCCGACCAGCAACTCGTCGGACGCGAGATTGTGCCCGACCAGCGTCACCCATCCCTCCACCAAACCACCGCGCGGGTAGTTCTCCACGACGGCGCGCTGGCGATCGAGCACTTCATCGACCGATCCGACGAATGGCCCCACCTCGATGTCCCATCCCCAGGTTCCGATCGTCCCGCGCACGCCGACGGCTTCCATTCCCTTCACGACCCGGTCGGGATGGGTGACGGTGCCGGCCTCTACCAGGGTCGTGACGCCGTTCTGCACCGACTCGATCGCGCACAGCAGCGCCGTCATCTCGTCGTCGTCGGGGGTGTGCTCGCCATGCAACGGCACCGACCACGCGAAGATCGAAACACCAGGGGCGAGCAGGTCGGGTATGCAGCTGCGCACCAACGGATCGCCGGTGAGATGCTGATGCGCGTTGATCATGCCCGGCGTGACGACGCACCCCGTTGCATCGACGACCGTCGCCTGCGGGTTCTCGGCGAGCAACTCCTTGGTCGACCCGACGGCCGCGATCCGGGTGCCATCGACCAGCACCGACCCACCGAGCAACACCTCGCGCGCCCGGTTCATCGTCACGACGTCGCCGTTGGCAATGATCAGTTCCACGGGCCCTCGATTAGGAATACTGTCGCGACGTGACCGACCGTGTGAATCCCGTGATCTTTGTCGACTTCCCTACGACCGACCCGGAGGCGATGTCGAACTTCTACGCCGACCTCTTCGGCTGGACGTTCAATCGCCGACCGGCAGGCGAGTTCCACGAGGTGCTTCCGGGTGTGAAGCCGAACTTGGGTATCCATCGCACCCAATCGGCGATGAGCGGACCGGTGCCGCGGGTCTACGTGATGGTCGACGATCCGCCCACGTACCTGGCCAACGCCGTCGCCTTGGGAGCAACGGTGCTGTGGGAAGAGAAGGCGTGGCCCGAGTTCAACGCGCGCTACGCCGCGTTCCGCGATCCGTGGGGCGCCGAGATCTGTCTGTGGCGCGACAAGGGTACGTACACACCCGGCAGCAAATCCTGACGGTTCAGCTGTTGCCACGGCGTGGCTTGCGGCTGAAGACCTCGCGCACCATCGGCTCGAAATGCTCGAGCGGCAACGTGTCGTAGTCGGGATCGAACGCGGTCTGGTCCCACTCGTCGGCGAAGCGGGCAGCGAGTTCGTACGCCGGGTGGGCTTCGTGCTTGCGGCGCATCATCGGATCCAGGCCCATGCGCGCGTAGTAGTGCAGGCCTTGAAAATCCTGATGTACCTTGACGACCCAATACGCGTCGGGTGAAACCCACGGCCGAATCATCTCTGCCGCGATCGCCGGATGGTTGGCGTTGCTCAGCGTCTTGCCGATGTCGTGGCACAACGAGGCGACGACCATGTCGATGTCGGCGCCACCGCGCTCGGCTCGGGTTGCCGTTTGCAGGCTGTGCTGCAGCTGGTCGATGACGAAACCCTGCTTGAGCGATTCCATCGAGCGCAACAGCGTGAGGATGCGCTCGGGCACCTCTTCGAGATCCTCCTCGAGGTGCGACTCGACGTAGGTCATGTACTCGGGACTGAACTCCGACATGCTCGCGGCGATCGGTCCGTCGAATTCAACTTGATCGACTGTCATTTGCAGCTCCTTGGTCCTTCGCTTCTCGTTTCAGCGGTCGCCGACGAATCGATCGGGAAGACCACCGACAGTACCGGCAACTCGGGCGCCGGGCGGTTGGTAGGGATGAGCCAGGGCGGTGGCCTCATCGAGATCGACACCGAGGCCTGCTCCCGGCGGCACGAGGAGTGCGCCATCGATGATGGCCTCGGGGCCGAATGCGGCGCCGCTGGCGAAAGTCGACCAAACCATCGCCAGGCTTGGTGGGTACTCGATCAGGCCGATGGCGGGGATGGTCGCCGCGAAGTGCATGTTTGCCGCCAGCGAGACCGGGCCGGCGCAGACATGGGGGACGACGCGGACACCGAAGGGTGCCGCCGCGTGTGCCATCCGTCGCGCCTCTGAGATTCCTCCGCATGTCGACGCATCGGGCTGCAAGACGTGGAGCTGGCCGCGGCGCATAGCGTCGACCGCCTCGTCGGCACCGAACAGGTGCTCGCCGTATGCGATCGGTACCGGCGACACTCGCGCCAATGCCTCGATGCCGGCTCGGTTGCCCTGCGGCAACGGCTCCTCGAACCACAGCACGCCGAGCGCATGTAACGCCACTGCCACCTGTTGCGCGGTCGGCAGTGTGAAGATCTCACTGCCATCGACCATCAGCTGAATGCGCGGGCCGAGAAGTGAGCGAATCTCGGTCAACGTGGCGACATCGGCCTCCCAATCGGGGCCAACTCGCAACTTCACCTTGGTGACGCCGCGATCGAGCAGGGGCGCGATCAGCTCGACATGACCGGCAGCCGACTGCTCCTCCAGAAACACGGTCGACGCGTACACCTCGACGCGATCTCTCACCGACCCGATCAGCGACGAGACAGATCGACCGGCCAGCTTGCCGACGATGTCCCATAGCGCCAACTCGACCGCGCTGCGCGCATGAACAGCGACCCACTGATCGCCGAGGCGGCGGCGCGTGAACAGGCGCATGCGATCGGCAAGCGGTTCGACCGCGAGCAACGGTTGCCCAACGAGCAACGGCGCGAACACATCGTCGACGATCGTTTGCAACACCGACGCATACGAGCAGCCATAGCTGTCACACGCTTCGCCATAGCCGACGACACCCGAGTCGGTCTCGACGCGCACGAAGAAGAACGACATCGTCTCCCGCCCGGCGCCGAAGGTGACCGGGAAGCAGGTGATCGCGGCGATGGTTGGACTGCCAGAAGTTGGACTGCCAGAAGTTGGACTGCCAGAAGTTGGACTGATGGTCAGACCATAGCAGTCGGGCATTTCGGCGCTGCCCGCTAGCGTCGACGTGGTGATGCATGCCGACGTGGTGATCGTGGGCGCTGGTTCGGCGGGTTGCGTGATCGCCGCCCGCCTCAGCGAGGACGGTGCCCGCTCGGTGCTGCTGCTGGAGGCCGGCGATGACAGGTCGCCTGCTGCCGATCCCGACGCGGCACGCTCGTTCGGCGATGCGATGCGTCAGCCGGGCCGCACATGGTCGGGCCTCACCGCCGCCCGAACACCGCAACAGGGTTTCCGTCCGTACACGCGGGGGAGGGGCGTCGGCGGTTCGTCGGCGATCAACGCGATGGTCGCGATGGTGGGAGAGGGTGACGACTACGACGAATGGGAGCGGCGCTATCAGTGTGAGCGATGGGCCTGGAGCGATGTGCGGCCGTGGTTCCGTCGGCTGGCGATCCCACGGCACCGGCCATCGGCGATTGAGATCGGACCGCTGTCGGCGGCGGTGCTTGCGACAGATGTTGCCGCCGACCGCGCGCACCTCACGCACACATCCGATGGCCGCAAGGCCCCGGTCAATGAGGTGTATCTCGATCCCGCGCGGCGCCGGCCGAACCTGCAAGTGCGACCGAACGCGTTGGTCGATCGTGTGCTCTTCGAAGGTAGCCGCGCCGTCGGGGTGCGCCTCGTCGACGGTGAGGTAGTGGAAGGAAAAGCTGTGCTGTTGTGCGCCGGCGCCTTGCACTCACCGGCAATCTTGTTGCGTAGCCGAGTCGAACTCGATGGTGTCGGTCGCAACTTGCACGATCATCCGTCGATATCGATTCCGATGACGATTCGCGATTCTGACCTGCCGACAACGCGGGTTCCGATAACAGTCGTGTTGAGTGCGACGCATGAGGTGCGCCACGACGTGCAAGTCATCGCGCTGGACTCGGTTGACGACGGAACGCCGCGGGCAGCGGCGTTGTTGGCCGCGGCGATGCGTGTGCACTCGCGAGGGCGCGTGCGGTTGGCCGGATGGGAAGCGACCGACGACCCGATCGTGGAGTTCGAGATGTTGTCCGACGAGCGCGACTTGAACACGCTGCGCGCCGCCGCGCAACGAGCAACGCAGATCGCGAGCAATCCTGCGGTCGCGGCAGTTGCCGAGGCGCACCTCGTCGCGCTTTCGGACGACTCGTTGCGCTTGCACGTCGGCGAGTACGTGCACGCTGCCGGATCGTGTCGCATGGGTTCGCCCGACGATCCGCTCGCCGTGGTCGACTCGCAGTGTCGCGTGATCGGCTACCAGTCGTTGTTGGTGTGTGATGCTTCCGTGATGCCGAACCTGCCGCGCGCCAACCCCCACCTACCGACGGTCATGATCGCCGAACGGGTCGCGGCGATGTTCGACGGAACCGAGTGACACGATGCCCCACGACATGGCCTACACCACCGGTCTGCACGAGATCGGCGATTCGTGTTTCGCCTATCTGCAACCGAACGGCAGTTGGGGTTGGAGCAACGCCGGACTAGTCGTCGGTGATGGGGCTTCGCTGCTGGTCGACACGCTCTTCGATCTGCGCTTGACCACCGAGATGCTTGATTCGATGTCGGCGTTCACCGCCGTCTCGCCAATCGCGACGTTGCTCAACACACATGCCAACGGTGACCACTGTTACGGAAACCACTTGGTAGGCGGCGTCGAGATCATCGCCTCCACCGCCACCGCCCTCGAGATGAGCGAAGTGCCGCCGGCAATGCTGCACGCTCTCAACAGCGCCCCCGGTGAGGTCGGTGAACTCTTTCGCTACTTCTTCGGGGCCTTCGACTTCGACGGTATAGAGGTTCGTCTGCCAACTCGCACGTTCGACGGTCGTCTCGAGCTTGATGTCGCCGGACGATCGGTCGAACTGATCGAGGTTGGGCCGGCACACACTCGTGGCGACACGATCGCCTACGTGCCCGACGCCAAGACCGTGTACACCGGCGACATTCTCTTCATCGGTGGAACGCCGATCGTGTGGGCCGGTCCGCTGTCGAATTGGATCGCCGCGTGCGATGTTTTGCTGGGCCTGGATGTAGAGACGGTGGTGCCGGGTCACGGACCGGTGACCGACAAGGCGGGCATCGTCGCCGTTCGCGACTACCTCAGCTTCGTCGAAGCGGAAGCCGGCAAGCTGCACGCCGCGGGCATTGATGCATGGGAGGCAGCACGCACGATCGCCCGTGACATCGGCACCCGCGAGCAGTTCAGCGGATGGAGCGAGTTCGGCCGCATAGCGGTGAACGTCGATACCGCCTACCGGAGCCTCGACCCGAGTTACGTGGCGCCGAACGTCGTCGATCAATTCCGCCACATGGCGCAATTGGAGGGTTTCCCCGGCTAGGTGACTCTTCGCTCGCGGGCGCTCTTGCGCACGGCGAATACCCAGCCGATCGCGACGCACACGCTGAAGATGAACCATTGGATGGCGTAGCTGAGGTGTGGTCCACTCGATTGCTCAGGTAGTGGCACTGGTTGCAACGCGGAAGAGTCGGACGGCGTCGAATCCAGCAACTCGACGTACATCGACGCGACCGGTTGCTGAAACTGATCCGACAGATCGGGCACGTTGATGCGGCGAATGTTGATGACCTCCGATTCGTCGTCGACGCGCTGATCGGTGGAACCCGACTGACTCTTGCGCAAGCGTCCGGTCACCTGCACCACGCCGCGCGGCGGCGGCGCGACTTCGCTGCCCGCGGGCAGAAACCCGCGGTTGATGATGACCAGCGACCCGTCGGCGAGCTGCAGAGCGTTCACCGGGTCGCTGCCGGTGGTACCGGCCTGGCTCAGATTGACCATCTCGAACTGCGGTTCCGAGAGATAGCTACCACTGAGTTCCACGAGCCGATAAACGAGCGCATCCGGATCGGCGAGTGTGACTTCATCGAACGACACGACGGCTGCGGTGCTGTTCTGCGCAACTCTGTCGTTCAACGCCTGGCGCTCGTCGAGCCTGCGCAGTTGCCAGAACGCGAGGCTGACCATCGCCACGATGGCAGCGACGCACAACAGGTGGAATCCGATCCACTTCGGCCGCACCAGGAACTTGTACATACCCGCCGACGGTACCGGCATCCTTCCGGGGGTTTGCTGCAGTCGGGGGGTTTCGTGCCCGTGGGCACGCAGGAAACCCCCGGAAGGGTTAGCCGAGGTAGGTGAAGGAGAAGACCTCGTCGTGATATGGGGCGTGGACCCACACCTGGAAGGCCACGCCGACCGGAGCGCCTTCAAAGGTGATGTGCGCCTCCCACTCGCCGTTGCCGTCGTCGGCGAAGACCTTGGTGTAGCCGTATTCGGACTCGATGGTGATCTTGTCGCCGGGATTCGCGGTACCCCAGAACACCTCTTGGGGCGGCTCCGCGTCGGAAGTGAAGTAGACCTGGTGAACACTCCACTCCCACGGCGTGCCGTCGGTCGTGGTGGTTTCGCCATCGCCTGGCTCCGTCGACTTCGGTTCGGTGTTCTTGGGTGCCGTCGTGTGGTCGGTCCCTTGCTTCTCGGTGGTGGCTGGTTCTTCGTGAGGCTCGGTGGTCGCCGGTTCGGCGACTGTGGTCTTGTCGATCGGGTCGCGACCGCCATCTGGCACGGTCTTGTCGGGCCGATGCTCGGTGGTCTTTACCGCAGTGGTGTCAGCTTCGCCGTCGACTTGTGAGTGAGCCGGCGCCAGACGGTGATCCTCGGTGTCCTGCTGATTGAACGCGAAGGCGCTGCCGCCGATGAGTGCCAAGCACGCGGCCGCACTCCAAATCACCAACCCGGCGCGACGCCGGTGCCGCTCCACCAGCAGTCGCTCGAAGCGGGGCACGTCGGGCAATGCGTCGTAGTGGGCGATCGCTTCTTCGAACAGTCGTCCAAGGTGTGAGGTCGGCTCGTTCATCGGGTACCTCCTAGAGCTGCAAGTTGTAACGCCAACGATTGATGCCCGCGAGCGATGTGCGTGCGTACAGATCCGATCGAGCAGCTCATCGCTTCAGCGATCTCGCCTTCGGTCATGCCCATCCAGTGGCGCAGTACCACCGCTGTGCGCTGGCGTTCGGAAAGCGTGCCAAGAGCAGCCAACACCTCCGGTCGTGCCGAACGCCAGATGGCGTCGTCCTCGGTGGATGTGGTGGCAGCACCCTCCATGAGCATCGGCGCCCCGGCGTGGCGGCGAGCGACGAACTCGCGACGGTGCGCACTGTGGGCGAGGTTGACGAGGATGGTTCGCAGGTATGACCGCCGCTTGGCCGGGTCGTTCACGCGATCCCAGTGCTCGTACAGGCGCAGGAAGGCGTCGTGGGCCAGGTCGTCCGCCTGTTGCGTGTTGCCGCAAAGGAGGTAGGCGAGGCGGGCCGTGCGGCGAAACTCGGCTTCGTACAACTCCACGATCTCGGTGCGGGCGGAACCGGGACGCGTGTTGTCGGCGACGAGTCGCAGCGCGGGGGCGGGCTCGCGGTCAGGTGAATCGGCGACGGCTTGCACAATCATTGATTACTACGACGGCGGGCGACCCGGAACCTCTGACACGATTTGGCAGAAACTTTCACGAAAGGTGATCGGATGACCACGGAAAGGGCTTGAGCCGGCGCAGCGGATAGCGGGCGGGCTACGGTCGCCGGCGATGGGTCCGTCCGAGCTGCCCGACTTCCACATTCCCCATGGCGACAAGATCGAGTGGATGGTGGCAACTCACGGCTGGGCGATGGAACCGGTGGCGGCCAACCACGACGTCATCCCGCCGTTCGCCGGCTACGTGTACACCATCGGGTTTCCGGAGGCGTTCGGATTCCCAGAAGTAGTGCTGTTCGGACTCACGCCGTCGGCAGCCCGCGGACTGTTCGACATGATCGCCGACATGTTGCGCGGTGGCACGGAGATTCCGCTCGGCGTCGAGTTGACCGGGTTCTTCGATGGCGAGCTGCGCTGTGTGTTCGCACCGTTGACGCCGCAGCGAGCCGGGGAACTGTTGCAGACGGCCGTGGCTTGGCGGCGGGGGGTTGCTCCCGCCGCGGTGCAACTGTTGTGGCCCGATCGCAATGGCTTCTTGCCGACCGAGGACGGATTCGATCAGCGGTTGAGGCTCGCGCAGCCCGTCGTTGCTTCCGTTATTCTCTAGCGCCACACAAAGGAGAGACCATGACAAGTCTGCGCGACCGTCCGCACACCGCACTCTTGGTCGTCGACGTGCAGAACGACGTCATGGCCAACGCCCATCAGCGCAACAAGGTTGTCGCGAATATCAACACGCTTGTCGACCGGGCGCGCGCCGAGAAGGTACCGATCATCTGGGTGCAACACAGCAGTGACGAGTTGCCGACCGACACTGAGGGCTGGCAGTACGTCGCCGAGTTGCAGCGCGCACCTTCGGAACCGTTGGTGCACAAGAGGTACGGCGACTCCTTCGAGGACACGACCTTGGAGTCCGAGCTGGCCAAGCGGGGCGTCGGCCGCGTCGTGGTCACCGGCGCGCAGACCGATGCGTGCGTTCGAGCCACGATTCACGGCGCGTTCAACCGCGGCTACGACACGGTGCTGGTAAGCGATGCCCACACCACCGAAGACTTCTCGGCTTACGGCCTGCCGCCGGCCGACAAGGTGATTGCCCACACCAACATGTACTGGACATGGCAGGCCGGCCCCGGGCGGACAGCGAACGTGGCCGACACGGCCACCGTCGACTTCGGGTAGTCAGGTCGCGAGGCCGCGCAACTCGTTCAACTCGCGCGCAAGCAGATCGAGGGCCGCTTGCTCGCCGGCGAGTAGTCGTTGACGGCGTTCGGCAGGCAACCCGGAAGCGCCGATCAGTGCTTGCCAATCCGCGTCGGGTTCGTCGAGCACGACGCGCAGTGCGGCCGTCAGTGCCACGATCGGTTGTGCGTCGTAATTGCCTAGCAGGGCTTCGACGTGCCGTTTGTTCAGCCTCGTGGTCACGTACCGCAGGCTAGGGGCGGTCACCACTCGATGGCCGTGCGGTCCGCGAACATCTGTCCGGTGGGGCCGCCGTCGTCGAGAGTTGCCAACCAGATCGGGGTGTCGGCGCCCTCATCGGGGGAGAGTTCGGCTGTCGGTCCACCCATCCGTGTGCGCACCACGCCCGGACAGCATGCGTTCACCAGCACTCCGGTGCCACGAAGTTCGTTGGCAAACTGCAGCGTGAACATGTTCAGCGCCGCTTTCGACACGCCGTAAGCGGGGGCGTTCGACCAGGTCGCAGAGAAAGTCCCCGATCTGGTGGAGACGTTGACGATGCGTCCGTACCGCTGCTGCCGCATCGCTGCGACCACGCCGCGGCAAATTCGCCAGGGACCGATCAGGTTGGTTTCGAGCGCGATTTGCACGTCGGCGTCGGTCACCGTTGACGGCGGTACTCCGAAGTCGGGATGGGCGGCGGCGTTGTTGACGAGCACATCGATGCGGCCGGCCCGCTCGGTAACGATGGCCAGCGCTGCCGCGACCGATGCGGCGCTGGTGACATCGAGGCTGACCGCCCAGGCCGAATCGCCGAGCGCGGCGGCCGTTGCCTCGCCGGCGGCTACCGACCGTGAGCCGATGACCACCTCTAACCCGCGTGTGACCAACCCGCGTGCGATCGCTTCGCCGAGACCGCGATTCGCGCCCGTGACCAGCGCCACCCGTCGAACACTCTCATCTTGGGCGTGACGGCTCATGATCAGCGGTACTCGCTGATTTTGTAGTACTGCTCGCCGTGTTCGAAGTTGGCGTACACCAACTTGACGTTGTCGGCACCGACCGCCTCCGCGAACGCCGCCTCTTGCCGATCGAGCCACGCCGGGTCGATCGCTTGCCAGGCGGCGACGCTTTCCCAGTAGATGACCACCGCCACGCGATAGACGTCGTCACCCTTCTGTAGCCACGTCTCCTTGCCGACAAAGAACGGAAAGCGGTCGGCCTCACCCTTGGTCCACATCTCGAACTCGACGGCCTTCCAATGCTCGTAAGCCTCCGGTCGCACCTCGTAGATGAGACGCTCGACCGCCAGTGGGGGATCGAACTCGGTCAGCGTCTTGGTGTTCGTCCAGGTCATGGCGAGCATCTTCGCGCGCCGACAGAACTTTGACTACATCAATACTGATCTACTAGGGTTACGCGTGAAGAACCGGCCAGCCACCGGTTGGCGACGAAGTGGGGGTGGCCTTTGGACACGCAGACGCTGCTCGGGCTCTATCGAGACATGTCGGTCATCCGCGCCTTCGAAACAGCGCTCGAGCGCGAGTTCCTGGCCGGAAACGTGCCCGGGATGCTTCATACCGGGCTCGGGCAGGAAGCCACCCAGGCCGCGCTCGCCGCCAACTTGCGCGCCACCGATGCCTTCTTCCCCGATCATCGCTGCCACGGCATCAACGCCCTCGCGCAGCAGCGCCACGCCGGCGAGGGGCGGCGCATCATGGCGGAACTGTTCGGCAGGGCCACCGGCGTATGCAGCGGCAAGGGGGGAAGCCTGCACTCCGCCGACCCGCGGGTGGGCAACTACGGCGATAACGCGGTCGAGGGATCGTTCATGGTCACGGTTCTGGGCGTCGCGCTGGCGGCCAAGATGCGCAAGCAGGACAAGGTCGCCTGCGCGATCATCGGCGACGGCACGGTTGGTCGCGGCGAGTTCCACGAAAGTCTCAACATGGCTGCGATATGGGATCTGCCGGTGCTCTATGCATGCGTCAACAACGGCTATGCAATCTCGCTGCCGGTCGCCGTCGGTCATGCGTCCGGCGACATCGTCGATCTTGCACGCGGCTACGGCTTCGCGTGCAAACAGGTCGACGGCAACGAGATCATCACCGCTCACGACGCCGTCGTCGAGGCAGTCGCGCATATTCGCGCCGGCAATGGTCCGTACTTCCTCGAGTTCAAGACGTGGCGGTGGCAAGGCGTGTTCTCCGGCGAGTTCCGCTCGCAGGCAGAGGTGCACTACTGGAAGGAAGATCACGATCCGATCAAGATGGCGCGTGCCGAGCTGCTCGGTCGCGGCGAGTCCGATGCT
>JACQZX010000006.1 GCA_016213665.1 Actinomycetota bacterium | reverse complement strand
TCTCGGCAAGCCGACCGACATCGACGACGCCCGCGCAATGTTGCGACGTTTGTCGGGCCGAACTCACAGCGTGCACACCGGAGTCGCGTTGCGTCGCGACGATCGGGCGGTGACCGCGACGGTCAGCTCGTTGGTGACGTTCGCAGCGCTCGCGGACGAGACCATCGAGTGGTACCTCGCCACTGGCGAGGCGATCGACAAGGCGGGCGCATACGCGATCCAAGGCGCCGGCGCAGCACTCGTCGAACGGGTGGAGGGCAGCGTCAGCAACATCGTCGGCCTGCCCCTGAACACCGTCGTGACGCTCGCCGCCAGCCTGGACGTGCACCTGCTCCAGTAGCAGTCACGCTAGAGGGAGGCGACCACTTTGCCGCCGATCCACAGCTCGACGGCACCGTGATCCGCCGGCAACTGCGTCGCCACCGCCGGACCGGGGAGTGACGGGCCAACGTCTTCGAGCGGAAAGGTCGAGACGGTTCCATCGGCAAGGGTGATGCGCAACTCGGGCTCGTCGGCGACGGCGGCGTCGACGACTGCAAGTACGAGGCGCAGGCCCACCCGATTCCCGACCCAAAGCAGGGGCAGTTGAACGGTGTCATTGGGACTTGTGCTGCATGTCGCGCTGGACTGTTCTTCGATGCACGTCGTCAGATCACCATCGAAAACTCCTGCGGAGAAGCTGAAGGTTTCACCGGTTGCTTCGTCGACACCTGTATAGAGCTTGACGCCGCCCCCGAAGACGACATTCGTTGAGTCGGGGACATCGATCTGTCGCTGTGCGAGCGCCGTCACCTCGGCCCACTCGTCGGTCGTTGCCGGTCGCACCGACTCGGCGAGGGCGAGCGTGGCGGCAACATCATCGGGACCGGTGACGACGATCAGACGACCACCCTCGACCCAAGCCACCAGTGATCCCGATTGACCGGTACCGAATTGCCAACCCGGACGTTGCGGTGTCGGCGACAACCGCGGGCTGGCCGTGTACCGAGTGCCCATTCTCGCCATCGAGGAAGAAGCGCAGCATGGCAAGGGTCGTTTGGCCGACAACGGGCTGTGAGGCCAGTGAATACGGTGCTGCACCGTTGCCCGGCAGGCCGGTTTCGAAGCCTCCGTAGTGCGCGCTGGCGATGTGGCGTTGCCCACCCACGGGGGATGCGGCCTCGAAGACGGTACTGGTCGCGACGACGTAGTCGGCTATGTCACCGAGCGGTTCCATGGCTCCGAGGACGGTTGGGTCGCGCAGAACGGGCAAGCCGCCACTGATGCCGACTGCCTCCGCTAAGGCAAGGCTTTCTGTGCGTGACAAGCCAGTGGTGGTGACTGTGAAAATCCGCCCGTCGATCGGCCCGAAGTCGACCCTGAAAGTGGTGCCCGGGAGGTGCGAGATCACGGCAGGTGAGCCCTGCACCATGCCGTTGGTCTGACCATCGCCGACCCCTAAGTCGGGCGCCACTTCGCTGTTCGCTTCCACGGCAAGGAAGACGGCCCAGCGCCCGTCCGAGCGTCCGTTGATATCCGCGTACGCACCGGGTTCGGCGAACACGTAACCATCGCTGCCAATCTCGATCAGCCCTGCGTCCGATGCCGCCGTCCCGAGAGAAGCAGCGTTGAGGGGAGCGGGCGGGGTGCCGAACACCAACTCGTCGGTCAGTGTCACCTCCGGCGGAGCGCCGTCGGGCAGCATGACGGTGATTCCCAAAGTGAGGCCGTGGTGCCACTCACTCGACAAGGGGAGTCCGGCCAAGATGAGACCGACAACGCTCGTGATCAAACCCGCAACAATCCGTTGCCGCCGGTTGTGGCCGCTACGAGCCTGATCTTCGAGGGCTGAACCGTCGCGAGGCTGCGACCCGAATGCGTCGGGATCGAACTCGATTAGGTCGATCAATTCGATCTTGTCGGGGTCGATTCCGCCCAATTTATCTACGTTTGCACGCTGCCGCACGGCAGGCGTGCACGAGCGTGCAAACGCTAGAGGGAGGCGACCACTTTGCCGCCGTTCCACAGCTCGACGGCACCGTGATCCGCCGGCAACAGCGTCGCCACGGCGTAGGCATCGATGTCGGGGACGAAGTCTTCCAGCGGCAACATCTCGAAACTTCCATCGGCGCGGGTGATGCGCAACGCGGCTCCCTCGGCCTCGGCGGTGCCGATGATGGCCAGCACGAACTGCCGCCCGCTCAAGCCCACGACGGTCAGGATCGGTAGTTCCACCAAGCCCAAGCTTGCGTCGCATGCGGCACTCAAGGTGCCTGCGGACCTACCTTCCACGCACACGATCAGCTGATCTTCGGCGACCTGAACCCTGAAGGAAAAAGTATCGCCGGTGGAAGGGTCGACTCCTTGGTACAGCGTGACGGAGTCACCCAGGTTGAAGCTGATGCCGTCATCGCGGGCAGCTGAGCGACCGACGACTCGCCATTCGCCGGAGGTGGCCGGGCGCACCGACTCGGCCAGCGCGATCAACTCGTCGGTCACGAGCTCGCCCACCACCATGATCAATCGGCCGTCCTCCAACCATGCGACGACCGGCCCGAGGCTCTTCGACGTGATCATGACCGCCGGCAGATCGTGGATCGTGATCGCCCTGCCGGCGCCAAGCACGAATTCCACGAGCGGAAGCACATCGGCGGGCGCGGGGATCGAGCCGAGAGACGCGGCCCCCTCCAGTGTTTGGGGAGACCCAGGGGGCGCTGGCGCCCAGGTCAACATCGTGGGCATTGCCGGCCCCGGCACGCGCTCGCCGGCGAGCAGGCTGGTCAGCGTCTCGACGCAATCGAGCGCGGCGATGCTGCCCAGCGGCTGCAGCGAGCCCAGGTCGTAGCCGTAGGCCAGCGCCGGTTGGTCGTCGACAATGGCCACCTGGTTGGCGAACTCCAGCGACTGGGCCTCGTCGAGCAGGTTGGTGGTCACGGTCCACGTGCGCCCATCGAGCGGACCCCACTGGACGGAGTGGCGAACCCGTACGCGCCGCACCTCGGCGGGAACGCCACCGACGTTCGCGATTCCTCCCGATTCCGGAGCCTGCGGCAAGCTCGTCGGCCGGGTGCGGAACGAAGCCCACCGGCGAGTGGTGATGGTCCCGTCGGGTTCGCCGAACACATAGCCCAGCTCAGGCTTGCGATCGGTGGGCGCTGGTGCCAGGTCGGCGTGAACGAGCTGGCCGGGGGGATCGTCGAACACGAGCTCCTCGCCGAGCCCGGCTGCCGGGATCGGTGCCGCTTGGTAGACCCGCCACTCCGACGGCGTGGCTCGCGGCCACCAGACGACGGCGGCCACGATTGCCACCACCGCCACTGCCGCCGTAGTCACCAGCCGCCAGCGCCGCTCGTTGCGGTCGAGTCGGGGATCGGTCACACGATGGTGGTCGGCGAAGGCACCCGAGTCGTGCTCGATGAGGTCGATCCGGTGGGCCTGGCCCTCGTACTCGGGCCGGTCGCCAGTTGCGCGCATTGGGGGCAAGTGTCGCATGCCTTGCGCCGATCCGCGGGCTGCCGCCCGTCGACGCCGTTAGCACTCTCGGGTTCCGGTTGCTAATTGACCCCGCGACCTCGTAACCTGGCACTCGCGCCGGTCGAGTGCTAACCGCCCGGTCACATTCAGCCAACTCCAACAATTCAGCCAATCCAACAACAGAGTGCCCTTGCCAACGGAGGCCTGCACCCCATGAACCTGAAGCCCCTCGATGACCGCATCGTCGTCCTGCCCAACGAGGCCGAGCAGACCACTGCGTCCGGTCTTGTGATCCCCGACACCGCCAAGGAGAAGCCCCAGCAGGGCGAGGTTCTCGCGGTCGGCCCCGGTCGCTGGAGCGACGACAAGGGTGCGCACGCCGCGCTCGATATCAAGGTCGGCGACATCGTGCTTTACAGCAAGTACGGCGGCACCGAAGTCACCAACGACGGCAAGGATCTGTTGATCCTGACCAGCCGCGACGTACTCGCCATCGTTACGAAGTGAGTCGCTGAACCAACATGGCAAAACAACTGAAGTTCCACGAAGAGGCGCGTCGTGCCCTCGAAGCCGGCGTGAACAAGTTGGCCGACACGGTCAAGGTCACGCTCGGGCCCAAGGGTCGCAACGTCGTGCTCGACAAGAAGTTCGGCGCACCAACCATCACCAACGACGGTGTATCCATCGCCAAGGAAGTCGAACTCGACGATCCTTTCGAGAACATGGGTGCCCAGTTGGTCAAGGAAGTCGCCACCAAGACCAATGATGTTGCCGGCGACGGCACCACCACGGCCACAGTGCTCGCGCAGGCGATGGTGCAACACGGCATGCGCAACGTTGCCGCCGGTGCCAACCCGATGGGCCTCAAGAAGGGCATCGAGAAGGCGGTTGCCGCCGCCGTCGAGAGCATCAAGAGCCAGGCCAAGGTCGTCGACGACAAGGATCAGATCGCAGCCGTGGCCACCATCTCGGCCGCTGATGCGTCGGTGGGTGAAGTCATCGCCACCGCCATCGACAAGGTCGGCAAGGACGGTGTCGTCACTGTCGAGGAGAGCAACACGTTCGGAACCGAACTCGAGTTCACCGAGGGCATGCAGTTCGACAAGGGCTACCTCTCGCCGTACTTCGTCACCGATGCCGAGCGGCAAGAGGCCGTGCTCGACGAGCCGCACATTCTGTTCAACGCCGGCAAAATCTCGACCGTCGCAGCATTGCTGCCCGTGCTCGAGACCGTGATGAAGTCGGGCCGCCCGTTGCTGATCGTTGCCGAAGACATCGAGGGCGAGGCTCTCGCCACTCTCGTCGTCAACAAGATTCGCGGCACGTTCAACTCGGTAGCCGTCAAGGCTCCAGGGTTCGGCGACCGTCGTAAGGCGATGTTGCAGGACATGGCCGTTCTCACCGGCGGCCAGGTGATCAGCGAGGAAGTCGGACTCAAGCTCGAGAACGTCACCCTCGATCTGCTCGGCAAGGCCAAGCGCATCATCATCACCAAGGACAACACCACCATCGTCGATGGCGCGGGTGAGTCCGCTGATGTCGCCGGTCGCATCAACCAGATCAAGACCGAAATCGACAACACCGACAGCGACTGGGATCGCGAGAAGCTGCAAGAGCGTTTGGCCAAGTTGGCCGGCGGCGTTGCGGTCATCAAGGTCGGTGCCGCCACGGAGGTGGAACTGAAGGAGAAGAAGCACCGCATCGAAGACGCGGTGTCGGCAACTCGTGCAGCCATCGAAGAGGGTGTCGTGGCCGGTGGTGGTGTCGCCCTGGTGCGTACCCGTGCCGCCGTGCTCGCGGTGGTGCAGTCGCTGGAAGGCGATGAGGCCACGGGTGCCCGCACCGTTTACGAGTCGCTCAACGCGCCGTGCCGTCTCATCGCCGACAACGCCGGCCTGGAGGGCGCCGTCACTGTTCAGGCGGTGGAGGCTGCCAAGGGTGCGACCGGGCTCAACGCGGCGACGGGTGAAATGGTCGACCTGATGAAGGCCGGCATCATCGATCCGGCGAAGGTGACCCGCGCAGCACTGCAGAACGCGGCGTCGATCGCGGCGCTGGTCATCACCACTGAATGTCTCGTTGCCGACAAGCCAGAGAAGGCTCCAGCCGGCGGTGGCGGCATGGGTGGCGGCGGCATGGGCGGTATGGGTGGCATGGGCGGAATGATGTAGTTGCCCTGTCCGACAGGCGTAAACGACACGACCCCGGTGGCCTTTTGGTCCCGGGGTCGTTTCCTTTTCACCATTAGGCTCGCCCGGTGGCGAACACGGGTAAGCGACCGTTCTGGGCGCATCAGCTGGTCGAATACATCCTGGGCGCCGGCCTGGTGGCGAGCGGACTCCAGAGTCCAACCCCGCTCGTTCCTTCGATCCTGGGTGGGTTCGTCTTGTTGTACGCCGCGGCAACACGTGGCGCGTTGGCTGCCTTTCGCCTGATCGATCGCCGGGTGCACCGAGTCGCCGATCCGGTGGTGGTCTCCGTTCAGATAGTGGCCGCGCTGCAGCCGTGGGTAGAGGTCGATAACGCCACTCGCATCGTCATCGTCGCGATCGCGATCGTGCACCTGGTGGTGTGGATGGGAAGCAGCTTCACCCAGAAGTCGCCAAGCCCGAAGGTTGCCGCGTCACAGCCGCCGGGCGACCGCAGCACCGAAATTGGCCGCTCGGCCGGCCGCCTGGCCGCCAAGGGCGTTCGAGCCTTCCGCACCGCCAAGGCCAATCGGACCGGCAAGTGACCGTCGGGGGCCAGTGATCAGTCCGTGTGCAATCGAGGCGGCCTGATGAGACCGCAAGTGCGTCGAGAAACGGTTCCAGCCATAATCGCCTTCGTTGCTGCCGCCGCGGTCGTGTGTGTCCTTCCGGGCGATTTGGGGGTTTTGGCCCGAATCGGGATACTCAGCGCCGCGGCCGCGGTCTGGCTGGTCAAGATATGGCCGTGGGACTGAGCATCTTGGGCCGCGCGTCGGTCCGTGAGCGACGAGCGTGCACGGCTCGACCCGCTATGCCAACCACCGGGGTTGAGCGCCCCCACGGATGGACGGCGGTCTCCGGTAGGGTCGCAGCCCCAGTCGCATGAGGAAGCGCCGATTCCCTCGGGATGTTTTGGGCGAGATGATCGGGGTGGCGGTGGCGATCTTGGTGATCACCGTGGTGCCAGGCGGCATTGGCGTTGTTCCCCGTGTCGCTCTTGGGCTTGCTGCAGCTGCCGTGATGTTGCTCAGGACATTGCCGTGGGACTGATGGCTTCTACTCGGAATCAAAGCGGCGCGGGGAGAGAGTCCGGCCGATTCAACGCGTTGACCTGAACCGCCGCTTCCGTGGTGGCGGGCGACGCATAGTTGGGATTGTGACCGTGGTGGCCGGTCGATAAGTGAGAAGCGCAGGGCTGATGCCATCGTTCTGCGTGATCGGTGATTGTTGCGACAAGTCGAAGATGGAATTGTCCTGTAGATCATGCAGATCGAGCTGTTGAACCGAACGAGTGGCTCACCAGCGTCGATCTTGCGAACGCCACTCTTGATCACGCCGAGATCATCTACAACCGGCGACGCCTACACTCAGAATTCGCGTACTCCACCTCCAACGAACACACGAACTACGCTTCCGACAGAAACCCATCCCCGCCTGAAAAGTCACACCGCAGCAGGTAACCAAACATGGGGCAGGCCAGCGTCAAACAGACCAGGAGCAGGCTCCCGCTGCACGTTTACGCGATGTTGGTCGGGCTTCTGTGGGGTGCGTCGGAGTTGTTGGGACGTTGGGGTGGTGTTTCCGGATGGCCCGTGATGATGATCGCGCTTTCAATTTTGGCGCTGCTGAGTGTCAGCTGGATTCTGATGCGTCGTCGGAGGCCACCTCCCTTCGAGAGCCCTGCGAAGCACAGCGAGTAGATGTGGTTGGCGCACGCGGGCGGTCGACCGAAATCGTCGGCGGAGGGCTCGGCGTCGTCGGTTTCAATACTCTTGCGCCGGCCGTTGGTGTCGGAGAGTCGGCTTGGGATCCGACCGGGGGCATCACATGCTGAAGCGGGAGAAGTCGGTGAATGGCTTGACGAGATACGTACTCGCGCATCCTTTCCGCGCTCACTTCCTGATGTTTGTAGGGCTCGGCGTCTGGTTCAGAGGAGTTTCGGACGATGGGGCGTTTGCAGTCGACTTGGTCTTGGCGTTCGGGGTTTCCGCGCTGAGTCTTCTGTTGTGGTTGCCCAACAGGGGTCTCCTGTGGAAATTCTCGAGCAGGTACCACGCGGAATACGATCTGGAGCGCTCCAAGCACCCGCCCGCCCCATGAGCTTCTACCCCGCCCTTGGTGGGCGCCCTGGCCGAAAGTGCTGGGCGTCGTGTCGACGATTGTCAAACCTGAAAGAGGTCCGGTTCGGTCGTCCGACGACGTACCACCCGAAGAGACTTGCGACATGGTCAGCCCGAGTTTCAGGATCGATCGAAGGCAAGTGACCGTTTCGCCCAATAACTGCATACGGTGTCGCCGGCACCACGCTGGGGTGCATTGAAATGTGTTTGTAACATTGGTAGCCTGGTCACTCATGATCAGGATCTCCAGCACCCGGGCGATATTGGGCGTTTGTGCCCTCGCCGTTGGCCTCCTGGCCGGACCGCAGACCGTGCATGGCGACGCTGTCGACGATGCCCAGCGCAAGGTCAACCAGGTGCTCGACGAACTCGATCAGCTTCGCGACGAGATGGGGCAGGTCGACGAGGATTACAACGGGGCGCTTGATCGCCAAGACGAACTGGTGCCCGAAATAGCGGCGTCGCAGGCCCGTGTCGACGAAATGACCGCAGTTCTTGGCGATGTTCAGATCGCGCTGCAGCAGATCGCGCTTGACAGGTTCACTTCCGGCGACTCGATGGGGCTGAGCCCGATCTTCTCGAACGCGGCCACCTACAGCGCGGCCGGGCAACGTTCCGCGCTGGCGACGCTCGCCCTCGACACCGGCGAAGGCAATGTCGACGACTTGCAATCGCTCGTCGACGATCTTGCCGCCGAGCGTGCTTCGCTCGCCCGCAAGCAGGAGGAGCAGGCGCAACTGATCGCCACCCTCGAGGCCAAGCAGGTGCAAATGGCCGAGATGGAGAAGGACTACCTTGCCCGCTACGCCAAGGCGGAACGCGACCTCGGCAAAGCGGAGGTGCGCGCTGCCGAGCAGGCCCGCGAAGCAGCGGCGGCGAAGCGGGACCAGATGAGGCGTGCGGCCGACGCGAAGGCGCTTGCCTCCATCCCGCGGGGGGCTGGCGCGGCCCCTCGGTACACCGGCGCCGTGCCGGAGGTCTCCGGTAGCGCCGGCATCGCGGTCGCCGCCGCTTACAGCCAGATCGGTGTCCCCTATATCGCCTTCGCGGCGGCGCCCGGTACCGGCTTCGACTGCTCGGGCCTGACCCAATGGGTGTGGGGGCGCGCCGGCGTCTCTCTTCCCCACCAAAGTGGGCGACAGTTCGCGTCGACACCCAGCGTTCCCCAGGATCAGGTGCAACCCGGTGATCTCATCTACTACTACGCGCCGATCAGCCATGTCGGCATCTACGTCGGCGGCGGCCAAATGATTCACGCACCCGCGCCCGGTAAGTTTGTGGGTCTCACCACCGTGAACTGGAACAAGGTCATCGGCATCAGCCGACCCGGCTGAACCCGGCCAGGGCGCTGCTTCTACGGGTCGCTGGCGAGAGCGACGCGAATCGCCTGCGCGATCTGTGGCCAGCGGTACCGCGCGTAGCTGTCGGTTAAGTGGCTGTCGTCGCGATACACGACCAAGTTGGCGATGACAGCTGGGCAGAACGTCTCGGTGCAGAACCAGTTGGAAGGATCGACATAGGTGGCGTGATGTGCCGGTGCCGCCTCGGCAAGCTCGGCCAGTCGCTCGTCGAGTACGGCATTCGAACGCGTATTGCCACACGGCGCGATGTCGAGGGGATGAGCGCTCACGCACAGCGGCACGTTGTCGCCGTTGGTCTTTGGGGTATCGCCGATCACGAGCAGCTTGGCACCGGAAGCGCCGACCGCATCCAGCGTGCGACCCAACCCTTTTCCCCACTCGCGCACGGCGCCCGCCCCGCTGTAACCAACGACGCCGCGGCGGGTCAACATCGGGAACACCACCAGATCGGCGTGCAGGTCGGTGATGTACTGCACTGCGTTGGCCCTCCAGGTATCGCACTCGGGGTACGGAGCGTCGAGCACATCGCGGTTGACCGCCGAGTAGACCTCCACGTCGGCCGTTGGGCAACCCCGCTTGGTGACCATCACGATCTTCCAATGATTCGCTTTGCCGGCTTCGTCGAAGGCGCCGAACCATGCCGCCACGTGCGAGTCGCCGGTCACCACCACCACGACATCGGAAGTGGTGTCACCGAATTCGCAGCCGTTCGCCTTCGGAGCCGTGGCACCCCACCCGACGTGGCAACCGTTGTCCTCGAGCGCGGACACGTCGAAGCGGGCAGCGGCCACCGGCGTGCCATCGGGAACTGGGCCGAGCGATGCCGCGGCGATCACATCGGCCAGGACGGCGGTGTCGATCACCGGTATTGTCGTGGTAGTCGTGGTGGCAGCGATCGTTGTGCTGGTCGTGCTGGTAGACGATGTGCTCGTGCTCGTCGCTACCGCCGTCGGCGACGCACTCGTTGCGACGACCGTCTCGGTCGGTGCAGCTTGATTGGCAGCCGAGCACGCCGACATCGCGGCCACCGGTGCGAGCAGCGCGGCCAGCAGAGGAATTCGAAAGACCGCTCGGCTTCGAGCGTGCCACCAATGAGCAAACTGCTCGCCGTCGCTCATCTGCGCATGCTACCGATGCCCGCGTCGCTAGCCTGATTCACATGGCCTTCGACCCTCCCATGCCCGACCTGAACAAGCTGATTGCAGCCTGGGACGAATTCGAACGTGGCGAACAGGCCCCCGGCAAGGTGCTCGCCAAGATGAAGACCGCCGGTCTTGCGCAAGTATTGGCGCAATTGGCCGCAAGCGGCTGGACACCCGCTGCCTGATCGCACCCGTCGACCAGGGGGCGCGCAGCACGTTCCCCGGCCCGAGGGCTGGCAATTGGGTGGCCCGCCGCCTTGGCCGCAGCCTGCCCCGAGTGTCAGTACCGAAACTGTGGTGGCGTCGATTCCAAAGCACCCCGCCACCGACGAGTGGGGCTCTGCCTTCACCGACGCACGCATGTCGGCGGTGCTGGTCTTGCTGGGCGACGGACCTGCCGGCGCCGAGGTCTTGCTCACTCGCCGATCGATGCAGTTGCGCAGCCATCGTGGCGAGGTGAGTTTTCCGGGAGGTCGCATCGACCCCGGAGAGTCGCCCATCGACGCCGCGCTGCGCGAAGCAAATGAGGAAGTTGGGCTGGCACCGTCGGCGGTGGAAGTGGTGGGCGAGCTGCGCTCGATCGGCACCCACGTCACTCGCAGCTGGATAACTCCCATCGTCGCCAGGGTCGTCGCCGGCGGCGACGGTCAGCCTCCATCGCTGCGGGCGCACACCGGCGAGGTCGACCGGATGTTGTGGGTGCCGTTGAGCGATCTCACCCGGCCGGGCACCTTTCGTGAAGAGCTGTGGCCGACACCCAACGGTGTGTTCCCGATCTTCTTCTTCGAACTCGACGATGAGACTGTTTGGGGAGCCACGGCCCGCCTGTTGCATCAGTTGTTGCGGGTGGCCCATGGCATCGCAGACATCGAGCCACCCGCACTCTGAGCCGTCAATCAGTGAACGGCGACATTCAGGGTCCGCCGGCGATACGCACGGCCCTGAAGAATGTCTCGGCCCACACCTGGCATGTCGGTCGCAGCGGTAACGATCGGGATCGGCAATGCGTCCGCATATCGGCGAGGAACATCTCGTCGACGCGTCGGCGGTTGGTCGCGTTCCAATAGGCACCTGCGCCTGCGTACCGGCGTTCCATCAGTTGCAGGTTGCGATAGCCGAAGTCGTGACGCCGGCACGGGTCACGAAAGTTGAACGATCGGCCGGTGTCACCGATCAGCGGTGCCGAACAGTTGTCGGTGCTCCAGTCGAACCGTGGGTCGCCGCCGGCACGCGCCTTCAAGAATGCCGGCAACGAAATGCGGAACAGCAGCCGATCGAGCTGTGACCAATCGTCGACGGCGGAATTCGCGATGGTGGCTGGGTGACCGGCGGTTGCCGGCGATACGACGGTCAGGACACTCGTGACCGCGACGAGCACTGCGAAACGAAATCGCATGACGTGCTCCTTGGTATTCGTTGTTCGCCCGCGATCTTGTGGACCATCGAGCGTGGCCGTGATTCAACCGACCACCAGCCGACATCACAACCCGTTCAGCCGGCCACGTCCTGCAGCAATTGCCATGCCGCCCTTACGTCGAGTTGACCGGTGGCGCGGCCACCGACGGATACGCGACAGGCGACCTTGCCATCGAGCACAGTGCGTGTGAACAACGCCACCCCTGTGTCGTTGGCGGCAGCGATCAGCGCGTCGGTGGCGGCGTCGCCGGCCACGAGTCGAAGACACAGAAGATTCAGCGGATGAGGCGCCACGATCTCGAAGCGATCGTCGGCCGCCACCCAGGTGGCAAGATCCTGGGTCAGCGACACATGGGCGCGGATCATCTCGATGGCCTCGCCGATGCCGCCGTCGCGGATCGTGAACCACAGCTTGAGCGCTCGAAAGCGACGCCCGAGAGGTATCTGCCAGTCGCGGTAGTCGATCGCCGCGCCACTCTCGGCGGCGGCCGAGCGCAGGTACTCCGGCAAGATGCTGAGCGCACCGAGCAGTGCTGCTCGATCGGCGGTGTAGAACAGGTCGCAGTCGAAGTTGACCCCCATCCACTTGTGTGGGTTGGTGCAGTAACTGTCGGCGAGCTCAAGCCCTTCGTTCACCCAGCGGTACTCCGGGGCCAGCGCGGCGATGCCGCTCATCGCCGCGTCGACGTGCAGCCAAATCGAGTTCTGCCGCGCAGTGTCGCCGATCGCGCCGATCGGATCGAATGCCATCGAGCTTGTGGTGCCGACGGTGCCGCACACCCAGAACGGAACGAGACCAGCCAGGCGGTCGGCATCGACCAGGCTGGCGAAGTCGGCGGGCACCATCGCAAACGAATTGTCGTGGGCCACGATGCGCAGGTGCGCGGTGCCGATTCCGGCCAGGCGAAGCCCCTTCTCGATGCTGCTGTGTGCTTGTGCGGTTGCGTAGGCGACGAGTTTGCTCGTGTCGCCTGTTGTGTTGACTGCCCCATTCGTCGCCCGCCACCGCGCGGCAAGAATTGATACGAGCGTCGCCTCGCTGGCGGAACCCTGAATCACGCCGCCACCGCGTGCATCGGTGCTGCGGAAGCGATCGGGCAATGCCAGCGCTTCCTGCATCCAATCCATCATCAACGTCTCCAGCTCCGTGCACGCCGGGCTGGTGACCCAACTCATTCCCTGCACCCCAAGCCCGGCGGCAGCCAGCTCGCCCAGAATCGAGGCGTAGCCGTTGTTGGCAGGGAAGTAGGCGAAGAACCTGGGATGTTGCCAATGGGTGATGCCCGGCATCACCACGCGGTCGAGGTCGGCGAGCACATCGGCAAACGGCTCTGCCGCCATCGGTGGATGCTCCGGCAGCGACGCGCGAATGTCGCCCGGCTGCGCTCGACTGTTGACCGGATAGCGCTCGACACCTTCTATGTAGTTGGCGATCCAGTCGATGAGCGCGTGGCCATTGCTGCGGAATTGCTCCGGTGTCACCGCGATCAGTCGCCGAGGCTGCCGAACAGCGTGAGGAATGTGATCGAACCGACCAAACCGTCGACCTCGAGCGCGTTGGCAGCTTGAAAGTCTTTCACCGCCTGATCGGTCGTGGCATCGAAGACGCCGCTGACGGTGACAGGGAATCCGGCGACGGTGAGCTGCGACTGGATGGATTCGACCATTGGGCCGCAGTCACCGAGCTTGATGTTCGGCGGCGGAGGATCGGTAACCGTACGACAGGCGATCGTCGTGGGCGTGGGCGTGGTCGTGGTCGTGGCGGTCGACTCGGTGGTCGGCGCGGCGACTGTGGTGGAGGTGTCGCCGGTTAGTGCCGTGGTTGGCGTTTCGCCGGCAGCAGGCGCAGTTGGCGGCGTGCGCGCCTCGGAGGTGGCCTTGCTGCTGCAAGCCGTGCCGGCAAGTGCCAGCGAGATGGCGAATGTTGCGACGAGGCGGAGAGCTCTTGCCTGTCGAATCATGGGCAACATTCAAGCACGACCGGCGATCACAATCGGGCGTGGGCGTCGGTGGTGGCGCTGTTGCGGGCGGCGTCGCGAGCGCGCACGCCGCGCACAACTCTCCAGCCGATGAAGGTCAGGCCACCGATGAGCGCCGCAAAGGTGAGGTACATCTGCCAGCCGCCCTTGGTCTTGCTGCCGCAGTCGCCGCGCTCGGCGGAGCCGACGCAGTCGCTGACGTTGGCGTGTTCTGGCAAGAAATCGTTGGTATCGGTGACCGTGGGGACAGCACCGGGTTCCCCCGAACTCACCGACGGTGGGGCCGACTGCGCGGCGTCGTAGGGGTTCTGCCCGCCGCAAGCAGCAACGGCAAGGCCGAGCGCGAAAAACCACACGACGACGAGGGCGAACGAGCGCGAGGGGCGGGCTACGGTGGAGGGCATGAGCGACGACCTAGAAGCTACCCGCAAAGAACTCGACAAGGAGTTCGAGCAATTCCGAAAGAACCTCGGCAAGGTATACGAGAAGCTCGAACGTGTGAGCCAAGCCGGCCCCACCGACGACATCTATACACTTCTGAATGAACTCGAGGACACCGTCAACAAGGTGCGCACCGGCGGCATGATCGGTTCCGGCCTGAAGGGCCACCGCGAGGCTCGCGAGAAGTACGTGAAGTTGCGAGGCGCGTGACTGGCTCGCATCCGCAACCGGTTCTAGTTGTCGATTTCGGTGCGCAGTACGCGCAGCTGATCGCGCGCCGTGTGCGCGAACTCAACGTCTATTCACACATCGTTGCGCACCGAATTTCGGCAGCAGAGACAGCCGCACTCAATCCGGCTGCGATCATCCTTTCCGGTGGGCCTAAGAGCGTGCACGTCGAGGGTGCTCCTTCGCTCGATGCCGCCATCTACGAGCTCGGAATTCCGATTCTCGGCATCTGCTACGGCGCGCAGCTGATCGCACAGCAACTTGGCGGCACCGTCGGGCGCGGTATGCGGGGCGAATACGGCCGGGCGCGGGTGACGGTGCTGCCCGGAAGTGCCGACCAGCCCAGCGGTCTGCTGGCGAACATGCCCGGCGAGCAGGACGTGTGGATGAGCCACTTCGACGCTGTCACGCGAGTTCCGCAAGGTTTCACTGCGACGGCGACCACGCCCGACGCGCCGGTGGCGGCGATGGAGTGTGCCGACCGTCGGATCTGGGGCGTGCAATGGCATCCGGAGGTAGTGCACACGCCGCACGGCATGGCGCTGCTCGGTCGTTTTCTGCACGACCTCGCAGGCTGCGCGCGCACATGGACGATGGGGTCGATCGTCGAGGAGCAGGTGACAGCCATCCGTGCACAGGTGGGCTCGGGGCGGGTGATCTGCGCGCTGAGCGGGGGCGTCGATTCCGCAGTCGCGGCGGCGCTGGTGCACCGTGCGATCGGCCATCAGTTGGTCTGCGTCTATGTCGACACCGGCCTGATGCGATTGCACGAGAGCGATCAGGTGGTAGAGACGTTCAGGCGCAACATGGGCATCGAGCTGATTCATGTCAGCGCCGGTGAGCGATACTTCGAGAAGTTGGCCGGCGTGGTGGAACCCGAGCTGAAACGCAAGATCATCGGCGAATTGTTCGTTCGTATCTTCGAGGAGCACACCGGTGGCCTCAGCGAGGCGAAGTTCCTCGTTCAAGGGACTCTCTATCCGGATGTGATCGAGAGTGGGGGCGCCGATGGCACCGCCGCCGTGATCAAGAGTCACCACAATGTCGGCGGACTACCCGCTGACATGACTCTGGAATTGGTCGAGCCGCTGCGCGATCTGTTCAAGGACGAGGTGCGTAAATTGGGCGCCGAACTCGGCCTGCCCGATGAGATCGTGCTGCGCCAGCCGTTCCCAGGGCCAGGCCTCGGGGTGCGCATCCTCGGGGAGGTGACCCCCGAGCGAGTCGCCATTTTGCAACAGGCGGATGCGATCGTTCGTGCCGAGATCGCAGCCGCCGGGCTCGAGCGCGACCTGTGGCAGAGTTTCGCCGTGCTGGCCGCCGATGTGCGCTCGGTGGGCGTGATGGGCGACGAACGTACGTATGCCCACCCGATCATCGTCAGGGCGGTGACCAGCGACGATGCGATGACGGCCGACTGGGCGCGGCTGCCCTACGAGGTCTTGGAATCGATCTCGAATCGCATCATCAACGAGGTGGCCGGGGTAAATCGGGTGGTCTACGACGTCACTTCCAAGCCTCCTGGGACGATCGAATGGGAATGACCACGGCTGGCAGACTCCGGGCGCTTCGCAATGTGTTCGTAACATTGGTAGCCTGACTGACTCATGAGCAAGAAGTCCAGCACGCGCACGATTGTCGGCGTTTGCGCCCTCGCCTGCGGTCTGCTGGCCGGCCCGGCGAGTGTCTCCGCCGACGGTGTGGACGACGCCAAGCGCAAGCTTGACCAGGTGCTCGCTCAGCTGGACGCACTGCGCGACGAGATGGGTCAGATCGACGAGGACTACGCCGGCGCCCTCGACCGCCAGGAGGAACTGGTAGTCGAGATCGCGGAATCGCAGGCCCGCGTCGACGAGATGACCGCAACCCTTGGCGATGTTCAACTGGTGCTACAGCAGATCGCGATCAAGCGGTTCACCTCCGGCGACTCACTGGCGCTCAGCCCGATCTTCTCGAACGCTGCCACCTACAGCGCGGCAGGCCAACGCTCAGCGCTCGCATCGCTCGCGCTCGACACCGGCGAAGGCAATGTCGACGACCTGCAATCGGTCGTCGACGATCTTGCCGCCGAGCGTGCATCGCTGGCCCGCAAGCAAGAGGAAGCGACGCAGCTGATCGCCAGCCTCGAAACGAAACGGGTGCAGCTGGAAGACCTGGAGGCGAACTACAAAGTCCGTCACGCAGCCGCAGAGCGGGACTACGGCGAGGCGAAGCTGCGGGCCGAGCAGCAGGCCCGCGAAAGGGCTGCCGCTGCCCGCGCGCAACGCCAGCGGGCCACCAACGCTCCAACGGGCGGCGCCGCTCCTCGCGGAGGAGGTGGCGGCGGTGGCGGTAGCAGCGGCCCCACATATACAGGCACGGTCCCGACGGTTTCGGGTAGTGCCGGCATTGCGGTGTCGGCCGCTTACGGCCAGATCGGCGTCGCCTATCGGTACGCGGCGGAACTGCCAGGCGTCGCGTTCGACTGTTCTGGCCTCACCAAGTATGCGTGGGGTCGTGCAGGCGTCTCGCTCCCGCATCAGAGTGGTCGGCAGTTCGCCTCGACGGCACACGTGCCGCAAGACCAGGTGCAACCTGGCGACCTGATCTTCTACTACGCGCCCATCGGTCACGTCGGTATCTACGTCGGTGGTGGCCAGATGATTCACGCGTCATCGCCGAGTGTCCCGGTGGAGCTGACCACCGTGAACTGGAACAAGGTCGTCGGCATCGGTCGCCCCGGCTGAGCCTTGGCGTCGGCTCACCGGTTACTGTTGCCGCCCGTGCAGGGCATCGAGATCGAGCGAGTGAGCGATTGGCTGGCAGCCAACGTGCCTTCGGCGCAGCCACCGTTCACGTTCGACGTGATTGCCGGTGGTCGTTCCAACCTCAGCTTCAAGGTCACTGCCGCCAATCGCGAGCGTTTCGTCCTGCGACGACCGCCGCTCGGGCACGTCCTTGCCACCGCGCACGACATGGCCCGCGAGCACCGCATTATCACTGCCGTCGGCCGCTCCGCTGTGCCGGTGCCGCCGGCGCTGGGTCTGTGCACCGACGAAGCTGTGAACGGTGCCCCGTTCTACGTGATGGGTTTCGTCGACGGCATCGTGCTCGACAGCCCCGAGCGTGGTGCCGAGTTGCCGCTGGCGCTGCGGCGTGTCGCGGGTGAGCACCTCGTCGATGTGCTAGCCGATCTGCACGGTGTCGATGTCGATGCAGTCGGTCTCGGCGATCTGGCCAAGCGTGAGGGTTACGTGGAACGCCAGGTCAAGCGGTGGAGCACGCAATGGGAGAACTCCAAGACCCGCGAGTTGCCGGCGATCGACGAAGTGGCTCGGCGACTGCGTGAACAACTACCGCGGCAGCAGGGCGTATCGATTGCGCATGGCGACTTCCGCTTCGGCAACTGCCTCACTGATCTTGCGACCGGACGCATCGCGGCGGTGCTCGATTGGGAGCTGTGCACGCTTGGTGATCCGCTAGCCGATCTCGGGTATCTCGGCGTCTATTGGTTCCAGGGCGACCTCGGCTCGTTGCGTGCCAATGATCCGACCCCTGCCGGCGGCTTTCCCACTTACCCGGAACTTGTCGAGCGCTATGCGCGCAGAACGGGTCGCGACGTTTCGGGAATCGACTACTACGTCGCCTTTGGGTGTTGGCGGCTGGCGGTGATCAGCGAGGGCGTCTATGCGCGCTATCTTCACGGCGCGATGGGGCAGCCGGGCGACTTCGATTTCGAGACGTTCAAGGTCGCGGCCGAGGGCCTCTCTGAGCGCGCGCTCGACGCCATGAAAGGGCTGACATGAGCGAGGGCGGTCTTCACGGCTGGGTGAGGTCGGAGTTCACCGCCGCCGGTTACACCCGCGATGTCTACCGTCGCGGCAGCGGGCCGGGCGTGATCGTGGTGCACGAAATTCCGGGTATCACCCCCAAGGTCATCGACTTCGCCAACGACGTGGTCGCGGCCGGATTTACGGTGATGATGCCCTCGCTGGTGGGCACCCCTGGGCGTGAGGTCAGCGGCGCCTACATCGCCAGCTCGATGCTGAAGGTGTGCGTTGCGCGCGAGTTCACGCATTGGGCGCTCGATCGAACGTCACCGATCATCGGTTGGCTGCGCGTACTTGCGAGCGAGCTGCACGACGAACTTGGTGGTCCCGGCGTCGGCGCCATCGGCATGTGCTTCAGCGGTGGCTTCGCGCTGGCGATGATGGTCGACGAATCCGTCGTTGCGCCGGTGCTCAGCCAGCCTTCATTGCCCTTCGCCGTCGGCAAAGCGGCGCGGGGGGCGGATCTCAACCTCTCCGCGGCCGATGCGCTGGCGGTCGCCGCCCGCGCCGGAGCCGGCTGCGAGGTACTTGGGCTGCGCTTCACCGACGACAAGTTGGTCGGTTCCAGGTTCGACTCTCTGCGCGAGCTACTGGGTGATGCCTTCATTGCCGTCGAGTTACCGAGCAAGAGCAAGCGTGATCACAGCGTGCTCACCGAACAGCGCGACGAGCCGAGCGTGCAGCAGGTCATCGGGTTCCTCCAAGGGAAACTCAAGAGCGAGGCGTCTTAGAGGCCGAGGGCAGCGGCGGCGAGTTGCCGCGCCACCGTGTAGTCGGCCTTGCCGTTGGGCGCGCGTGGCACCTCCGCAACGAACACGACGTGCTTGGGCGCCTTGTAGGCGGCCAGGTCGAGCTTGACCGCGGCGATGACGGCGGGCGCTGTTACGGAAGCACCACGGGACAACGACGCGACGGCTGTCACCACTTGGCCGAACTTGTCGTCATCGACGCCGACGACGAGGCAATCGACGACGCCGTCGACGCGTTTGACGGCTTCCTCAACCTCCTCCGGGAAGATCTTCTCGCCACCGGAGTTGATTACCTGGCTGCCGCGGCCGAGCAGGATCAGCGATCCGTCGGCGGCCACCTTGGCCATGTCGCCCGCAAACGAGTAACGAACGCCATCGATCGTTCGAAAAGTGCGAGCGGACTTCTCTTCATCTTTGAAGTAGCCGATCGGCACCATCCCGCCGGCGGCCACCATGCCGGCCTCGTCGCTACCGGCCACGATCTGACGGTCGTCTTCGGCGAACACCCTGGTCGCCGGGTTCTGCATGAACTTGGCCGTGCTCGGCGGGATTCCCTTCATCGAGATGCTGCTGCCCATCGCGCCCTCTGACGAGCCGATCACATCGAGCAGAATCACGTGCTCGATGCGTTCGAGGAGTTGTTCTTTGACTTCGGCGGTCCACATCACCCCCGAGGAGACGATCATCCTCAGCTTGGCGAGGTCGTAGGGCGTGCCCGCAGCGATCGCGCCGTCGATCGCGTTGATGAGTGGCTTCGCGAATGCATCGCCGACGATGGTCACGTTGGTAACCACTTCGTTCTGCACGGTGCGCAGCACTTCGTCGGCGTCGAGCGAGCGACTTTGCAGCGTTACGACCTGTGCTCCGCTGAGGTGGGGCATCATTGCTCCCAGCCACACCCCCGTCCCGTGCATGAGCGGAGCGCACGTGAGGCTGATCAACTGGCCGTTGGCAGCAACGCTGTCGCCGATCATCGGTGCGATGTCGGCGGCACTCGTGGGCGCGGCAATCCCGAGTAGAGGGAAGCCGAGCGCTGCAAACGAGCGGGTAAGCCCACCCATGTCGTAGATCACTCCCTTTGGCATGCCCGTGGTGCCACCGGTGTAGAGCATGTAGTGGTCGTTCTCGTCACGAACGATGCGGGGCATCGGAGCGTGACCGGAGAGCACTTCCTCATAACTTCCGGCCACCGGCACCTGGCCGGGCTCGGAGTCTTCGACCTCGATCAGCAACTTCAGATTGGGGAGTCGCCGACGTACACGTTCAACACGATCACCGAGCGAGGAGTGAAAGACGAGTGCCTCTGCGTCGGAATTGTCGAGCAGGTAGCGCAGCTCTTCATCGACGTAGCGGTAGTTGATGTTGATCGGCACGCCCCGCATCTTGAACGCGGCAAAGTGTGCTTCCAGGTATTCGTTGCCGTTGTAGAGATAGAGACCGATCTTCGAGTTCGGGCCAAGCCCGGCGGCCACGAAAGCTGCCGCAATGCGGGCGGCGCGATCGTCGTACTCAGGCCAGCTGAACCGACGATTGCCATGCACGACTGCCGTGTGCGCGGGCAACGTGTCGGCGATCGATTCCCAAACGGTGGCGAATTGGTACTCCATCGACGCGATAGTACCGGTGGCCGTCACGCACCAAGGTCGTTGCCGTACATGTGACCGAGCGGATCACTGATCAGCTCGAGCCGTTCGCCATCCGGACCGCGGAAGTAGAGCGACGATCCACTGATGTGCGAATACTCGATACCGGCGGCTTCGAGGCGAGCCCGTGCCGCCTCCCATTCGGACTCGTCCATCGAGATCGCAAGGTGGTGGTGACCCCCGAGAACCTCTTGGTACGGCCCCAGGTCGAGCCCTGGTAGGTCGAAGTAAGCCAGGGCGTTGCCCCTGCCGATGTCGAAGAAGAAGTGCGTCGAACCGGCGTAGTCGCGGTTCTCGAACATCTCGATCAGGGGGAACCCGAGTACGCCGTCGTAGAACCTGATAGTGCGCTCGACGTCGCTACTGATGTGTGCTGTGTGGTGCACGCCGCGCGCAGTCGAGGCGGGCCGGCTATCCGGTGGTATCAGGTATTGAGCGCTCAGCTCAGCTCGCCGCTCTGCCAGCGCCGACCGTTTCGCTTCGTCAATACGATCGCTCATCGCCACAGTTCATCACACCTGAGCCGCGATTGGTGTCGCCACCTCCGCGACGCTTGCCCAGGTTTGCGGGTTGTCGAAGCCGAGCGCCCAGAACGCGACCCCGCCGATCCGTTCTGTGCGCGCCAAGTCGAGGCGCGCCCGGCTCCCCACAGGGTCGACGTAGTGCACCTCACGGTTCTGCGTGCAGGTGCTGACGCCGTCGGTCAGCTCCAGTTGATAGGTGAACATGGTCTCGTTGATGTTGTAGTCGTACACCGGCACCGCCCCGCGCTTGGCGATCAGCTCGGTGGCGCTCGCTTGTGTGATCGGCACGGTTCCTTCGGCGTCCGCCGGGCAGGTGCCGACCACGCTGACGACCCAATTGCGGCCGTACAGCGGTATCCCGAGCACGAGCTTGCTGTCGTCCTCGACGGCTTCCTTGGCTGCCTGTATCGCACTTCGCACCCAACCGATCGGGGCGATCGGGCCGGGGGCAGACACCGAGTAGTCGTAACCCATGATGCGAATGTTGTCGACAATTGCGCCCATCGCCGCGTAGTCGTAGACCCATCGGCCGCTCTCTGGTGTGCGCTCGGTGTCGTAGATCGGCGGCACGCTCACAACAAGTCGCGCGCCGCGAGCATGTAGCGAGGTGGCGAGTTGCCTGAGAAAGATCACCCAGTTCGGGCGCGTTGTCTCCCAACTGGCGTAATCGTCCACGAACGCAAAACCCTCGTAGTCGATGTCGATGCCGTCGAAGCCTTCGCGGGTGACGAGATCCGCGATTGTCGCGATGTGACGACTGCGGCTCACGGGATCGGCGAGCATCGCTGCCATCTCCGCCTTGCCCATCCCATCGGTGATCGACGGCACGACCCGACCACCTGTTGATCGAATCTGGGCGATGAGCGCCTGCATCGCCGATGGCTCGACGTTGGCGGCGACCTCGATCGTGACCGCCCCGGTTGTTGTGAACCAGAACGGTGACACCTCGTGCAATAACGCACCGTTCGTGCCCACTGTCTCGGTCGCCTGCGGCAGCACCCAATACGGTGCCCAACCGCTGATCGGAATGTCTGCGAGCGGAGGAGGGGAATCGTCGCGGACTGCGAACACGATCGCGGTCGCGGCCGCCACCATCGCCAGCAAGGTCGCGAGTTGACCGCGCGCGCCCCAGCGACCGAACCGCGTCCCCGAGAGTGGGCTGCGCAGACCTAGCGCTTCGCGATCGATGCGGTCGAGCGAGTCGACAACCGTGTAGCCGCGCCCTGGTTGCACCGAGACCGCGTTGGGCACTGCAAATGTCCGGCAGCCGGCCTCGACAGCACTGCGTACACCAGTTGGCGAATCTTCGATTGCGACGCAGTCGGTTGCCTTCACGCCAAGGGCAGCGGCGGCGGCCAGATAGGGCTCCGGATGGGGCTTGCCATTGGCGACCTGGTCGCCGGTGATCACGACATCGAACGAGCCCGCCGGCAAGGCGCGCACGATCTGGTCGGTGAAACGTCGCCAACTCATGGTCACCAACGCACACGGGATGTGTTGCCTGCGCAGCTCGGCCAACAAGGTGCGCGCCCCGGGCCGCCATGGCACCTTCTTGTGGACACGCTGGATGACACCGTCGAGCAGGCGATTGACGATTTCGTCGTCGGACAACTTGACGCCGCCGCGCTCGCGCAAGATTGCTGCCGCGTTGCGGAGGTCGTAGCCCACGAGCGACCGGGCATCACTGTCGTTCCACTGCCCTCCGAACTCCTCTACCAACGCGAACTCGGTCGCGATCCAGTACGGCTCGGTATCGACGAGGGTGCCATCCATGTCCCAGAGAATGGCCGCCGGGCGCGCCGCAGCGGAGGTAGTCATTGGGGGCTCATTTCGTCTGCGACCCTAATCGGCGGTCGTCACCGTGAGGGCGTCACGCTGGGTAGACCATGACGCCGCGAATGTTCTTGCCGGAGTACATGTCGGCGTAACCCTCGTTGATCTGTTCGAGCGTGTAGGTGTTGGTGACCAGGCCATCGAGATCGAGTTGTCCCTGCGTATACAGCTCGAGCAACTTCGGTATGTCGCGGCGTGGGTTGCCGGAGCCGAAGAGCGACCCGATCAGTTGCTTTTCGAAGACGGTGAGAAACACCGCCGGGACGGCGATGCTGGCTTCCGCGGTCGGGTGGATGTTGACGACCACGATCTTGCTGCGCTTGCCGCCCAACCAGAACGCCTGCCCGAGAACGTCGCCGTTGCCGACGCCGCACGTCATGATCACCTTGTCGAAGCCGCGGCTCCAGGTGGTCTCGCCGAGTGCTTCCAGTGCTTCGTCGATCGAGGAGTGGGTGTGTGTTGCGCCGAACTCCATCGCCTTCTCGCGTTTGAACTCGATCGGGTCGATGGCGGCTATGACTCTCGCGCCGGCGAGACGGGCACCCTGCACGGCGTTGGCGCCGATGCCGCCGACCCCGACGACGGCGACAGTGTCGCCTGGCTGTACCTGCGCGGCATACACCGCTGAACCCCAGCCGGTGACGACGCCGCAGCCCATCAGGCAGGCCTTGTCGAGCGGAAGGTCGTTGTCGATCTTGATGCAACTCGCCTCATTGACCACTGTGTGGTGGGCGAAAGTTCCTAACGCACCGATGCCGAGCAGTAGGTCTTTGCCCTGCGCGTGGTGACGAGACGTTCCGTCGCCGAGCTGCAAACCGGTCGCCGTGATCGCACCGAGGTCGCACAGGTTGCTGTGGCCTTCGGCGCAGCTTGGGCAGCGCCCGCACGCGGGCACGAAGCCGAACACGACGTGATCACCCGGTTGCACACTGAACACGCCAGGTCCGACCTCGAGCACCACGCCTGCTCCCTCGTGGCCACCGATGAGCGGGGGCTCGGGAGTGGCACCGGCGAGGTCGCCGGTGACGAGATGTTCGTCGCTGTGGCACATGCCGCTGGCAGCGATCTTCACCAACACCTCACCGTTCTTGGGCGGATCGAGCTCGATCTCTTCGACGCTCCACGGTGTGTTGCGTTCCCACAGAATCGCTGCCTTGGTCTTCACGGTGTTACCCCCTGTTGATTTGGTTCCACACGTTACCCTCGCGCACCCGGCCGGTATCTTGCTCGTGACGGCTTCCCCTGCTCAATCAAGACGGCCCTGCGCCGTGTTCCAGAGGGGGTCTACGCTTGTGTCCATGCCTGTACCACTCGATTCGCCGGACGAGGCGCCCGAGTACGATTACCCACACCTTCCCGGCGAAGAACTCGACCCTATAATGGAGTCGACGACTCACTCGGCATGGTGCACTCTGCTGGTTCAGTCGGCTCAGCACACGATGGCGGGTACCGGCGCGCTGGTCACCGGAAACACCCCTTTCGTACCCGCCGGCGAGAAGTATCACACCGCGCCCGACCTGATGGTGTTGCCGGGAATGGCTGGCCGAGAATTCGGTCGCTATCTCGTCGACGAGCACGGTGTGGTGCCTTCGGTGTGCGTTGAAGTTGTGTCGCCCTCTAACAGCTGGCCGAGACTCGAACGTCGTTACCGCCGCTGGCTGCAAGCCGGCGTCGGCGAGGTGTACGCGCTGCACCCCGATCGCGAGACCGTTCACCGAATCGAACTGATCGACGGCGAGATCGTGCGCACCGATGCTCTCGGCAAGTACAGCGAGGGCATGAGGATGGCGTTCGTGCGCAGCGATGGCCACCTCGCACTCTGTTGTCCTGGAGGCCGCACCGTCGGCTTGCGCGCCGATCCGTTTGGCTGGCTTTTGCAGGAGCAGAGCCGCGCCGACGAAGCCGAATCGCGACTTGCCGACTCCGAGGCTCGTGCCGCATTCTTGGAGGCGGAACTGCGCCTCCTGCGCGGTGAAGCTGACTAACTTTCGACGCGCCGCAAACGAGAGTCCGAATGCACACTCACCCCGGTCAAGAGACAATCGGCGCCGGAACAGTGGCATCGGTCACTATGTGCAGCACCTGCACGGCGCGCGTCATTGCCACGTATAGCAACCGTGCGCCGAGCGCTGAGTCGTCGAATATCTGGTGCGGGTTGACGACTATCACGCCGTCGAACTCGAGACCCTTGACCGCTTCGGGCTGGAAGATCGGCACCTCGTCGTTTGCCAGATTGTGTACCCGATCGCTCGCCCGTAACCCGCGCCGGGCCAACGCTGCCGCGATCGGGGCATGCAGGCTGGCCGGCGCGACGATGCCGGTGTTGTGGTGTCGCCGACGAACGATCGTGGCTTCATCGGCGACAGCATCGGCTAGGTCGTCGGCTTCGGCGACTCGCACGGTCGGCGCCTCGCCCTCTGTGCGCACGCTGCGACTGGCTGCCGCCGTGACCGCCGTGTACGGCAGGAGTCGATTGGCCACATCGAGGATCGGTGCCGGCACGCGATAGCCGATCGTGAGGTGGGCGACTTCGCCGGCGACAGCCCGTACGTAAGCGAGTACCTGTTCCCATTCTTGTTGACCGGCTGGGGTCGTTGATTGTGCGAGGTCGCCGAGAATCGTCATCGACCCTGTCGGGCTGCGGCGACCGATGCAGCGCAGGGCGACGGCGCTGTGGTCCTGCGCCTCATCGACCACGACGTGCCCAAACGTGAATGGAGTTCCGTTGAGCAGCGAATTGGCTTCATCGACGAGGAACTGGTCGGCGACCGTCCACCGCCGCCGCTTGCCGGCCGGACCGACATCGAGTGCTGCCAGCAGTTTGTCGACCATTGTCGTTGGAAGTTGGGTCGGCCAGGCCTTGGCGATGGCGGCGCGCAGTATCGGCGCCTTCTCCCAGACATCATCGCGGTCGAACCGGCGCAGCATGTCGCGCTGGACGATGCCCTTGAGCGAGCTACGCCGCTTGTTCACCGGTGTGTTGGCGTGTAGAGCCTGCGCGATCCATGCCGCGATCTCGCCGCGGGTGATGACGAGCGTGCGCGCACCGATCGGAACGCGCAGGTCGTCGGTCGGGACAGAGATGTGTGCCACGCTTGCCCCTTCGAGTCGGCCGAGCATCTCGGCCGCACCCTTCCAACGTCGCACGCCGTGTTCGTCCTCGCCGGTGATTTGCACCCTCGGCACACAGAGTTCCAAGGCGGTGCGTTGTTGCACGCTGCGCTCACCCAGCGAGGGCAGCACGTTGCCGATGTAATCGAGAAACACGCTGTTCGGGCCGACCACCAGCACGCCATCGCGCACAAGTCGGTGGCGGTGTTCGAAGAGAAGATAGGCGGCGCGGTGCAGGCCGACGGCGGTCTTGCCGGTGCCTGGCCCGCCCTGCACGACCAGGCATTGGTCGAGTGGTGCTCGAATGATCATGTCTTGCTCGGCCTGGATCGTCGCCACGATCTCGCGCATCGCGCCGGTGCGCACGGCCCCGATCTCGGCCAGCACCGGGTCGGGAATGCCACTGCCCGTCGACTCGTGGTGTGGGTCATCGAGTTGCTCGTCGAGATACGCCGTGAACTCACCGTCGACGGCGGTGAACCGACGGCGGTGGGCGAGGCCGAACGAGTCGGCGTGCGTGGCGCGATAGAACGGGGCCGCGATCGGCGCGCGCCAGTCGATCACCACCGGATCGTGTGACTCGTCCTCGATGTGCCGACGACCGATGTAGAAGCGCTCGTTCGCTACCGCCTTATGAGCGGTCTCGATCCGGCCGAAGAAGTCGCCTGCGCCGGGCGTGCGTAGATCCTCCAGCGCTTCGGCGACCGTGACCTCGATGTACTCCTTGGTCATCTCGTCGGCGGAGGCGTTCGGGTCGAGGGCACAGAAGCGGTCGATCATCGCGTCGCGACAAGCGCGGGCGAAGCTGAGGTGGGCCCGCTCGGCCGGCAACTCGGGGAAGGGATCGGCGCTCACGGGGGTGCCACGCTAGTCTCGCCCTATGGAGAACCCGGTCGTTGAGGTGCGGACCGTCGAGGCGCCGGTTCAAGTCGCCGAACCGGCGAACGAGATCGTCGAAGAGTTGTTGGTGGAAGAAATCTCCATCGATGGCATGTGCGGTGTCTACTGAACTGACCATGCACCCGCTGCTGGGGGCGGCGCTCGAACTGCACCCGCAGGTGGCCCTGCGCCCCGAGCCGTTCGGCGCGCTCGCGTACCACTACGACAATCGCCGACTTGTCTTCTTGAACCACGCCGACTTGGTTTGCGTTGCGCGCGACCTCGCCGAGCACCCATCGCTGGCGGCGGCGTTGCGAGCCGCCGACATCGAGCCCAATCGCTGGCCTTCGTTCGTCGCCGCTTTCGAATCGCTCAAGGACTCGGAGATTGTGCGTGAGCGCTGAGACGGTCGCTCGCTTGAAATCCGGGCTCGACGCTCCGATCTGTCTTACGTGGGAACTTACCTACGCCTGCAATCTGCAATGCGTGCACTGCCTCTCGTCGTCGGGTATGCGTGACGACCGCGAGCTGTCGACGGCAGAGGCCAAGCGGGTGCTCGACGAACTGCGCGAGATGAAAGTGTTCTATATCAATATCGGTGGTGGCGAGCCGATGGTTCGTCGCGACTTCTTCGAATTGATCGAGTACGCGGTTACCCCGACGAAGTCGGCAAATGGAATCGGCGTGAAGTTTTCCACCAACGGAACTTTCATAGATGCCGGCAATGCCCGTCGGCTTGCCGCAATGGAGTACCTCGACCTCCAGATCAGTCTCGATGGCGTCGACGCGGCTACCAACGACGCGGTACGTGGTCGCGGCAGTCATGCGTTCGCTCGCCGGGCGATGGACCACCTCGCAACTGCCGGTTTCGGGCCGTTCAAGATCAGCGTCGTGGTTACCCGTCACAACGTGGCGCAACTCGATCAGTTGAAAGCGCTGGCCGACAGCTACGGCGCGCAGTTGCGCGTTACCCGTCTGCGGCCGAGCGGTCGCGGTGTCGATGCCTGGGACGACCTGCACCCCACACAAGCACAGCAGCGCGAGATCTACGGATGGCTGCTCGCTCATGGCGAGGAGGTACTGACCGGCGATTCTTTCTTCCATCTCAATGCACTAGGCGATCCGCTGGCGGGACTGAACATGTGTGGTGCCGGCCGCGTGGTCTGCTTGATCGATCCGATCGGCGACGTTTACGCCTGCCCGTTCGTGATCCACGACGAATTTCGTGCGGGTAACCTGCGCGCGGCCGGCGGGTTCCGGCGCATCTGGCAACGCAGCGACCTGTTCACGTCTTTGCGCGAACCGCAATCGGCTGGCGCCTGTGCAAGTTGTGGAGCGTTCGACTCCTGCCAGGGGGGCTGCATGGCCGCCAAGTTCTTCACCGGTCTGCCCCTCGACGGGCCGGATCCGGAATGCGTCGTCGGCAACGGCGAGATGGCGTTGGCCGCGCAGGCGACGCTGCCATCACCTGTTGCGGTGGGTGTCAAACCACGGCCAACAATGGATCACAGCCGGTGATTTGGCTGTTGCTGCTGCCCGCGTACTTCGTCGGCACCTTCCCGACAGCGCTGATCGTCGCCCGAACCCGCGGTATCGACATCCAGCGGGTGGGTTCGGGAAATCCGGGAGCCTCCAATATCGCCCGCACGATGGGCACGGCTTGGGGCGTCGCTGTGTTCGTGCTCGATGGCCTCAAAGGTGCGATACCGGCGGGAGCGGGGTTGCTGCTCGGCGAACGGGCGACCGCCCACGCCATGTTGGCGGCGGCGGTGCTCGGTCACATGTTCCCGCTCACCAGACGCTTCCGTGGCGGCAAGGGAGTTGCCACGATGGGCGGTGGTGCGCTGGTGTTGCAGCCCGTCATCTCGCTGGGGTTGCTCGCACTGTGGATGATCGTCCGGAAAATCTCGGGCAAGGCATCACTCGCCTCGCTGGCAATCATGTTCGGGCTACCGATCGCGGTCGCAGTAAGGGGTACCCCTGGGTGGGAAGTTGCCGCGCTCGCCGGCTGCAATGCGTTGGTGCTTGCCCGCCACGTCGACAACATCAAGCGGCTACTCGGTGGCCGCGAGTTGTCGGCGTCGCGCAGAACGTGACCGACGAGTAGCGTCGGTCCACGATGCGCCTGCTGCAGCCGCTCTCGCTGGGTGCACCCGAGCTTTCCAAGGTGGCTGCGAACAGGGTCATGTTCGGACCACACGTCACCAACCTCGGCGATGTCGACCGACGATTGACTACCCGGCACACCGCGTATTACGAACGTCGTGCTCGCGGCGGGTGCGGCATCGTCGTCGTCGAAGGCGCCAGCGTGCACGAGAGTGATTGGCCGTACGAACGAGCACCACTCGCGACGCGGTGCAGCGGGGGCTGGGCTGCGATTGCCGATGCCTGTCACGCGCACGGTGCGCTGGTGATTGCCTCGCTCGACCATGCCGGCGGTCAGGGCAGCAGTGCCTATAACCAGCGCGAGCTGTGGGCGCCATCGCGTGTGCCGGAGGTGAACACTCGCGAGGTTCCCAAAGCGATGGAGTCCGACGACATCGCGGCGGTGATCAGCGGGTTTGGTTCCGCGGCAGTTCAGGCAGTCGCGGCCGGTTGTGATGGCGTCGAGCTGAATGTCGGTCAGCACAGTTTGGTACGCCAGTTTCTCAGCGGGCTCACCAACCAGCGGGGCGACGAGTGGGGAGCCGATCGCATGTTGTTCGTGCGCGACGTGCTCGCCGCCACTCGCGCAGGCGTGTCTGCCTGCGGTGTGATCGGTCTTCGGCTGTCGTGCGATGAGCTGGCGCCGTGGGCAGGTATCACCCCCGAGGCCGCTGTAGACATCGCCCGCCAGTTGGCGCCGCTCGTCGATTATCTGGTCGTCACGCGCGGCGGCATCTACTCGGTCGACAAGACCCGCGCCGACTTCCACGAGCCGGTCGGCTACAACGTGGAAATCTGCCGCGCGGTGAAGGCCGCCATTGAGGTCGTGGCCAGCAGCGTTCCAGTGGTGCTGCAGGGTTCGATCGTCGATTGCGGTCAGGCCGATTGGGCCATCAGCGACGGTGTTTGCGATGCCGTCGAGATGACGCGCGCCCAAATCGCCGACGCCGATCTAGTGCGCAAGGTCAGCACTGACTCACCTGTTCGGCCCTGTCTGCGGTGCAACCAGAATTGTCAGGTGCGTGATGTTCGCAGCCCGGTGGTCACCTGTGTCGCCGAGCCGACCAGTGGTCGCGAGACCGAAGACCCCGACTGGTACGTACCCTCGTCACGGCCGCGCGACGTACTTGTCGTCGGAGCCGGGGTCGCCGGCCTCGAGACGGCGCGGGTGGCCGCGGCCCGCGGCCACCGTGTGCGGATCATCGAGCGCTCAGATCGAGTTGGGGGCATTGCCGCGTTGGCGGGTCCAGGCGCCCCATTGATCGAGTGGCTTCGGGGCGAGGTGGCGCGAGCCGGCGTCGAAGTTCAATTGGCTACGGAGTTCGGATCGTCGCGACCTGGCGAACTCGTTGTGCAGTGCACTGGCAGTCGGCCGGGTATTCGTGGTTACGAGGTGGCGGAAGGTGCGACCGTTGTCGACGTAGTCGACGTGTATCGAGGGACAGAACTTCCCGCGGGCCCGATTGCACTGTTCGATCCAATCGGCGGGCCGATTGCGATTGCGCTCGCGGAGCAGTTGGGTTCGCGCGCAATCTTGATTACGCAAGATCAGATAGCAGGTAACGAACTCTCCCGAACCGGCGACCTGGCACCGGCCAACGTGCGTCTGCAACAACTCGGTGTGCGCATCGAACGTCGCAGCATTTTGCGCAGCGTGCGACACGATGGGGTCGAGCTGGAAGATCGCTTCAGCGGCGAGCGGAGACTGGTCGCGTGCTCTGCAGTCGTTGATTGTGGTTTCCGGCTTCCCACACAACCGATCGCTGGGGCCATCGCGCAGGCGGGCGATTGTGTTGCTCCCCGCACTATTCACGAGGCAGTGCTGGAAGCCAGGCGCGTTGCTTTGTCAATTTGATCTCAGGTCTGGCAGCGATCTCCACGATCTCCGTGGGCGCGACCACGCTGCGTAACTCTGTCAAGAAAACCTTAAGCTTGCAACCGGCATGTTTCACCCAAGTCTTGCCACTCCCGGTGGCGAGCACAGTCTCGATAACCGACGCTGTGTGGTGCGACGCGACGCCTGCCGTGACCGCGGATGCAACAAGCACATATGTAATCGAGCGGTACACATGCCATTCTCGATGACTTCACTTGCGAATCTCTTGAATTGACGATTGTGGCCGCTTTCTCTTGACTGTGCTGTGACGCGGCTCACTGAGAGCGGCATTAACGGGAGACAAAAGACGATGACATTCAGCACCTGTGTACCCGCTTGCGGGAAGCCGAAGAAGGACAAGAAGAGCAAGAGCAAGAAGTCACACAGCGGCAGCGGCGGCAGTCGCAGCGGTGGCAGCGGCAGCGGTAACTGCGATTGGTGATTCCCCGATGCGGCGTTGGAGTGGCTCGATGAGGCACTCCAACGCCGCGCGGGTTTCCGCCTCCCCTGGCCCGGCAGCTTCCGACCACAAGGAAGTTGGGGCCGTTTCGTTGGCACCAAAGGTTGCCTTCCGGCGGGCCTGGGCTGTCTTCTCGCCGATCCTGCGACCGTACCGGGTGGCGTTGATTGCGCTGATCGTTCTCACGCTGGCGACTCCTATCGCCTCGGGATCGATCGTCTGGGTCTTTCGACATCTGATCGACGACGTTGTTTCGCGCGGTACCACCGATCAGTTCTGGCACTATGGACTTCTCTTCGCGGTTGCCTCCACCGGCACGTCGATCCTGAGATTCCTCGACGAGTTGTTGACGGGCTGGGTGCAGACGCATTTCGTGCGCGATAGCCGCGCGCTACTTCTCGATCATGTGCTCCAGCTTCCACCCGATCACTTCGACAGGAACCCGATGGGCGACACACTTGCCCGCTTGTCGACGGATGTCTCCGCGGTTGAAGGCGTGTTTGTCTCGGCCACGTTGTCCGCGATCTCGTCGGCCGCGCAGGTTCTCGTTCTCGGAGCGTTTGCGTTTGCGCTCAACTGGCGGTTGACGCTGCTCGCGCTCTTGGTGATACCACCGTTCGCGCTGCTTGCGCGCGTGTTCAGCACCCGCATGCGACGAGTCGCACGCGAGCGTCGGCGGCGTGGTGGTAGCGCTGGTGCCGTCGCCGAGGAGATCCTTAGTGGCATCGGGGTTGTCCAGGCGCACAATGCCGAGCACCGCGAGTCGCAACGATTCGAGCAGCAGGCGCAGGCGATCATCCGCGCTGATCTCGCCGGCACACGGTTGAGCGCCATTTATCGCCCGGCGATCGACACCATCGAACTGCTCGGCGGTCTCGTTGTCGTGTGGTTCGGCACGCTGTTGGTCGGGCGCCAGCAACTGACGTTGGGAACGATGCTCGCCTTCATGGCGTACGCGACCCAGCTCTACAGCCCGGTGCGAAGCCTGTCGAGACTCAGCGCCTCGATGCAGAACAATCTTGCGGGCGTCGATCGTGTCATCGAACTGCTCGATACCCCGGTGCCCACTGCGGACAACGTCGGTGCACCGCCGCCGATTGCCGCGAGGGTCGAGTTCGATGGTGTGTCGTTTGCTTATCCGGCGAGTGGGGGTGAGGTTGTTTCGGGTATCGGGTTCGTGCTCGAGCCGGGGCGGTCGGTGGCGCTGGTCGGCCCCAGCGGCTCAGGAAAGTCGACGATCGCAAGGCTGCTGCTCGGCTGGTACCAACCGAGTGCTGGTGTGATTCGGGTTAATGGTCGTGAGATCGGTGCTGGTGATGTTGGTCTTGTGCGTGATGCGGTCAGTTATCTGCCGCAGGAGCCGTGGTTGTTTGACGGCTCGGTTGCTGACAACATCGCTTACGGTCGTCCGGAGGCCTCGCGGGCGGAGATTTGTGCGGCTGCACAGGCTGCCGATGCGCATGAGTTCATCTGCGAGTTGCCTGCGGGTTATGACAGTTCTGTTGGTCGGCGTGGCCGTTTGTTGTCCGGTGGGCAACGGCAACGTGTCGCGTTGGCGCGTGCGTTCTTGCGTAATTCGCCGATCTTGGTGCTTGATGAGCCGTTGACTGCGCTTGATCCGTTGAGTGCTGATCGGATTGTTCCTGCGTTGCGGCGGTTGATGGTTGGGCGGGCGACGCTTGTGATTTCTCATCATCTGGAACTTGCCGAGCACAGTGATCTGGTGCTGGTGCTGCAGCAGGGTCGCATTGTCGAGTCGGGTACTCACGACTGGCTGTTGACCCACGGCGACATCTACCGACAACTCCACCGCAACC
>JACQZX010000024.1 GCA_016213665.1 Actinomycetota bacterium | reverse complement strand
GGGCCCGATGACCACAATCCTGCCCGAGTGCGGATCGTTGTCGAGGTCGGCAAGGCTGCCGCCGTCGGGATCCGCGATCACGGCCCCCGGCAGCGCGATGACATCGGCATAGTCGAATGGCCCGCGCAGCGCAGGCAGCCAAACACGTCGACTCTGCATTGCCGCCTCGCGAGCGACTCGGGTAAGGCGGAGCAGTTGTTGCGCGCCACGTTCACTTGTCCACTTCACGACGCTGCGCTCACAGTCGACGAACACCATGTCACTCACTCCCAGTTCGGTGAGCTTCTGCACCATCCACTCGAGACGGTCGCCCTTCGGGATTGCCGACGCGATGGTGATCGGCGGCGGCGATGCTTCGCTCACAGCTTCGCCTATCGGAGCGAGCGCGTGGTCTTCTACGACCGTCGAACGCCACCCACCATGACCATCGCTGATGGTTACCAACTCGCCACTGCGTAGTCGCATCACGCGGAACAGGTGGTGCTCGTCGTCGGCAGAGAGCGACGGCGAGTGAAGATCATCGACGAACACGTGCGCCGCGCTGGCGCGCAGCGCCGGATTCACTGGAAAGCCGACTTGATCCGCGAGAACAAGCCGTGCTCGGTCTGTACTTCCTCACCACGCGAGTCGGCGAACTTCTTCAACAGCTCAGCCTCGAACTCGGAGACCTTGGTGGGAACGATCACCTGTACGCGCACGCGCAGGTCGCCGCGTCCGCGGCCTTGCAGGCGAGGCACGCCGCGTTGGCGCAGCACGAACTCGCGCCCAGGCTGCGTGCCGGCCGGAACGATCATTTCCTCGTCTCCGTCGAGCGTCGGCAATGTGAATCTTGCGCCCAACGTTGCCTGCGCGATCGAGACTGGAAGGTCAGTCACCAGATCGTCGTGCTCGCGACGGTAACGATCGTGGGCGGCAACTCGCACGTGCACGAACAGATCGCCGGTGCTGCCGCCCCGCGGGCCGGTCGCACCGCGACCGGTGAGCCGCAGGGTCGTACCGGTGTTGACGCCGGCAGGAATGTCGACCTGATAGGTCTTGTCGGCAACTGTGCGACCATCGCCGCTGCACTTTTCGCACGGCGTGACTACAACCTTGCCGAACCCACCGCACTTTGCGCACGCCGACGACGTGACCATTTGGCCGAGAAGGCTCTGGCGCACGCGTTGCACCTGACCACGACCGTTGCACTCACTGCACGTCACCGGCTTGGTACCTGCGCCGGCGCCGGTGCCGCCACACCCATCGCAGCGCAGCGCGGTGCGCACCGCCACCGGAACCGTTGCACCGAATACGGCCTGCTCGAAGGAGACATCGCTGATCACCTCCAGGTCTTGGCCACGCGGAGGCCCGGCTGGTCCGCGGCTACCGCCACCGGCGCCGAAGGGGTTACCACCGCCGCCGAAAAATGCGTCGAACAGATCGCCGAGGCCTCCACCCGCAAACGCGTCGCCCATGGTGGGCCCGCCGGCTCCACCGACTCCCTTCTCGCCGAAACGGTCATAGCGTGCGCGTGCCTCGGGATCACTGAGCACCTCGTACGCACGCGCCACTTGTTTGAACCTGTCCTCCGCGGCCGCATCGGTGGGATTCGCGTCGGGGTGAAGCTCGCGTGCGAGTTTGCGATACGCCTTCTTCAATTCGTCGGCGGATGCGTTGCGGCGCACGCCGAGCAACTCGTAGAAGTCGGCCATCAGTTACTTCCGCCGTCGCTGAGTCGCCGCCCTAAACGGTCGCTGACCACTTCAACGGTTGCCATTGCTTGTGGATAGTCCATTCTTGTCGGCCCAAGTACGCCGACGGTTCCAACCTGTTCACCATCGACGAATACAGGCTTCACGATGACAGAGCACGAGACCAATGGTGCAACGCCGTGCTCGGCGCCGATTGCGACCGACAGTCCACGACTGAGCACATCACGAACGAGCGACACCAAGACGTATTGTTGCTCGAGCGTGTGGAGCACAGAACGCACGGTGTCGACGGCATCGAATGCGCGCGCCATCGACGCCGCACCACCGACGAAGACCGGCTCGTCGGCGGCGGAGGTGGCGAGCGATTGAATTGCGATGGAGCAGACGTTGTCGAGCTCGACGTCGCCCGTTGCCGGCACGTCGCGACCCGAGTCGAGCGTGCGACCGGGTAGGTGAGCCTGCAGGTGCGCCGACACCGCGGACAGCCGCACCTCCGACATCTCGCCCTGCAACTCGATCTGTTCGTTCTCGACCGTTCCATTCGACAAGACGGCCACCACCGTGGCGGCCCGCCCACCGAGGCCGACCACCTGCACGGAACGCACCACAGCTGTCTCCCCGCGTGGCCCCACCACCACGGCTGCGTGATGAGTGACATGCGCCAGCAGGTTGGTGGTCTGATGCAGGAGTTCCTCGAGCCTTCCGTGAGCGGTGTCGAAGAAAGCGCCGACCTGTTGCGAGGCCTCCGAGTCGAGTTGCCCAGGCGCCACCATATGGTCGACGAAGAACCGGTAACCCCTGTCGGTAGGTATGCGACCGGCAGAGGTGTGCGGCTGCGCCAGATAGCCCTCTTGCTCGAGCACCGCCATTTCGTTGCGCACAGTGGCAGAACTGACCTTGACTCCCTGCGCGTTGGCGATGTGTGTCGAGCCAACGGGTGAGGCGGTGGCGATGTACTCCTCCACTACCGCCCGCAGGATGGCAGTCTTGCGTTCGTCGAGCATTGGCACTCCAGGCTACCGAGTGCCAGCCAGCCGGGCACTCATGGCTGCCGAGGGCCGACCCGCACAACGCTTACTCTCCAGGTGTGTCACTACGCGCCCCGGACTCACAGCTGCCGGCACTCATCTTGTTGTTGCGCCACGGCGCCACCGAGTGGTCACTGGCGGGTCGCCACACCGGCCGCACCGATCTGCCCTTGACCGCCCTCGGCGAGCGGCAAGCCTCCGAGGCCGCGACGTTGGTCACCAATCTGCTCGCCGGAGCCCAGCCGCTTGTGTTCACCAGCCCCCTGGAGCGCGCCGTGCGAACCGCCGAACTCGCGCTTCCCGACCACTACGCCGAGCCGATGTCGTCGCTGACCGAATACGACTACGGCGACTATGAAGGCCTGACCAGCCGCGAGATCCTTGCGCGCGACCCCAATTGGGATCTGTTCGAGGACGGCTGTCCCGGTGGCGAGAAGATCCAGCAGGTGACGGCCCGCTGCGACGCCTTCATCGCCAAGATGGAACGGGTCGCAGCCGGACGAGTCGTCGTGGCGGTGACGCACGGACACCTCAGCCGGCTGCTGACCGCACGGTTGCTCGGTCTCTCGCCCGGCACGGCGGCATCACTCTGGAACGACACTGGCTCCGTCGGAGTAATCAACGAGCATCGAGGTCGGCTGGTGCTGGTCGGCTGGAACAGAGTCGCGGGCTGACCGCCGGCGCAGCGCGAAACCGAAAGCGACCGAGACCAAGGTGATGACGCTGCCGTAGGCGAGGCTCCACTCAGGCGCGATGTGATCGGCAATCCAACCGGTGATCGGCGCACCAATCGGTGTGCTGCCGAGGAAAGCCACCGCCCCGAGCGCAAGCAACCGACCGCGCATATCGGGTGGCGATTCTTGCTGCACGATCGCCGTCTGCCCGGCGATGAAGGCAGCACCGCCGAAACCCATCGGAATCCCCAGCAGTACGGCCGACCACGCGGTGGGCATCCACGACAGGACGAGTCCACTCACACCGAGCAGCACGCCGTTGCCGAAGAACCAACGGGTGGTGATTCGCCCACGCGAGCCGGTGAACAGCGAACCGATCATGCTGCCCAATCCAGTGGCGGCGAGCAGCAAGCCGAACACGAGCTCACTGTCAAACCGCGCTAGCGAGATCTTCAGCAACGAGACGCTGTAGTTGAACGCGAACATGCTGACGATCGTGAACACCGCGAACACGACCAGCAGCCGACGATCGCCGACGATGAACCGAACCGCGTCGCGCACCGGAGTGCCACCGCGCTTCGCTACTGGAGATGCCAGCAACCGGGTGCGGTCGATTGCGATCAGTGGCCACAGGATCGCCAGGAACGTCGTGGCGTTGATCAGAAACAGCCAACCCGGACCGAGCGGCCCCTTCAACACCGCGGCCAGGGCCGGGCCGACCACCCGCGAACCGGTCATCACCGCCGTGTTCAAGGACAACGCGTTGGTGATCTCCGATGGCTCGACCAACTCGATCACGAATCCACGACGAGCGGGATTGTCGAAGGCGGCGATGATGCCAAGCACCACTGAGAGCGCGTACACCAGCGGCAGGTTCAACTTGTCGATGAGGTAGAGCAACCCGAGCACGGCCGCCTGTAATGAGAGCAGAGTCTGCGTGACAAGCGTCATCCGACGCTTGCTGCGACGGTCTGCCACCGCTCCGGCCCAGACACCGAGCACCAGCATCGGCAGGAACTGGCAGAACAGCGAAATCCCGACGTTGGTGGCGCTACCGGTCAGTTCGTAGACCAGCAGCGACATCGCCGTCATCTGCATCCAGGTACCGATGTTGCTGATCAGCAGGCCGATGAAGAACAGCCGCGCGTTGCGATGCCGCAACGAGCGGAACATCGGCGTCGGTGACATTGCGTCCTTTCTACCTTCGCCCCTACCTTGTCAGTACCCGATCACGGCAAGGATGTAAAGGTGCCGGTCGAACACATTGCTTCTAATCGGGCGATCGAGACGTTGTCTGCGGCAGGCGCGCACAGGGGATCAATGGTCGGGCTGGCAGTCGGCGCCGATGACTCGATCGGGCTCGCGATTGGCGACCGGGCGTTCGCTGTCGCTGGTAACGGTGCCATGCAATTGGTCGGAGAACTCGACCGTGGCATCCGGCCACGCTGGGTGCTTTGGTCGAACGCGACAGCGGTCACGTTGGTCGCGTGCGACATCCGACTGGCGACGTGTTGGGATCTTGCCGCTGTGCACCGTCTGCTGTTCGGAGGCTGGAGCGCCAATCACGTGCAGGTGTGGGCAGCGATGCGTGGCCTCGACGAGCGCGGCGCACCGATGCTCGGTCAGCTGGATCTGCTCAGCGGCGACGACGGAGATGATGGCGACGCG
>JACQZX010000023.1 GCA_016213665.1 Actinomycetota bacterium | reverse complement strand
CGACATGACCAGTTTGTCACCGTCGTTGTGCAGGTTGAATACCCAGAGCGTCGAGGAGACCGTAAGTGTTGTCGACAATTGGTCGCGACGTATGCGGCCGAGCTGCCTCGGGATGTTCAGTGAGCCAGTCACCATCCAGAAGGCAGCGACGCCGACTGCCAAGCAACAGATCGAATAGACGACTCCGTATGACAAGAGCGTCAGCGAATCGGCAACGAAGAGCGCTACCACAACGACCGTCTTGATCACCACGAGGAGCAATTGCAACGGCACCGTCGCACGGAAACCGTTGACGATGAGTCGCAATGTGCGGGCGATCTGCACCAGCGTGGCACCCAGCAGTTCCGCGACCACGAACAACACCACCGTCAAGGTCGACAGCCCCGGCAGCAAGAACGGCGAAAGCGCGAGCACCAACACCGCCGACACACCGATCAGCAGCACGTAGATGGAGAAGAACGTCGAACTGACCGCTCGGGCAGAGGTACCCATTGCATGTTGCAAGAAGGCGAACCCGGGACCGATGTGGGAAAGTGCCAGCGAGACACCGATCAGGCTGTACATAGCTGCGAATGATCCGTAGTCGTCCGGGCCTAGTCGACGGCTCACAAGCGCGAAGAAGACAAAGGTGGCGACCAGTTGCGCGGCCTCGACTCCTAGTCCGGATGCCCCATCGCTCAACGCCTGGCGTCCGATTCCGACTCGGCGCGAGACCGCCGCCAGACGGCTGCGAGGTTCTGACGAATCAACCACTGTCATCGGCGCTTCAATGTCGCGAACGCGATCAGCAACCCCAGCCACAGTCCGAACGCGGGCAAGGACTCGGAGAAGCCGACCAGCACGATCATCGTGCAGTACAACAACACCAGTCGGCCGAACGGGTCGTCGCCGATCAACCCACGCCATCCTGCCCGCGCGGCGTTCAACAGTTGAATGACATACAGCCCGAGACCGACAGCACCCAATCGCAACATCAGGTCGAGCGCCGCATTGTGAGCATGCGCGACGATGAATCCGTTGTTGAGATTGATGCTTCGAATCGGCTCCACCCACAGGTTCTCCCAAACCCCGTAGCCGTAACCCAGCCAGAACCGTCCACTGATTGCGTCGGTCACGCCTTCCCAGATAACCGTGCGACTGGAGAACGTGAGATCCTTGCCGCTCAGCAACACCAGCGACGAGAAAGTGGTCGCCGCGACGAGCGTCGCCAGCAGGGCCGCACCGATGAGTAACGAGCCCGCGGCGCGTCCGAGTCGCCGGACAACTCGCTTGTATGACCCGAGCACGCCGTTGACGAGCAACAGTGCTGCCAACGTTGCCAACCCGGTCGTGGTTTGCCCGAGGAACAGCAGCACGGCCACGAACGCGACCAACCACCTGCGAACGGCGCGGCTCGGGTGCATGCAGACGACGACGGCGGCCGTCAACAACAGGCACGGTGCCATCGTGTTCTTGTGGATGAAACCGCCGTGCAATCCCGGTGCCGGGCCTGCCACCGAGTAGGCAAGACCGGGCTGCACCGCCAGCGCGACGAAGATCAGACCGATGGAGATGTAGCCACTGCGAAGCAGGCAACGAACGAAGTCGGCCTCACCGAGAACCTGGGCGAGCAAGACGACGGTGACGATCACCGTCAGATCGCGACTCGACACGCTGATCCAACCGGCGCGGTTGTTGTCCCACATATACGACAGCACCCACCACCCGACGAGCAGCAGGCTCGGTATCGGCAGAAACACCTTGGCCAGGGAACCGGGTGGACAAACAATGAGTGTCGCGATCAGCAAGGCGAGCTGAACCACGACGTACTTCATCGGCGTCAATGGCAGCAGCTGCGAATAGGCACCGAAGCCATCGACGATTGCGAAAGTGAGGCTGATCAGCGCAAGCTGCCGCCACAGCGCGGTTAGCGGGGGGCGTGATTCCGTCTCGTCGACCCACAGGCTGACCGAGCGCGCGCTGAGGTTCACGGGAGCGTCTCGATAGCAAAGGTGCGGCGACGCTGGCGCAGCCGACGGCCGTACTCGATCAACGGCCGCTCGATCACCCGATAAGAGAGCCACGCCGCCAGGAACGACAACACGACCTTGGAGACAACGAGTAGTGGCCGCGAGGCATCGGGAAATCGTTCGCGACTGAGCATGGTGAAGATGGTTGCATGCCACAGGTACAACGAATACGACAGCCGCCCCAACCACTGCAGGGCACCAGTCCTCAGCGGCGCGAACAGCCCAGCCGACGGGCGCATGATCACCCCGGCGATGACAACGGCGAACGCACAACTGAGGGCCACGCCGCGGATGTCGTAAGTGTCGTCGGCCAGGTACAAGTCGGCGCCGAGGAAGTCGAAGGCGGCCAGCAACACGGCCGTCGCCAGCAGCCACTTCGGTACACGAAACCCGCCGGAAACATCGGTGTGCACGACGGCTGCCAGAACACACCCCAAGGCGAGGCCCTCGAAGTCAAGAAACGGAATCGACAACCAATGCGGATACTCGAGCACGCCCGCGACCAGCACACGGGCGAGAACCACGCTGACGAGCGTGATGGCTGCGAACCACATCGCGAATCGTCGTGTCGCCCGAAACGCCATCGGCACCACGCAGAGCACGACTGGCCACACCAGGTAGAACTGCTCCTCGATACCGAGAGACCAAGTGTGTCCCAACGCTCCCCGCTCCTCGAAGCCGTACAAGACCGGCCACAGATTGCCAATCGATCCGGCAGCCAGCACCGTCTCGCGACGCAGCGGTTCGCCCACATCGCTCATGAACGTGAACGACGCCACCAGCACGAAGGCCAGCATCACGAAGAGCGCTGGAAGGATCCGGAACACGCGCCGCAGGTAGAACTGTGAGAGTGCCAGCCCACCAGTACGGTCGGCCTCCTCGAGAGCCAACTTGGTGATCAGAAAGCCGGACAACACGAAGAACAGGTTGACCCCTGAGCCGCCGCCCGGGAACCAAGGGGCATACAGATGAACGAGGAACACCAGCGCAATCGCGATGCCACGCAGACCGTCGAGTTCGGCCAGGTGCCCCATTGGGCGATGGGCGAGAGGGCCTGGCGTCACCAGCGCACCAGTCCTCGCAGGCGCCCAATTGCAATCGACCCGCGCCGCAACACGCCGCCAACCGAGGTGCGGCTGACGTGCTGATTGTTGGGGCGCAATATGCCCAGCCGCGCCGAGCCCTCGCGACCCACGACCGGTGGCGTTCCGAAGGCGCGCAGGACTTCGCTCATCCCGCGGCCGTAGGAGTAGTGCTGGCGAAGCATCGCCAGCACGCCGGAGCGATGCCGATAGTCGACTACCGCTGCGTCCACATGCCCGATCGAGTGGCCGCTGCGTAACAACGCCCAACTGATGGCGATGTCCTCGCACCTTGTCAGATTCTCGTCGAATCCGCCGACGGCCACGAAGGCCGCTCGACGGATCGCCAGATTGCCGCTGAGAAGGTATGGCCTGCCCAGAAAGGTCCGCAGTGAACCCGAGGTTGCCGCCGGGTACCAGTGCGCGATCCGTTGGTCGGGGAAGACATCGACCACCGCGCCGGAAACGGCGTCGAAACCGGTGAGACCGCCCACCAACGCCGCCAGCCAACCGTCATGGACGAGATCGTCGGCGTCGCAGAACGCGATCGCGGCACTCGTTGTGGCCGCCGCGCCAACGTTGCGCGCATGTGCGGCGCCCCGCACCGCAGCCGAGTCGACGATGCAGACCCGCTTGTCGTTGCACTCGTCCACTGCCGAAGCAACGGCAGCCACAACCTCGGGAGTCGCGGTGTTCACCGATAGCACCACCTCGCGCAACACCACGCCCGTTTGCGACACCACTGCTGCCAACTGCCGCCGCAGGGCGTCGTCGACCGATCCGACGGGGATGACGACAGCGACGTCCATCGCGTCAGCGACGACGAATTGAAGTGCGGGGAGTAGCTACGGCCAGAACGTTCGGCTGCAACTCGCGCAACTCGCGACCTATCAGTGCCAACGCCTGCTTCTGCTGGCGACCTGTCGGAATCGCGAGCACAACCGCGTCGGCGATGTGCGCGAACTGCACCGTTGATGCCGCCCCGAGGAAGGGACCACCGTCGACAATGACGACGTCGGCAATCGGATCGAGTCGGGCAAGCAGCTTCGGTACTGCTTCGCGCCGGAGCACTCCCCCCTCCATCATGTCGGAAGCGGAGACGATGTGCAGGGTCGGCACGCGAGTCGGGCGCAACAACGTCGACATGTCGTTGGCGCGTTCGGGTGCACCGCCGTAAGCGGGTAGGCCGACCGGTTGCAGATCGAACAGCGCCGAGAGTTCCTGGTGCAATGGGTCGGCATCGACGACGACCACTTCCGAACCGTTGAGCGCGAAGCGATTGGCCAGGGCTCCGGCAAGGCTGGTGGTGCCGACTGCCACGTCGGTGCCGGTGACCACGACGACCAATGCGTGGTGACGGCGATCGATTGCATCGGCACGTACGCGCAAGTGATCAATGAACGGGGTCGCATTGGCCGGCAGATACTCGATGACTGCTCGCCGATCGCTCGAGATTCGGTAGCTCGGCACCGACCCGACCAGCGTCACCTCCAGAATCTCAGAGGCTTCCTCGTTGTCGAGCACCTTGCGCGACAAGCGGGCGGCCACCACGGCAAGCACGAGGCCGAGCACTCCACCACCGAGCACGCCGAGGACGAGCACCTTCCGGTTGGAGGACGCCACAGGGGAATTCGGCAGCGTTGCCGGCTGCACAATCTGGCTGGAAACCCGCACCTGCGACCCGAGTTCCAGACTGGTCTTGGTGGCGCTGACGTTCTGGTATTGCGCCAGCACGGTCTGCTTTTGCGAAACCAGGTCGGGCACGACCTGCTCGATCGGGGGAATCGGCGGGCAGGTCGTGGTACAAACCGTCCCGGGCGAGGGGTTGTACGGCGCCATCGCCGCCGCGATCGCCGCATCGATAGCCGTCAGTTGTTCCTGCAACGCTGTGAGCTTGGCATCGATTCCGGCCAGGCTGGAGTTGCGGGTGGAGTCGACCTGCGTCTGCAGATCGGAGAAGTACTGCTGCACGTAGACGCCGGCTATCACCTGCGAGCGTTGCGCATCGGCTGTCGCCACAGTCAACGAAACCATGTCGGTCGCCTGCACCTGAACAACAGAGAGGGTAGACAGAATGCTCGCCGCCGTCGCGCCCTCGCCGACACTCTGGGCGACGGCTGCCGCCGCCCGTTCAGAGGTCAAAACCAGGATCTGACCGGCAACGTAACGGTCGTTGCTGGTACCTGCCGTTGCGGGCGAAACACTTGGCGGAGCGATGTACAGCAAAGAGGTCGACTCGTAGACCGAGTCGGAGTCGCCCCGCAGGAAAACGCCGACAGCTGCCCCCGCCAGGAGACAGGCAGAGGCCAGCCACCAATAGCGCTTGACTGCGCTGACGACGAACGAGAGTTCCACACGGACCGCCTTGCGGATGGAGATTCAGCTTCAAATGCTATCGGCCGATACATACGTGTTCTGAACACTTCAATGCATCAGCCTCGGTCGGCGCCGCGAGCCCTTACACCGCTCGCACGAAGGCGTTGTTACCCTTTCGCGTCAATGACTCGCGCCATTGGCCCTACGCCGCGGCGCCTCTTCTTCAGTGCCGCGATCACTGCCGCGGTTCTGATCGCGCCAGCATGCTCCGGGCGTGGCGACACGACTGAAACGCCGGTACCAGACGGCAGAGCGTCCGACACTGCGGACACGACCCAAAGCCTTCCAACCGGCCCGGCGGCCGACATCGAGCCGCGGCGTGTGGTCCACGGCAGCTACATCTGGCAGACGATGCCGGTGGGCGCGGGTGGATTCGTCACCGGCATCGTTGCTTCCGACGGGCCCGGGGGCGAGATCTACGCTCGCACTGACGTTGGTGGTGCCTATCGCTGGGAACCGACCGACGAGCGGTGGCAGCAATTGCTCGACGCCACCTCGGTGCCCGACGTAGGCCCAGGCGATGTCCACAGCGTCGACAGCATCGCCGTCGCACCGTCGCTCGGCAGCCGCGTGTACCTCGCGTTGGGCAACGACAACAACCCTGGTGTTGACGGCGTGTTGGCCGCAACCGGGCGAATTCTCGTCAGCGACGACGGTGGCTCAACGTGGCGAACCCCCGCGCGTCGTTGGTTCATCAGCGGTAACCAGCGATTCCGAATCGGCAGCGAACGACTCGCTGTCAACCCAGCCAATCCCGACCACGTTCTGTTCGGCAGTTCGCGTGAGGGGCTGTTCCAGTCATTCGATGCCGGCGCCAATTGGGAGCAGGTCCCGACGGACGCGGTGCCGCCGGGTCTCAGTGGCGACATCACGGCGGATCAGGCCGGCGTGGCGACGGTCGCCTTTGTCGGCAACACCATCTTTGCGGCCGTCGCGGACAACGGGGTGTTCGCGAGCGGCGACACAGGCGCTTCGTGGCAACGGATACGCGACTTCGAGCAGAACGAGTACGGCGTCGGAGCGGTCGCCGTCAACGGTGACCTGTGGCTGGCGCTCAACCGCCCTGACGCCAATCCCGCTCGGATCATGGTGTTCGACCTCGACAGTGCGTCGTGGTCAGAGATCGCAACCCCTATCGAATCCGGCTTCGCGGCCTTCGCCGTCGACCCCGCCAACCCGGCACGCGTCGTACTCGCCGACGAAGCGGTACGCGATGGCCACCTGTGGAGCAGCTCCGACGGCGGCCTGACATGGTCGGTGCACGACATCGAAGTCGAGTCGCCGCAGATTCCGTGGTTGGCCGGCACCGACCTGGATGGATACATGAGCACGGGGCGACTGATGTTCGACCCTGGTGGAGGAGCGCTCTGGTTCGCGGAAGGCATGGCGGTCTGGCGCACCAGCGACACAGACGCGGCGACGGTCACCTTCACCGCCGCCGCGCGCGGTATAGAGGAAACGGTGGCTTCGGCCGTGATGGTGCCACCCGGTGGTGTGCCGATCGGTGCCGTCGCCGATCGACAGGGCTTCCGCTTCGACGACATGTCGCGATATCCGTCGCGCACACTCATCGATGAGACCTTCGTCGGCGGCACGTCGCTCGACTACAGCGGCGCGCATCCAGAGGTCGTCGCGTGGGTGGGCGCCGAATACAACATCTACTACTCCGATGCGCGACGCGCACGCGGCGCTGTCTCCCGCGACAGCGGTGTCACGTGGCAACAATTCGACGGCACCACGCCGGCGATGTTCGGCGGCGAGATCGCTGTCTCGGCGGTCGATCCAAACGTAATGGTTTGGTTGCCAACGCACTTCTCGGATCCGTGGGAGTACTCGCGCAGCCCGGTCGGGTTGTACTACAGCCACGACAGCGGGAAGTCGTGGGAACACCTCGACACCGTCGGCGGCACCGACACTTTCCACCGCTTCATGTGGTGGTTCAATCGGCGGGCACTCGCTGCCGACCGAGTGAACGGCAACTTCTACCTGATGTCCGACGAGGGTCGCTTCTTCTCCAGCGCCGACGGTGGAGCCACGTGGCAGCAATCGGCGAACGCGCCACCATGTCTCGAAGGCAACGCCTGCCACGTGCTCGGACAACTGCAGGCGCAACCAGATCGGGCACAGCGTCTCTGGGCCGGCGTCGGCTCAGACGGCCTGTACCGCTCCGACGACGCCGGCCTCACCCCGTGGACGAAACTCGCCGGAGTCGACGAGGTGAAGGCGATGGGCTTCGGCGCACCGATGTCCGGCGAGGGGCTGGCTAGCGGGGCACCAGTTTCGGTCTTTGTCTACGGCCGCGCCAACGGAGACGCCGAGACCGGTCTCTATCGCAGCGCTGACGACGGCGCCACCTGGGTTCTGCTCACGTCGTTCCCAGCCGCGTCGTACTCCGATGTCAGCGCGGTGAGCGGCGACCCGACCATTCCCGGGCGCGTATACGTGGCCTTCAGCGGTAACGGATTCGCACAAGGCGACCCAATCGAAGTAGGGGGATAGCGTGCCTACGATGCGGTGCGCGCTGATCGGGGCCGACACGCTCCTCATCGAGTGCGCCCAAATGCTCATGGAACGCGGCCACGAGATCGTCGCGGTTGGCGCCGGAAGCGATCGCGTCGCGACGTGGGCGGTCGCCTCAGAGATTCCTGTGCAAACCGTCGACACGCACGACTATCGAGGCTGGTGTGATCAGTGGGCGGCGGAACTGCAGGCACTGTCGGTCGACTACCTGTTCGCGATCACTCACCTGCAACTGCTGCCCGCAGTCGTGGTATCGGCAGCCACCCGTATGGCGATCAACTTCCACGACGGACCGCTGCCCGAGTACGCGGGGCTGAACACCCCGGTGTGGGGCATCCTGCGCAACGAGGCCGAGTGGGGTGTGAGTTGGCATCGCATCGATGAAGGCGTCGATACCGGTGCCGTTCTTGTGCAACGCCGCTTTGCAATGGCTGAGCGGGAAACCTCGTTGTCGTTGAACACCCGCAACTTCGAGGAGGCGCTCGACAGCTTTGGTGACGTGCTCGATCTTCTCGGCTCCGACGCTGGTGATCACAGCAGGTCCACCCGACCGCGGTCTGCGTACCGACGTTCCGATCTCCCCGACGGTGTACTCGACTTCCGCCGATCAGCAGCAGATGTCGACAGAGTTGTGCGCGCACTTCACTTCGGCGCCCACCTAAACCCCGTAGCCGCGGCGCTGCTGTGGCACCCGCTGATCTGCCTGGTCGTCGATTCGTGCGAGATCGTCGAGGGATCCGCACCACCGGCGGGCACGTTGACAGCCGCCAACGACGACGGACTGTTGGTCGCCTGTTCCGACGGTCTCGTCCTGCTCAGTGGCTTACGAACGGTCGACGGCGTGTACTTCAACGCCGGCGAGTTCAGTGCTGTCACCGGTGCCCAGGTCGGCAGCGTGCTGCCACCACTCGACGAGTCACAACGTCAATGGCTCACCGAGAGTGCGTTTGCCGACCAGTCGACCGAGCAGCATTTGCTTGACGCCTTGGGCGGGCTCGCCGCCGTGGAGTTTCCCTGGCCGCACGGCACCGCCGGCGGCACTCGCGCGAAGGTGTCGATTCCAACCGACGCAAGGGGCACTCCGTCGGCGATGTTGCAGGCGTTACAAACTTTGCTCATGCAACTGTCGCTCGCTGCGGGCGATCACATCGCCTTGGCGTTGCCGACAGTGCCCGAATTCGCCCGCCCACTGGTGAGCAGCGTCTGGCCACTCGACCTACGTGCAGATCTGCAACGGCCACGGCATTGGCGACTCGATTTGCTCACCCGCACGCCTGGCCTCGCGGCGCGATGGCAACCCACCACCGCGCTCGGCCTACCGATAGGCGTGCGACTCTCGACGCACGATGGCGAAATCCCAGGGGCGATCGTGGTGCTGCAACCTGCGACCGACGGTGCCGGTTGGGAAATCGATTTCGACACTGCGGCTGTCGAAGCGTCTGCCGCCAAGGAGTTCGCGCGCTGTCTGGCCGTAACGACGCGTGCTCTCGCCGAACGGGCTGACGCAACGGAACCGATCGCGCTGCTACCCGCCGACACGCTCGACCGGGTCGTTCATCGCTGGAACGCGACCGACGGCGCTTTCAATTGCGAGTGCATTCACGAGGTGATAGAGCGTCAAGTCGCCCTGACTCCCCACCGCCGGGCGGTCACCTGTGCCGGGCAGACCCTGACCTTCCACGAACTCGACGAGCGCGCCCACGGATTGGCGGTACGCCTGCAGAGTGCCGGGGTGGAGCCCGACTCACTTGTGGGAGTGCACGTCGATCGGGGAACCGACTTGCTCGTCGCAGTCTTGGCCGTGCTGAAGGCCGGGGGCGCGTACGTGCCGCTCGATCCCGGCTACCCCGACGAGAGACTGCAGCACATGATCCGCGACAGCGGTGCCGAAGTGATCGTTTGCCAGCGCCATCACCAGGCATCGCTGCCACTACCACCCGGTGAATCCGCCTTGCAGGTCGTGGTAATCGACCAACCCGAAACTTCACCCGCCGACTCACCGCCCGCCGGAGCCACCACTCCCCTGCGCCGAACCGTGCAACCAGGCAATCTCGCCTACTGCATCTATACGTCTGGTAGTTCCGGTACACCGAAGGGTGTCCTGGTCGAGCACCGCAACGTCGCCAACCTGTTTGCAGCGATGGATGCCGTGGTTGAGCGCGGAGATGACGACAAATGGTTTGCGGTGAGCAGTCTCGCCTTCGACATCTCCGTGGTGGAATTGCTCTACACCATCGCCCGCGGAATCGAGGTCGTCGTCTATGTGCCCGACGCTCAATCGACAGTGGTCGCAGCACCCCCAGCGGCGATGGATTTCTCGCTGTTCTATTTCGCTGCCGACGAGGCGAGCGCTGAAACCGGCGGTAAGTACCGCCTGCTGCTCGAGGGTGCACGATTCGCGGACGCCAACGGCTTCTGTGCCGTTTGGACTCCGGAGCGTCACTTCCACAGCTTCGGCGGGCTCTACCCCAATCCGGCAGTCACCGCCGCCGCCGTCGCCGCCGTGACCGAAAACGTGAGCGTACGCGCAGGCTCGGTAGTGCTACCACTGCACCATCCGGTTGAGATCGCCGAGACATGGAGCGTTGTCGACAACCTCTCCAATGGACGCGTGGGCGTCGGCTTCGCGAGCGGTTGGCAACCGAACGACTTCATCCTCAGGCCGCAGAACTACTCGCGATCCAGGGAAATGATGTACGAGGGGATCGACCAGATCCGTCGCCTGTGGCGCGGTGAGACACTTACATTCGATGGTCCCGATGATCTGCGTGTCGACGTGGCGACGCTGCCGCGACCCGTGCAGACCGAACTGCCGGTCTGGATCACCACCGCCGGTGACCCCGAGAGCTTCGCCAAGGCCGGCACCATTGGGGCCAACGTGCTCACTCACCTGCTGGGCCAGTCGATCGAACAGTTGGCGCCGAAGTTGCAGGCGTATCGAGCGGCGCGGGCCGCCGCCGGGCACGACCCGGCGACCGGCAAGGTGGCGCTGATGTTGCATGCCTTCGTCGGCGACGACGAAGCGATGATCCGCGAAACCGTCCACGCACCTCTGCGAAATTACTTACAGACAGCGTTCAACCTCGTGCGCGACTATGCGTGGTCGTTCCCTACCTTTCGCCGCCCCGACGGTCGGCCGATCGCGCACCCCAGTGATCTCACCGACGAGGATGTGGCCAACCTTGCACCCGACGATCTCGACGCCGTGCTCGACTTCGCAGTCAAGCGGTACTACGAGACGAGCGGGTTGTTCGGCACCCCCGAGCGCGTGCTCCCACGGTTGCAGCAACTACGCGAGATGGGCGTCGACGAGATCGCCTGCCTCATCGACTTCGGTGTAGCCACCGACACCGTGCTCGCTCACCTGCAACATCTCGCCAACGTTCGCGACCTCACTGCCACCCACACCGCTGCCCGAGACAACACAAGCGCGCGTTCACTCGCCGATCAGATCGTCGCTGCCGGCGCCACCCACATTCAGTGCACGCCTTCGATGGCTCGCATGTTCACCAGTGACCCAACGATTCGTGCGGCACTCGGAGATGTCGAACAGTTGCTAGTCGGCGGCGAGGCGTTGGCCGGCGACCTTGCCGATGAGCTGGCGTCGCTTGTGGGCGGCGGGGTCACGAACATGTACGGACCGACCGAGACGACCGTTTGGTCGGGCGCGTGGCGAGTGCAACCGAAGAGCAAATTGATACCCATCGGCGGGCCGCTGACAAACACGCGCTTCTATGTACTCGACGCTGATAGATGCCCGGTGCCCCCGGGTGTGGCCGGACATCTTTGGATCGCCGGAGCCGGCGTCGCCCGCGGCTACCACCGACGCGACGACCTGACGAACGAGAAGTTCGTGACCGACCCCTTCTGTGCAGGGGAGCGGATGTATGACACCGGCGACCTCGCCCGTTGGCGAGAACAACCAAATGCCGGCGCCGTGCTCGAATTCCTCGGTCGCTGCGATCAACAGGTGAAACTGCGCGGCCACCGCATCGAACTCGGCGAGATCGAAGCCGAGCTGCGACGCATAGACGGGATCGAGGACTGCGCGGCAGTCGTGAGTCGGCGCGACGACGATTCCGATCAACAGCTGGTGGCGTACATCGTCACCGAAACCGCGGCGGAAATCGATACCGACGAGGTCCGCCGATCTCTTCGCAAGCGGCTTCCCGAGGTAATGGTGCCCGGTCACGTCATCGTGCTGCCGTCGCTTCCGCGCACACCGACCGGCAAGCTCGACAAGCGCTCGCTACCGGCGCGTGGTGGCACCGAACGCGCGG
>JACQZX010000025.1 GCA_016213665.1 Actinomycetota bacterium | reverse complement strand
TTGCCCGTGTTGCTGCGGCGGATCCGAATCGATCGGTGGGACCCTGACGCCTCCATATGGCCCCTCTTTCGATTCAGGAGAGAGTCCGATCACGCCGACCTCACGTGAGGTAAAGATCTCCGGAGTCTGTGCCATCGCCACGACATGGGCATGGCGCGTTGGCATCCACGAACCGCCGTTCTGATCGCTGTGCGCGATCGGGCATCCTGACTCGCGGATCTGATCGAGCAGCGGGAATGGGTCCGAAACGAAGTCATTGTCGAAGATGTCGTAGTGGTTGAGGAGCTCGTCGAGGCTTGCGTTGCGCATTCCCATGGTCACTCCCTGATCTCGATGGCGCGCTCCGGGCAGTTGCCTTCGGCGCGCTTGGCTGCCGCCTCCAAGTCACGGGGAATGTCTCCCTCGATCAGCACCACCGCATTGCCGATCTCGTCACTTCCGAAGACATCGGGCGCCGCGATGGCGCACATCTGGTGTCCATGACACCGATCCTGATCAACCTGTACACGCATCTGCAACCCCCTGATCGTAGTCAACTCGAACAATGATACACATCCGCCGCAGCGTCTCACAACGGCAGCACCATGGGACGGAACCAACGGCGCGAGTATGCAGGTCAACACTTCAATACGGTGCTGATCGCCAGCAAGATCAGCCGGCACGTTCCGACTGCGTCGATACGCGACAGATCGGCTACAGTGCCTCATCTCGACGGGCATCGCAAGAGCGATATGGGGAAGCCGCTCATGCAAGTTCGAGTCCGATCACCACCTAGGGGGGCCATGGGTACGAGAACCGGGCATCAGCTTCACGTCGCCGTCGCGACGTGTTTGCATCGCCGCCCGAGCAGCCCACACGTGGGCCGTGCGGGGCACGCATGACGTTCGTCAACGGGACCATCCTCGGTGTCTTCACCGGCGCGCCGTACGCGATGTTGGCCATCGTGGTCACGCTGATGTACCGCTCGACCGGCGTCCTGTCGCTGGCCCACGCGGGTTTCGCCAGTATCGCCGCCTACGTCTATGTCGACCTCGCAGGCCCGCTCGGGGACAGTCAATGGCCCGTGGTTCCCGCGGCTGTCATCGCCGTCGCCGTCGCGGCGACCACCGGCATGCTGGTGGAGCGCGTTGCCATTCGTCGGGTGCGGCACGCGCCGGCCACGACCAAACTCATCGCCACCCTCGGCGTGCTGACCGTGATCAACGGCGCCTTATTGTACTTCTACGGCGTCGATCCGAAGTCCGCGCGGCTCGTCTTCCCGAACAAGACGGTCCAGATCGGCGACGTGCGCGTCGCGTACCAACAGTTTGCGGTGCTGGCGATCGCCGTGGGGTCGGCGTTGCTGCTCAGCCGGTTCCTCCATCGAGCACGCTTCGGCGTCGCGATTCGGGCCGTTGCCGACGATCCCGACGCGGCGAGGCTCGCCGGCGTACGGCCCAACGCCGTCTCACAGTTCAACTGGATTATCGGCGCCACACTTGCGGGCGTCACCGGAGTCCTGGTCGCGCCCCTGCAACTCGTGAGCGTCGGTACGTTCCCGTTGCTCCTCACCAAGGCGTTGGTGGCCACGCTGATCGGTGGACTGGTGTCGCTGCCGCTGGCCTTCGCCGGAGGCATCGCCGTCGGAGTCATCGAGAGCATCTCGATACTCAAGTCGAGCGTTCCCGGCGCATCGGACCTCGTCATCCTGGTGCTCGTCACCGCAGTGCTGCTGTTCCGCAGAAAGTGGCCCACCGTTGCCGCCTCGGCAGGTCCCACGTCACACTCGGTCCCGCGCTTCACGGTGCCCGCTCGCTTCCGCTGGCTGCTCATGGCGATGGCACTCGCCGGCGTGGCCGCGGCGGTGATCATCCCCGCTGGTTCGACCTATTGGTCCTTCATCGGCGGCCGAGCCATATTCTTCACGATCCAATGCCTCGCGATCGTCGTCGTCTCCGGTTGGGGTGGCCAGGTCAGCCTGATGCAGGCCGCCTACGCCGGAATCGGAGCGTTCGGAACGGCGTACCTCGTCGTCGAGCGCGGCTGGCCGCTCGGTCCCTCGCTCCTGGTCGCCGCGATCGCAGGGATGCTCATCGGTGGACTGGTCGGTATCCCCGCCCTGCGACTGAGCGGACCGCAGTTCGCTGTCGCTTCGCTCGCCTTCGCGGGTGCAGCATCGAGTTGGCTCTTCAAGCAGAAGCAGTTCCCGCGTTCGATGCCGCGCGGCGATCTCTTCGGCTTCGATCTCTCGAGCGACACTCGGGTGTACTTCATGATGGCAGGCGTCGCACTCGTGCTCTTCGTCCTCGCCTGGGGTGTCCGCCGCTCCACCCACGGCACGTTGGTATTCGCGTCCCGTGACGCGGCGGACACCGTGTCGCACTTCGGCGTGTCGGCAGCGAGAGTACGCATGGGTGTCTTCATGTTGTCGTCGTTCATGTCGACCCTGGGGGGCGGCCTCTACGCAGTGCTCGTCACAGGCCTCTCTCCGAGCGACTTCTCGTTGTTGCTCTCGCTCTCCTTGGTCATGTACACCGTCGTCGGCGGGATGCGCTCGCTCCTGGGCCCAGTCATCGCAGCCGCCATGTTCGGAGTCCTGCCACAGGTCATCCAAGGACGGTCGGGTTCCACCGGGAGCGCGATCCCGGACATCATCGCCGGATTGATCGTCGTCGGCCTGATCGCCTCCCGCCCCTCGGGGGTCGCGTCCTTCCTACCGACCCGACTGATCTCGCCTCGGCGGTCCCCCGAACCCGAGCGCCGCGTCGTCCTCACCCGTCCGGTTCCGACACCGACCGAGGTTCGCGCATTTGTCCATCGTCATCCCTACCACGACCGGAGGTCAGAGTGCCCGCCAACATCGACGATCACCCGTTGAACAGAATTTCCAGCGACCTGCCCCGTCGGAGAGGGCCCAACATCCAGGTAACTTTGGCGCTGATCGTCGCTCTGGTCGGCGTCGTCCTGCTCGTCGCCGGGTATCTCGGCGTCTCGGGCACGACCGTGACGAGTGATCAACTCTCCTACCTCGCGTCGTCCACGCTGCCGGGTATCGCGGTGCTCGTCGCAGGTGCTGTCCTGCTCGCCCGGGCCGCCGCCTTGGCTCATCAACGTTCAACCGAAGCACTCAACCGTCACGTCGAGTCCCTCGTCGCCTGGCTCGACGATGCGTCGGCCGATGCCGAATCACCTACGGATCCAGGCGAGTGACCGGGGCTGTGCTCACCGTCACCGAACTGAGCGTGCGGTTCGGAGGTCTACTCGCCAACAACGAGATCTCGATGTTGTTGCCGGCACAGTCGATCAGCGCGATCGTCGGGCCCAACGGCGCGGGCAAGACGACGTTGTTCAACGCGATCACCGGTGCAATCCGAGCCACCTCGGGCCGCATCGACTTCGGCGACGTGGACATCACGAACATGTCGGCGACCGCGCGCGGTCGACTCGGCATCGCGCGCACGTTTCAGAACCTCTCGCTGGTGGAGGACCTCAGCGCTGTCGACAACGTCACCGTCGGTCTCGGCCGGTTCCGGCGCAGCGGATTGCTCTCTGCGATGTTGTCGCTGCCGCGGTCCTTGCGCACCGACCGCGCCACACGCGCCTGCGCGCGTAACGCCCTGGGCTTCGTGGGGCTTGCAGAGGCGGCGGATCGCCCGGCCGGGCATCTCAACTACGGCGACCGACGCCGCGTCGAGATCGCTCGTGCCATCGCGCTTGCGCCATCGCTGCTACTGCTCGATGAGCCCTCGGCCGGAATGGGCCCGTCCGAGACCGACGAACTCGCAGAACTCTTCGTCGCCATCAAACGAGAGTTCGGCTGCAGCATCCTCGTCGTCGAACACGACATGACCATGGTTCGGGCGGTCGCCGAATTCACGCTGGTGCTCGATCACGGCGTGGTCATCTCCTCCGGCGCGACGACTGCAGTGCTGGCCGACCCGGCAGTCACCGCCGCCTATCTCGGATCGAGCCGATGACGATGCTGGACGTATCGAACCTGACCGCCGGCTACGGCGACATCCCTGCCCTCCGCGGCATCGACCTCCACATCGGCGCAGGTCAATTCGTCGCGGTACTCGGGCGCAACGGAGCCGGGAAGAGCACGACGATGCGGTGCATCGCCGGGCTGCACATGCCCGAATCGGGCAAGATCACGTTGAACGGCACCGACGTCACGCAGGCGCGAGCAGACGAGCGACTCCGCCGCGGGCTGGTGTTCGTCCCCGAGGGCCGTCATCTCTTCCCCCACCTCACCGTGCACGACAACCTGATGGTCGGCGCCTACAGCCGACGACTCAAGGGCAAGGCACTCCGCGACGCCATCGATCAGGCGACGGCACACCTGCCGCGCGTCCGGGAACGGCTTCAGCAACTCGCCGGGAGTCTGTCCGGAGGTGAGCAGCAGATGGTCGCGATCAGCCGGGCGCTGATGGCCAAGCCGACGGTCCTGCTGCTCGACGAACCGTCGCTCGGCCTCGCACCGATCGTGGTCGACACCGTGTACGAACTGCTGCGCCAACTCCGCGACGAGGGCATGACCCTCGTGGTCGTCGAGCAGTACGTCGACATCGTGCTCAGCCTCGCCGACCATGCGATGGTGATCGACAAGGGCCGGACGGTGTTGCACGACACCGCATCTGCCGTTGCGTCCTCACCGCAACTACTGGCTGCGTATCTCGCAGCTGAGACCGAACAACAAAGGGGGAACCAATGAAGAAGTCCAATGTCATGATCGCTCTCGTGACCGCAGCCATGGTCGCAGGCGCCTGCGGAGGCCGAACCGACGGCGGTGCCACCGCGTCGACACCACCGGCAGCCACCACCGGCGCCGTGGAAGCCACGGCCGTCGCAGCGCCGGCGACCGACGCCCCCACCACGACCATCGGCGTCTCGGACCCGGGCGTCACCGACGACACGATCAAGATCGGGGGGTCCGCCACACTGTCCGGGCCAACCGCTTCGATCGGCGTCGAAGTCGTTGGCGCCGCTGGCGCGTACTTCGACCTGATCAATCAACGTGGCGGGATCAACGGCCGCAAGATC
>JACQZX010000022.1 GCA_016213665.1 Actinomycetota bacterium | reverse complement strand
TCGCGACGACACGCGCCGGGTCTCGATACGCGCTGTGCAGGTGCACATCGACACCAGCGATGCCCCGACCTCGGCGAGCGACGCCTACCTGCGCCTGCACCTGCTCTCTCGCCGGTTGCTGCAACCGCGCACGATCAACCTCGACGGCATCTTTACGGTGCTGGCCAACGTTGCATGGACGAACCTCGGCCCTGCCCCCGTCGACGGATTGGAGGAGTTGCGTTGGCGCGTACGCCACGACGGCGGCGTTCTTACCGTGCATGGTCTCGACAAGTTTCCGCGCATGACCGATTATGTGGTGCCCGATGGAGTGCGCATCGCCGACACCGACCGAGTGCGACTCGGCGCCCACCTGGCCGCGGGAACGACCGTCATGCACGAAGGGTTCTGCAACTTCAACGCCGGCACGCTGGGCACATCGATGGTCGAGGGCCGCATCTCACAAGGTGTCATCGTCGGCGACGGCACCGACATCGGCGGTGGCGCCAGCATCATGGGCACGCTCTCCGGCGGGGGAACGGAACAGATCACGATCGGCGAGCGCTGCCTGATCGGCGCCGAGGCCGGCATCGGAATCAGCCTCGGCGACGAATGCGTGGTCGAGGCCGGCCTGTACGTGACCGCCGGAACATTGGTGGCCGTGCAGGGGTCGGGCATCGTGAAAGCCAGAGAGCTGAGCGGTATGGGCGGCCTGCTTTATCGGCGCAACAGCCAGAGCGGCGCGGTGGAGGCGCTCCCCCGTAGCGCCAAGTGGCAAGGTCTCAACGCCGACCTTCATCACAACTGAAGCACCACAACTAAGCGCTGCGTTCGCAGCCTTCGATGTGATCGTTGACAAGTCCCATCGCCTGCATGAACGCGTACATCGTGGTTGGCCCGACGAAACTCCAGCCCCGCCGTTTGAGATCCTTCGACATCGCCACCGACTCCGGACACGTCGCCTGCATTTCGCTGTCGACGGTAGGCCGACCCGCTCGTTGCGGGCGAAACTGCGCAACGTAACCGTTGATCGACCCGAATTCGCCGCGCAACTGCTGCGCCCGTCGGGCATTGTTGATCGTGCTTTCGATCTTGCCCCGATGCCTGACAATGCCGGCGTCAGCGAGCAACCGCTGCACATCGGCCTCGTCGAAGCCAGCCACCCGGTCGATTTCGAACCCGGCGAACGCGGCGCGGAAGTTGTCTCGTTTGCGCAGGATCGTCAGCCAGGAGAGGCCCGACTGGAAACCCTCGAGGCACAATTTCTCGAACAGGCGCACGTCACCGGTGACCGGGTGCCCCCATTCGTCATCGTGATACTGCATGTAGAACGGGTCGTCGCCGCACCACCAGCAGCGGGTAATCCCGTCGGCGCCCACCCGCAGTCTCTCCGCCCCCATCGGGCAAAGCTAGCAACCACGCCTCACCACTACTTCCCGAGATGGCGAGGGACGGCGCACTTGCGCAATGATCACCGGCGTGATTCACCACTACCTTGCCGCGCGGGCGGAACTCGATGCACCAGGCTCGCCGTTTGCCACCAAAGTGACCGAGGTCAGGGGGGTGATGCTGAAGGAATTCGCATCGTCGCCACCGACGATGCGAGCACTGTGGGAAGCGTCGGCCGTGCATGGCGACAAGCCGTATTTGGTCTACGAAGACGAGCACATGACTTACGCCGAGGCACACGCGCAGGTCCGCAAACTCGCTGCTCACCTCGTTGCCAACGGCGTGCACCCCGGCAGCCGGGTCGCGATCGCCATGCGCAACTATCCGGAATGGGTGGTGAGCCATTGGGCCGCAATGTGTGTCGGCGCCGCGGTAGTGGGAGTCAATGCCTGGTGGACCCCGCCAGAAATCGAGTATGCGCTCAACGACTCGGAGCCGGCAGTCTTCATCGCCGACAACGAGCGACTCGAGCGCCTGAACCACATGCCCGAGCAGCGACCGATGCACATCATCTCCGTGCGCAGTAGTCGTGTCGTCTCCGACAATTCCATCACATGGAACGACGCGATGACCGCAGCCGATGCGGGCACCCTGCCGGCCGTGGCGATCGACCCCGACGACGACGCCACCATCTTCTACACCTCGGGAACCACCGGCTTCCCCAAGGGCGCGCAACTGACCCACCGCGGCTCGGTGAACAACGTCTACAACATCATGACCATGGGTTTGGCAACCAACATGGCAGAGCAACGGGCTCTTGCCGCCGGCGACGTCGCACCCCGCCCGACCGCCTCGACACCAACGGCAAGCCCGCCCGCGCAAGCGGCTTTCATGGCAGCGACTCCGCTGTTCCATGTGACTGCCTGCAACTGCGTGCTGCAGGGTGCCACCGTTCTCGGCGGCAAGGTGGTCCTCATGCACAAGTGGGATCCCGGCCGGGCGTTGGAGCTGATCGAGCGCGAGCGCGTCACGAACTTCACCGGCGTACCAACCATGAGCCGCGAGTTGCTGATGCATCCTGACTGGTCACGTCGTGACACTTCGACGTTGCAAGGAATGGGCGGCGGTGGCGCGCCGTTGCAACCCGACCTGGTCGGCAAGATCGCCGACGCGCTGGAAGCGGGACAACCATCCACGGCGTACGGGATGACCGAGACCTGTGGCATCATCACGGCGAACTCGGCGCGTTGGTTCTTGGCCAAGCCCGCGTCGTGCGGAACAATCGTGCCGACGCTCGAGGCCAAGCTCGTCGACGAGAATGGCAACGATTTGGCGCCCAGCCCGACGACTACCGGCGTTTTGTGTGTGCGTGGATCGGTCGTGATCAAGGGCTACCTGAACCGACCGGAAGCAACCGCCGACGCCATTCGCGACGGCTGGCTGAACACCGGCGATATCGCGC
>JACQZX010000184.1 GCA_016213665.1 Actinomycetota bacterium | reverse complement strand
CGCGTTGTCGATGTGCCCTACGGATGGTGGGAGTGGACCGGCGACAAGTATGAGAGTCGCAACGCCGCGTCCCGTGTCGACGTGGCCCCCTGGGTGCACCTCGACTGCATGGGCGAGTTGCGCAAGTTCCATCCGCAGAACCCGGTCACCGCCGACACGTCGCTGGCGTGACGCGTTTTCGTAGGCGGCGCCGATGAGTTTTGCGGTGCTGCAGGATCGCTGCATCGGTTGTGGAGCATGCGACTTCGCTTGCCATACCGACGCGCTCGTCAAGACCGATTCGTTTCTGGGTCTGTTCGAGATCGACCCGTACACGTGTGACGACTGCGGGGTGTGCGTCGACAAGTGTCCCGAGGCGGCAATTATGCCCGACGAACGGTTCCCGGTGTGCCACGGCCACGGCTGCCCGCTGCACTCGCAACGGCTCGCCGATACCGCTTGCGCGATCTGGCAGCAACGGTGCCCAGACTGTGGCACGACGCTATGGCGCCAAGCCGACGCGAACGAATTCTCTTGCCCCAAATGCGACTCCGGGCGCAAGGTTTCGTGTCCCCGGACGCGCCTGCTGGACACGATTCCGTTCGGCAGCATCGTCGCCCGCTGACCGCGGCGACCCGGTCGACTTTTCGTACAAATGGCAATCGGCGGACTACCCGTCGCTGAACGGCTGTGGTAGCCTCGCAGCGCCCGTAATGATCGGGGAGGACATTACGAGCTGCGGTTGGAAGGGCTTCCGCCCGACTTGGCGCACCGACCTCCCTCCGTTTCCATCAGGAGGAACATCCACGTGAGGATCACGAAATCCAGCAAAGTTGCTGCTTTCGTCGTCGGTCTCGCTCTCGTAGCCGCAGCTTGCGGTGACGACGAGAAGAGCTCCGATTCGACGGCGGCAGACACCACGCCGGCTACAACCGGCGACACGACCGACACCACCCCGGCCACCGAGGCGGGACCGACGGCTGCAATGACGGTTACGTACACGTTGTCCGATGTCGCAGTGTGGGACGACGGCACGCCATTCGGCCTCGCCGACTTCCAGTGCACGAACGACGCCATCATGAATACGCCAGGCTCGTTGAGCACCACCGGCTATGACCAGATCCTTTCGATCGAGGCCGGCGCCAGCGACCAGGAGATCGTTGTCACCTTCAGCTCGCTGTACGCCCCGTGGCGTCTTCTGTTCGGCGGCCTGCTCAAGGCTTCCGCAACCGATGACTGCAACGACGTGTCGGCTGCCTTCGACGGTGGCATCTCCTACTCGGGTAACGAGTGGAAGATCGACTCGTGGAACGCCGAGCAGCTCGTGCTCGTTCCCAACGAGGGCTACATCGGTGCGCGTAAGCCGAGCAATGGCGTCGAGCGCGTCGTGTTCGTGCCCGCCGAGGATGGTCCGACCCTGCTGAAGGCTGGCGCGGTTGACTTCATCTTCCCGCAGGCCTACACCGGCATCGACGCCGAACTGGCCGACCCGAACACCGACTTCGATGTCGCCCTTTCGGGTGCCTTCGAAGGCTTCTACTTCCAGGCTTACGACGGTCCCTTCGCCGACCCGGTCTACCGCACGGCGTTCAGCATGTCGATCGACCGCGATGCCATCTACGCGCAGATCTACGCCCCGTTCGCGCAGGGTTCACCCTTGCTCGATTGCGGCCCGATCGCTCCTGGCCCGTACTGCACCAACCCGTATGCCGATGGCTACGATCCCGAGGGTGCAGTGGCACTGCTTGAGGAGAATGGCTGGACCCAAGACGCCGACGGCTTCTGGGTGAACCCCGAGACCGGTGAAGTTCCCGACGTTCGCTGGATGATCAACACCGGCAACACCCGTCGTGAAAGCACACAGGAGTTCCTGATCCCGTTGCTGGCAGCTGCCGGTTTCAAGGCACACGCCGACAACTGCGAGGCGCTGCCTTGCGTGTTCGAGACCCGTCTGCCGTCACTCGACTATGACATGGGCATGTACATCAACACCGTTGCTCCGGACCCGGCTTACCTGCGCACCTACGGCTGCGATCAGATCCCGACCGAAGAGAACCAGTTCCAGGGCCAGAACAGCCTCGGCTGGTGCAACGAAGAGGCCACCGACCTGTTGATCCAGGCCGACGCGGAACTCGATCCGGATGCCCGCATCGCCGAGGTGCAGGCCGCCCTTGAGTTGATGGCCGAAGACCATGTCATGCTGCCGTTGCTGCAGTTCCCCAACATCGGCGCACGTCGCACCGATCGCGTGGACAACGCCTACGCCGAGCTGGCCAACTACCGGGCGATCAACGACTGGTACCGCTGGACCGATGTCGACGGCGATGGACAGATCATCGTCGGAGCCGAGCAGTTCCCGGATTCGGCTTGCCCGAACCCCGTGACCGAGTGCGCCAACTCGTCGTGGTACGTGTGGTTGGTTGCCTTCCCGGTGCTGCCGGGCATGTACGACACCACCGCCGGCCAGGAAGTCGTGCCGAGCGAGTACCTCACTGGTGAGGCGGTTGTCGTCGCGCTCTGATGCGCCTCGACTTTCAACTCATTACGTAAGTTTGTGAAAGGATGAGGGGCCGACCTGCGGGTCGGCCCCGATTCCTTTTTGTAGACCGACCTTGTTAGTCCGACTCAGCGGGGGGTGCAGTGCTTCGTTTCATCGTGCGGCGATTGTTGTGGTTACCGCTCACGATCGTGTTGGTGACGTTCATCGTCTACTGCGCGGTTCGGACCGGTTGGCACCCCGAGGAGACATACAAGCGCGCTAACCCGCGTGCCACCCGTGCCAAGGTCGAGCAGTACTTGGCCGTCAACGGGCTTTACGAAGGTTTCGGCGGCTTCATCAAGGGTTACTTCCAATGGTTGTGGCGATTCGTCCAGGGCCCCGACCATTGGCCGCGCAGCATCAAGGGGCGGGCGTTGGTCTACCCGCCGCTGCGCTACTCGATCTTCAACACGCTCAGACTCGCCGGGATTGCTTCAGTGATCGGTTGGGGTATCGGGCTCACGGTTGGGGTGCTCGCCGCGCGCAAGCCCGGCAGCTGGTTCGACAGCCTGGCCAACACCACTGCCTTCTTCCTCGGTGCGATCCCGCCCTTCGTTTCGGGCGTCGCCCTGCAGTTGATCTTCGCGGTCGAGCTCGGCTGGCTGCCGGTCGCCGGCGTATACCCACCGGGGCATCAAGGTTTTGATCTCGCCCTGATGGCCAAACACCTGGTGCTGCCCGTGACGGTGGTGACGATTCAGGTCATCTCGGCGTACAGCCGCTACATGCGTGCCTCATTGCTGGAGGTCCGATCGTCAGACTTTGTTCGTACCGCCCGGTCGAAGGGTCTGTCCGAACGTCAGGTCTTGTTCCGGCACGGCGTACGCAACGCCATGATTCCGATTGTCACGGTGCTCGCCCTCGACATCGGTGGACTTCTCGGGGGCCTCATCATCACCGAGGCGATCTTCAACTACCCGGGAATGGGCGTCTACTTTCTGAGAGCGATCAACAACGGCGACATTCCGCAACTGATGCCGTATTTGGTGATCATCGTGATCTCGGTGCTGTTCTTCAACCTCGTCGCCGACGTGTCCTACGCCTATCTCGATCCGAGGATTCGCCTTGACTGACGCAAAATCACCCAACTTGCCGTCGAACCTCGAGCTCGATGTCGACGACCTTGAGGCCCTCAACGTAGAAACGCTGTCGCCGCTGCAGATGGCCTGGCGGCGCTACTGGCACCATAAGGGGGCGGCGATCTCGACGGTGATCATGCTGTTGTTGCTGATCGTCGTGCTGCTCGCACCATTCACGGCCCGCTATGGCATCAATGAGCAGGTGTTGAAGATCGAGGAGGGCAACAACATCTACCTGTCGCCGCGCTCGATCGCTTGGTTCGGCACCGACGACATCGGCCACGACATGTACAGCCGACTGATCTGGGGAGTCCGTACTTCGCTATTCATCGGTGTCGTCTCAGCGTTGCTGTCGGTAATAATCGGAACTACCGCCGGAGCGATTGCCGGTCTCTATGGCGGCCTGTTCGACGACCTGATGATGCGTGTCACCGACATCTTCCTGGCCTTCCCATTCTTCGTGGCGGTCGTCGTCACGAGAGCGGCGCTCGGCAACATCTCGGCGGTCACGGCGGTCACCGGTGAGATCAGTTCGATCAGATTCATCATCTTCCTGTTCGCGGTTTTCGGGTGGATGGGTGTTGCCCGTCTCGTGCGCGGCCAGGTGCTGTCCCTGAAGGAACGCGAGTTCATCGAGGCCGCGCGCGCTGT
>JACQZX010000186.1 GCA_016213665.1 Actinomycetota bacterium | reverse complement strand
GTCGCCGTACGACACGATGCCGGCAGCGCCCACCGGGCCGGTGTCGCCGTGCAGGTCGATGGAAGCGATCCACGAGATGCCGAGCCCGGCGAAGTCGCGCGGGGCGGCCACCTTCGAGCAGTCGAGCGATGCGCTCAGCGCCCCGAACACCCCGTCGCCGGACTCGTCGAAGTAGCGTGGCAACCACTCGTCGATCGTCGACTCGTTGATGACGGCTTTGTTGGCGTCGAGCGCGAGTTGCTCGTTGAGCCCGAAGCGATCGGGGAATACGAACGGCAAGCGATTGGCGAGCGTGGAGGTGAGCACCAGCCGGGCCTCACCATCGATCGAGCGGCTGGCGACCAACCGCCCTTCCAGGTGACTGCGCCGCAGCAACGCTGGGCTGGCGGCATCGGCGACGTCGTACAGCGAGACGACGGTGTCTTCGGCGCCGCTCCACGGCTGGGTGACAACGAGCAGTCGCGTCCCGTCGAGCAACAGTTGATGAGTGCCGTCGGGCACTTCCAGGTTGGTGACGACGGAGGCAGTGGCGACTTCGATGATGCGCACGCCATCCTGGCCGGCGACGAATATGTAAGTGCCGTTGGTCTCGACGACATCGCCCTCATCGACACCGACTTCTTGCGTATTGGTACCCGAGTAGGTCGGCGCCTCCGTCGACGGCGCCGCACCGAAGTCGGTGCTCGACTTCTCGTCTGATGCGGCGGTCGGCGAGATTTCCGAAGTCACCACGCCTTCAAACCGGTAGTAGTAGCCGCCGCCACCATCGAGACCCCACGCAGTCACGCGCTCCAGCGCTTGCGTGCGTAGGTAGCCGAGCAGGTCGGGGCAGTCCTCGAAGAACGCCAGTCGTGATGACCCGAAGCCCGCCGCCGGGAATGGCTGCGGCTTGATGGTCGTGTCGGTTGTGTCGGTTGTCTTTGTGGTGTCGGTTGACTGGGTGCTCGGCGTCGAACTGTCGCTGCAGCTCGCGAGGAGGAGAACGCCGGCCGTTGCAAGGGTGAGTGCTCGGTTCATGCCGATTGGACGTTGCCAAGGTGGCTGACGGTTCCCGATTCCCGCTCGGCTTTCCTGAACAATCCTCAACGGGGCATTAGCAGCCGTTGCCCCGTCGCTTCCGCAATGCCGGAATCCGCATAGGCGTTGCATGCGATGAGTTGCTGGTGGGATACCTCAAACGTGGACCAGTCAACTGCGGCTGTCCATCGCTGAGCGAACGAAATTACTTCAACGAGTGGTTCGCCGCGGCCAGTGCCGTTAGAGAACCCACTGAGCCCGGCCAGATAGTTGTTGCGGTACACGTTCGGCATCGTGATCCGTACTTCTCCAGCGGCTGAAAGCTCACTGTTAGCGGCGAGCCGCGCGATGCGGCCGTTGCCGTCGTCGAATGGGTGGCATTCCGTGACGAGGGCCATCATGGCCACAGCTCGGTTAAACGGGCCAGTAAGCCCGGTGACGACGTCGAACCCCCGAACCAATGTTCCTTCCACAAGATCAGGTTCCACGAACTGGTAGCCCCCCGCGTAGTTGAGAGCGTTCTTGAATTCACCGGGGCGTTTATCGGGCCGGGCCGCCATCAAGACGCGATGACGTTCCTTCAGAATGCCAACCAGCTCCTCGCCTGATCGCGGAACGCGTGACCGCTCGACGGGGTCGACGGCGAGTCGATATGTGGCCGAGACGTCGTGAGCATCCTCGGGTCGAGCTTCCGGTACGAGTCCTTCAACCGCGATACGTCGTGCCTCATCGACGCCGAACTCGGTGCCTTCGATGAAGTTGGAGAAGTACGCCTCAAAGAAGGCCAACCATTCCCAGCGCCGCATCGGCGGCACGGCCGCGCGTGGTGCGGGGGCACGATCGTGCAAGACGTCGAGAAGACCTTCGAGCATTTCGATCCGGTGGGCATCGTACGGGCTGCTGGCGAGCCGAGCCGCGAGCCGGCCGGATACGGCAACCTGCCGATCACTGAAGGTCCCGAGAACCGCCGCCAACCTCGATCTGACCGTCTGCACCGCGGCTTGTTCGAAGTGGCCCGCGATCACGTCGAGTTCTTCGAGAATCCGTCGCACCCTGCCTGCGCCGCCCGATCGGGCGATTTCGTCGATGCGGCGATCGACTGCTTCAGTGCCGGAGCGAAAGCGGGCGGGACGCCCGATGTGGGTGGTGTTCTCGATCAACTTCCGGGCCTCACCTGACATGTGCGGGCCGCCAGGAAGTTGCATGTCTCCTGGGAGCGGTCCTGGTCCGACGACAACGTGCAGCGTCAACCCGGGCAGATTCAGCGGCGAGGTTCGCGGCGGGTCTGGGTGTGCAATGAAGACCTCGCCGTCTTGCGGCATACCGCCCGCCATGGCGGTGCGCCCGCATATAACGGCCCCCGGCCAAATGACGCCGATGATCCCATTCAGGTGATGGCGAGCGACTTGTTCGGGTGGGAGCGTTGCACCCACCGAGTAAACACCAGGCGCCAGCCGGAGTGCTTGCCCCGCGTGCGTCTGGCGGCTGAGGCGGGCACGGTTGCTCGAATCTGCCAGAGTCAGCGTTCCATGCGGAGGCGGCGGTGCAACATTCACTCAGATAAGTGTGCCAAACCCAGCAACAAATGCAACAAAAATAGCGGAAAGTCGAACTGTTGCAACAAAAACGAGGGAAAGTCCACCCGGCCGAGGCACGGCGCCTATCGCCCAGCGCCTGGCCTCATTACGGTCCCTGAGGCTACGCGGCGCTCGGCGGGAGTCGGCGACGCATCTCATCGAGTGCGGCGATGGCAACATCGATCGCCTCCCTATCGGGCAGACGCGTTCGCTGGACACCGTCCGTCAGCAGCTGCCGGGCAAGTTGTGACACCGTCAAGTTTCGATCGGCAGCAACCTCCTCCAGCCTGGAGTGCAGCGCAATAGGCAGTCGCAACGACAGGTGTCGACTGTCGTCCTGTGGTGAGTTTGGGGGATCTATTACCTGACCGGTTTGGTCCTCTATCCACTGAATACCTCGGAGCTTGGTCATAGTGCACCTCCTGATTTATTGATCGCCTCCGAGAGTGAGTCCTCGTGCGTCAGTTGACTTCCACTGGCCGGCAACCAACCCAGTTCGTCCAGCCAGCTCATTGTAATACGCTGTAACACGCCGTATTCCCTGACGCTTGATGCAACTATTGGGTGATGCCGAACCATGCTGCCTACACCGCCGCCGATGTGGAGGACGCTCAGCGCGGTCACCCGTCGGTCGACCTCGCGCCCTACGCCAACTCCCGCGGGCTGGAACCGATGGGGCAGGTGCTGGTCGGCCACTTCGGGGGGCTCAATCCGCTGTGGCCCGACTACGTCTTCAATGTGTTGCGCGGCGAGCTTGTCGCCGGCCGGCTCGGCACGCTGCAGCATGAGCTCGACGAGGTCGACCTGGGAGACGACGGTGAACCGCGGCAATCGGGCACATACTTCGGACGGCGCAGCAACGCGCAACCCGGGCTGCGCAGCCTGATCGGGCTACGCAAGGAAGCCCCCAACGAGCCTTTCGCCGCGCAGGCGATGTGGCTGCCGACAACGAGCGTCAAGCTGCTGGTTCCGGAAGCCGCCGTGTTTCCCCGGCTGCTCCTCAAGACCAAGGAACACATGGCGTGGTCCGACAAGGCGCTGGCGACGGCTCCGTCGTTCGCCATGGCGACGAGCGACTGGATCTCCGCCGAGCTTCGCCAGGCGGTGGCCGCGGCGGTGGGACCGACACTGCAGGGACTCGGCGCCACCTTCGCCCGCGTCGAGCTTGCTCACGGTGCCCTTGGCTTGCGGGTCGATGGCTACCGCCGCGACCCGGCCGACCTCGATCACCTCGTCGCTGCGACCGCGGCGATGGCCGACGCGCTTGCCGAAGTCGCGCGGCCCTGGTGGGCGCCGGCGCCATTCGAACAGCCGCTCGGAGCGTTCGACGCCGGC
>JACQZX010000185.1 GCA_016213665.1 Actinomycetota bacterium | reverse complement strand
CGCTTCATGGCAAGGATCGTAGCGAGTTGGGATACCGTGTGCCGCGGAGGTGTCCGGGTACCTGGTGGACTCCGCCGCCTTCAAAGCGGTTGGGACGAGCGATCCTCGTCCGGCGGGTTCGATTCCCGTCCACCTCCGCCAACCATCACGCTTTTTCCGGGGGTCTCTGTGCCAGCAGCCAGGCACGCAAGCATCGATCGCAGGAGACCTCACCGCATTCGAGATTCGATAGTCAACATTGCCGACGTGACCACCCTTATGACGGTGGACTGCCGCAGGTGGCCGCCGACGAATGGCCTCGCCCAGCTGCGTTGTATGCGATCACCTTGAAGCAGTGTTCGACGGACGCAATACCTTCGACGACTTCCACGTATTGGAACCACGGCGACGTATCGGGGTTGGCGAGCGCACCGCTCGGAGGAACGTAGGAGTGCTGGAGTGACCAGATGTTGACGACGTCGGCCGCCGCCGCCGTCACCCCAGTGACGATGTCGATGTCAGCGACAAGTTCGAAGGGGCCCGCGGCGGAAGACGAACGGGTAATGCGGTATCCGGAAGCGCCCGACGCTGCGTTCCAGTCGAGAATCACCTCTCCTGCGCCACCTCCCGGCCCGGCGACTACGCCCGACACCCGTCCGGGCACGGCTTGGCCAATTACTGCGGTCGTGCTCGATGTCGGCGCCGCTGTGGTTCTGGCCGGCGTTGAGGTCGGGGCAGAAGTCGCGGTGCGCGTGGTCGGCGAAGAAGTCGTGGTGCCGGAAGCGGCGGTGGCCGACGGCCTTGATATCCCACCGGCCGTCGTGGCGGCAGTTCCACTGTCGGACGAGCACGCGACAAGCGCGACCCAGCTAACGACGAAGCCCGCGAGACTCCACTGTCGAGCCGGCACGGTTTCAGTCTCGTCGCTATCCGATCAGTCGATAGTGGCCAAAGTCACCATGGGTCAGATATCCGGAGCGCCGCCGCCGCGTGAGATCTATCCTGAAGTCATGGGCGTCCCGATGTTGACCGAGCTGCGCCACCGGCGCACCGAGATCTTGGCGGTGGCGCGCGCCCGCGGAGCATCTCGTGTGCGTGTCTTCGGGTCGGTCGCTCGTGGTGACGCTACGGAGTTGAGTGACATCGACTTCCTCGTAGACCTCGACGCTGAGCGAGGACTGCTCGACCTCGGCGGGCTGCTGATGGATCTGCGCGACTTGCTCGGCCATGGCGTCGATGTCGCCACCGAAGCCGCACTCCGCCCACGGGTGGCGCAGCGGGTGCTCGCCGACGCGATCGACCTGTGAGGGACGACGCTGACCGGGTGCTCGACATGATCGAGATGTGTGACCTTCTGATTCGGCATGCGTCCGATCCGCACGCACTGGAGGCGGATCCCGTAATCCAGGCGGCCGCTCAACGATGGATAGAGGTGCTCGGCGAGGCCGCCTCGCACGTCTCAGAGGAGACCAAGGCTGCCCACCCGGAGGTTCAGTGGCGCGACATGATCGGCACTCGGATCATCCTCGCTCACGCTTACTTCCATGTCGACCAGGACATCGTCGGCCAGATCGTGAACCGTAGGATTCCCGCCCTTAGGGATAACTTGCAGGCGATCGCGTCAAAGCCCGGCAACGCAGGCTGAGCCCTCGGGCATCACGCTCTGGATGTTGGTCAGGGTTCGTCCGAACCGCTTACGGCAGGCTCGGCGCGCAATAGGAACTGCGCGATTTTGGCGGTGACGAGCGCGAAAGTCGAGATCCCAATGATGAGGGTGAAACCTCCGATGACTCGACCGGCTGTGGTGATCGGGTAGATGTCACCGGACCCTGCGGTCGTGATCGTTCCAAGTGACCACCACAATGCGTCGAAAAAGGAGTGGATTCTTCGGCCAACACCTACATCCTCAGCGACGGTGAATGCAGCCGCTGAGGTGATCCACGTGAGGGTTGCCGCGCCGAACGCGATTCCCGCTGCATGCTCTCGGATCATGGCACGACCCCCGCGCGACGCCGTGCCCCCGATCGCGGCGGCGCGCGTGATGATTGCGAGCAGTCGAAACATCCGGACCCCTCGAAGCGTTCGAAGCACACCGAACGCGGCGAGGCTCGGAACCATTGCAACGCCCTGGGCCGCGACGACCAACAGGCTCAGGTACTCCGAACGCGCGTACAACCGCCGGTTCGACGCGTACGTGATCTCCACGATGTAATCCGCGGCGAACGCAACCAGCACGACCAGGTTGACAAGGTCGATGAACAGTCGATCACTCCGAGGCAGTGAATCCCGCACCACCTCAACAAGCAGGACCGGGAGACTGCCCACCGCGAGTGCCATGAGTGGCCAGTCTGTGTATTTCCTCCAACGGGCAAGCGCTGGGGTCATGTAGCACGCTTCATTCGCAGGTGCGTGGGCCATGCCCCACGATAGACCGACCGTCATCTGACCCTGACTAGTACATCGTGTGGTTGCGCGAGCTCAAGGAATGTTGACGCTCAATAGGAAACAGAGTCAGCTGTCATCAATGGCAGCGAGAAGTCCTTCGAGGTCAGGATGCGTTGCGTCTTCAGCCATAAGCCGCTCGGCGTCCTTCCGCGCCATTGCCTTCTTCCCCTCCTGCAGGTAGGTAAGTGCCCGCTCGGTCAGGGCGAGGTGACGAATCGCCGCGTCTCGCTTCCTGGACTTCAGTGCTTCTCTGAGGGATTCACGTGCTGCTTCGTTTCGGCCGAGCGCCCGGAAAGCCTTGCCCCGAAACGCACATAGCAGCGCGGTTGCGTCGTCGGCGTTAGCAACCCCGTTGGTGAGATTGATGACGTCTTCGTGGCGATCGGTGGTGCTGTATAGCTCCGCAAGAGATACGGATCGAAGGCTGGACTGATCGAGTGATTCGACAACATTGATGGCGGCGGCGAGGTCACCGGCTTCCTGGTAGAGCTCCGCAAGTAACAGCGCTAGTCCGTCCCGAGTGGGGGTGAGCTGGGCGCTGACGCCGGCGGCGATCGGGACGGTGAAACTGGCAGTAACGAACTTGCGGTAGACGGGGTCGTTGGTCGGTTCTTGTCCGGTGCCCAGGACCCAGGCAAGGAGTTCCTTAGCGCGCGAGTTGTTTCCGGCGTTGAGGTGCAGGATCGCGGCGAGACTGGCCGCGATGATGGCGTGTTCTGGGTGTTCAGCCCATAGACACTCTAGGGCAGCGACATCGTTGGCGACTGTCGCGGCGTATAGGGCCTTCTCCCCTTTGGGTGCGAACATGCTCGGTCTCGAAGGCCGAGGTCTCGAAGGCGGAGGCGTTGAACGGCGAGACGGCGAACCTGCTGGAGAGACGTGGTACAGGCCAGTTCCCGGCAGTCCGACAGTCTTCTGCACTCTGCCCGAAGCGGTCTTGGTTACCCGGAACCCTTTGCCTCCAGCGGAGTAGGACACGCCTGACTTTGAGAACGTCATTTTGACACCCGGGAACAGCTTGATTGACTTGCGATAGCGAAGTCCCATGGTTCCTCCGGCGCGCCGATGCTCGGCCCCACCCTAGTGGCGGGGCGAGTTCGCCTTCTTCGGAGCCGCGTGGTACCGGACCCCGCCTGAGTAGGTCGGCTAAGGGTTGAACGCGGACTCGCTGCTGCGGCGGGCCCGGGGGAGTCCTCGTCGTCCGTCGGTGTAGTGCAGTTGATGACGGATGCTGCCGTCGTGACGCAGCTTGCGAATTGCAGGCGTCCCGTCGGCAGCGTCGTTTCGTTTTCCTGCTCGGTAGTGCTCCTCGTAGTGCAGCGAACTGTCGGCGTAGAAGCCCCGCACGGCTGGCCCACCGCCGGCAGGGTCATCGAGCTCGCCATAGGTGTAGAACAATTCGTATTTCAGCGTGCCATCGGGCCGTAACCGTCGATAGGCGGGATTGGAGCGGCCAGGGTTATGGAGTCTGCCCACCCGGTACCAGCCGACGTATGCGAGCGATCCCGCGACGTAGCGCCGGACGCGGCCGGTGTAGTCGGCCGGGATCTCGGACTCGTCATCGACGTCGATGGTGTTGATGATCCGAAAGGTGAGTGAGTTGGGAACCAGATCCACGAATTCCATAGCAATGCAGGTATCGCCCGCCGCGCCGGGGAACTTGAGGACGGCTACAGGTGAACGGTGTACTCGACTTCTGGTACCGGACCCGTGTTCTGTGGCTCGAACATCATCTCCCGGCCGGTTGCGAACCAGCCAGCCTTCTCGTAGAACACGCGCGCCCGTGGGTTGTCGCGCAGCACCCACAGCACGGCCTCATTGAAGCCTTCGTCACGCAGATATTCGTGGCAGCGCGCGATCAGTGCCGAAGCCGCGCCGCAGCCCCATGCCTCGGGGTGCACGTAAAAACCGTAGATCTCGCCCTTGGCACCGGTGGTCTCGGCGGCCGAACCGTTTCCGCTCTCGTCGCATACCGGTTCGACTCGTGCCGGCCCAACGTGGCCGAAGCCGACCACTCGCCCACCGCGCAACACGACGAACAGTTGCGAGTCGCCGCGACTATTCCAGGTCCAGCCTCGCCAACGATCTAATCGAGATGTGGCGAACTCGTCAGCATCCAGAAATTCGGTGGGGAAGACATGGCGGTACCCAACTCGCCATCCTTCGATGTGCGCGGCGGCAATGGCATCGGCATCGTCGGGTTGCGCGACACGAACCTCGATCACGCCTACATCCTGCCAGCCGCGCTTGGCCGGCCGTTGGAATTGGAGTCACACGGCGAGGAGGTCGCGGGCACCGGTATCGGAGGACGGGTGGCGCAGCTTGCTCATCGCCCGTGCCTCGATCTGGCGGATGCGTTCGCGCGTGAGGTTGAAGTGTTCGCCCACTTCCTCGAGCGTGCGTGGCTCGCCGCGATCGAGACCGAACCGCAACTTCAGGATTTCTCTTTCGCGTTCGTCGAGCGGGGCCAGCAGCCGTGAAATCTCCTCGGGCAGCAAGGCCGTGGCTGCGACCTCGAACGGGCTTTCCGCCGAGCGGTCCTCAACGACGTCGCCCAACTCGGCATCGCCGTCTTCGCGCAGCGGCTCGCTGAGCGACAAGGGTTCGGCAGCGAAGCGCAACGCCTCGGTGACCTTGTCCTCGGGCATCTCGACTTCCTTGGCCAACTCGCTCAGCGTCGCCGGGCGACCCATCTTCAGTTCCAGCCGGCTGCGCGCCTTCTGCAGGCGGGCGAGGGTGTCGCCGGCGTGCACAGGCAGGCGGATCGTGCGGCCGGTGTTGGCAATGCCACGCGTGATTGCCTGGCGGATCCACCACGTCGCGTAGGTGGAGAACTTGAAGCCCTTGCGCCAGTCGAACTTCTCGACCGCATGCATCAGCCCGAGGTTGCCTTCCTGGATCAGATCGAGCAGCGGCAGCCCGGAAGCCTGGTACTTCTTGGCGATCGACACCACCAATCGCAGGTTGCTTTGCACGAAGCCGCGTTCGGCGTCCTCGCCTTCGCGGGCAGCTCGGCGCAGCTCACGTTTACGGGCGGTGGTCACCCCTTTGGCCTCGGCGAGTTCGGTCGTGGCCGCCTTGCCCGCCTCGATCGCCTTGGCGAGGCGTACCTCATCGTCCTTGGTGAGCAACGTGTATTGGCCGATGTCGGTCAGATACAGGCGGACCAGGTCTTCTTCGTCCCGTTCCACGCGATCTTTCGCCACGATTGCTCCCTCACCTGAACGGCTTGTATAGAAACGGCTGAACGTCTGAAGTTTGAACGGTTACCAGGTCGGCATCGCGGCACCCGGTGATTTGGTCACGATACCGACTACGTCAAGCCCCACAACCCTGCGCACGAATTCACTAGCACCACCGGGAATCTTGAATCCCGGTCCGCTGGCTATGGTTCGCCGTGTGACCGACCCACCGACGGACGAGATCGAGCTGTCGATCGTGACGATGCGTTTCCGGGCCGCCGACCCGGACTCGTTGCTGGCGGTGCTCAGTAAATACGTGGTGCTGGCCCGAATGGAGCCGGGATGCCGCAACGTAGATCTGTGTGCGTCGCTGACCCACCCCGGTCAGTACCTTCTGATCGAAAAGTGGGATTCCAGCCACTCACAGCGGGCGCACTTCGACAGCGTGGTCATGGTCGAGATGGCCACGACCTGCCAGGGCCTGCTGACCGCGCCGCCCGACATCGACCTGTGGGATGCCCCCAGCGCCCACGACCTCCGCTGACCGCAAGTCGTATCCCGGCACCAAACCCTCGGCGCGGGGCGTTAGCGTTTGAACCAGTTCGACCTAGGAGGTCTGCAATGCCCAACCCGATCATGAACGACAAGGCGATCGACGAAGCCGCTCGCGCCGGCTGGGGTGCGCCCAACCCCTCGACGCGCAACACCCCGCTCGGCACGATGCTGGGCGACCCGATCACCGACGGACCAATCAGTGAGTGGAAGGGTCGCGCGATGACCGCCAGCGGCACTGCCACCGCGACCGGCGTTCTGCTAGTGCTGGTGCTCGCCGCTGCCGCGGTCGGTTGGGGCATGACCGAAGCCACTCCCGGCTCCGAAGTCAAGTTCCCGGCGCTCGCCATCGGTGGGGTTGTGCTCGGATTCATCTGCGCCATCGTGTTGCGCTTCAAGCCGACCTTGGCCAAGGTGCTCGGGCCGATCTACGCGCTGGCGGAAGGGTTCTTCCTCGGTGCAATCTCCAAGGTCTACAACGACGCCTACGAAGGAATCGTGGTGCAGGCTGTCGGTGCAACCCTTGCCGTGTTCGCGGTGATGTTGTTTCTCTACAAGTCGCGCATCATCAAGGTCACCGATCGTTTCCGACGCAACGTCATCATGGCGACGATGGGCCTGATGCTGTTCTACCTGGTGTCGATCGTCATCAACTTGTTCGGCGGCACCGTCCCGTTCCTCGACTCCGCAAGCCCGCTGGGAATTCTCTTCAGCGTTGTCGCAGCCGGGTTGGCGGCGATGATGCTGGCCGTCAACTTCGACACCATCGACCGTGGTGTTGCCGCCGGTTGGCCGAAGGGCATGGAGTGGTATTGCGCGTTCGGGATGCTGGCCACGCTCGTCTGGCTCTACCTCGAAATCTTGCGCCTGCTGGCCAAGCTCAACCGCCGCTAGCTACAACGAACGCAGGAAACCGAGCAACGCCTCGTTGAACGCGTTCGGTGCTTCCTGCTGAACCCAGTGCCCGACGCCAGCCAACTCGGTAGTGCCGCGAAAGTCGGGTAGCTCGCTCTGCATCCGGGCGGGACCTTTCGGGTCCATCGCCTTCACCAGGTCGTACTCACCCCAGATGAGGTAGCACGGCATCGTCAGTCGGGCGGCACCAAGGCCGGTCAGGCGCACCGAGTTGGCGTCGAGGTTGCGATACCAACTGACCGGGCCGAAGAAGCCGCTGTGCTCGAACTCATCGGCGTAGACATCGAGGTCGGCGGCCGTCAGCCACGGCCCCTCCGGGCCGTTGAACGGAAGCGATGGCGGCTCGGTCATCAGCGTCAGGAAGCCGGTGCCCTCCATCGGGGCTGGCTCGGAAGGCCGGATTCTGTTGACGGCCCCGTGGGCGGAAGCGCCGTAGAGCATGCGTGCCATCGTGGCCAGTGGGTCGGCACCCAGTTCTGCCTCTGGCGGACCGACCTGTTGAAAGTAGAGCATGTAGAAGAAACGGTCGCCGAAGACGGCCTTGAACAATTCGGTCGGCGGACTGCGCCACTCGACGTACGGAACGCTGACCGCCGCAATGGCCCGCACACGCTCGGGTTGCAGGCGGGCGGCGTCCCAGGTGACCATCGCCCCCCAGTCGTGGCCGACGAAGACGGCATCGTCCTTGTGGTAGTGATCAAGCAGCGCGAACAGGTCGCCGGCGAGGTAGTCGATGCCGTAGGCGTCGACGGTGGCAGGTGCCGACGAGTGGCCGTACCCGCGCTGATTTGGGGCGAGCACGTGGAAGCCAGCAGCGGCAAGCGGTGCCATTTGGTGGCGCCAACAATGCGCGAGGTCGGGGAACCCGTGGAGCAGCAACACCGTTGGGGCGGCTGGGTCGCCGCATTCATGCACGATCAGATCGACGCCATTGACGGCGATCGACCTGATCGTGACGCTATTCGTCACCTGAGCGATTGATCAGTCGTTGTTGAATTAGAGGAAGTAACCCGAAACGTCGACGATGAAGTGCGTGCTGTTACCCGCGGCACCGTTACAGATGACGGTGATCTCGCGTGTTGTGTTGAGCGTCAACATGACACCGTTGGCGATGGTCTGGTTGCTGGCCGCCCAGTTGATCGTGGAGGCTCTCTCGACGGTGTCGCCGCCGGGGTTGATCGCCAGGTAGCCGAAGCCGCCGACGGTACCGGTGATGGTGATGTTCGCCGACACGGCGCGGGCGTTGGCCGGCACCTTGTTGGCGGTGATGACGACACCCGAGTTGTCTCGCTCGTCCTTCACCGAGACCAGTCGGTTCTGACCGATACTGATGACCCCCGGCGTCGGAGCCGCGGCACGCGAATCGTAGGCTCGGAACGGCGTGACGGCGTGGAATGCGCCGGCGACGTTCTGGCCGGTGATCTTGCGCCACTTGGGGTTTGAACCACCGAAAAGGCCATCGTCGTAGGTGCAGAACCAAAGATCGCCGTCGTCAACTTTGAACTGACCGGTGCGCCCACTGGAGGTGCTCGGCGGACCCGAGGCCGAGCTGTCGAGAAGCTTCAACGGGACAGGCGCGTCCATCTTGGCGCCAGTGCCAGCCTTGCTGGCGGCGAGCAAGCCGGTTGTGAAACCGCCGGTCTTAGTGTCGTCGGCGTAGGCGGTGATCATCGACAGCGCCGCCTGGGTGTCGGAAAATGCGCCATCGTTAGTTACGGTGAAGGCGCCGAACAGTGGGCTTGAACTCCACGAGGACGCCGGGATGATCGCGGTCGGCGACTGCGCGGTCTGCGTAGCGTCGCCGATGATCAGCGTTGCACCGTCGACGGCCGCGGCGGGGCGGGCGAAGGCTAGGCCACCGACTGCTGCACCGGCGGCGGCGGCGCCGAGACCGCGCAGCATGTTGCGGCGATTCACTGGCTCCTCGCCAGCTGTTTCCAGCTCATCGACGCGGGCTTGCATGCGACGCAGGTCGGCTTTCAGTGAGTCGATTTCAGAACGATCCATAACGTCTCCTTGGGCTGTGAACGGTTTCGGTGATCGCGACGCTACTCCATGCGGCAACCCTTGGAAAGAGGTCAGCACCGGCGCGCCCGCAAGACATTGAAACGACGGCGGAGTGGGCTTGCCAGCCAGTTCTCACGCTCAATACCGATCACGTGCACGTCGGTGGGCTCGCCGTCGACCAACATCCGCTCGCGCAGCACGCCCAATCGCACGGCCTCGCCGCGGCGCATGCCGTGCTCGAAATTCTTGACGTTATGGGCGAAGGAGTGGGCATAGAGCCAACGGATCGGCCAGTTCCCGAACGCCCACTCGCAATAGGCCATTAGCCCCTCCATCACCAATCCAGATCCTCTGTGTTCGGGCCCGGAGTAGAGCGAGAACCACCCGTTTCCGGCGCGCAGGTCGAGGTCGTGCAACTGCAGGTAGCCGACCACTAGACCTGAGGTCCGGCCCTCGACGACCATGATCTGTTGCGTCTGCTTCCACAACGCCGGTTCGTACTCCTCGATTCGGGGGAGGTCGCCGCGGTATCGCCATGTCATGGCGGTGGCCGGGTCGGACTCGATCATGTACAGCCGTCGGTAGTCAGAAGGCAGCACCGGCCGTAGCACGATGCGGGCGGTGGTGATCATTGCGCCCCTGCCGCTTGCCACGCGGCGAGGCGCTCCGGTGTCGTTACCGAGGTGGTGCGACTCTCGTAGCCGCCGTCGACCAAAGCGAAGTCGGGGAATGTGACTTCCACCTCGAAGAGCGTAGAAATCTCGCCGAGCAGGTCGGGGTCGTTCTCGAAGCGCTCGTGATAGAGCCGACGGATAGGTGCGCCGGCGAATGCGGCGGCGACCAATTCCGGGGCGAGCCGAGCGGCGATCGCTTGCGCGTGGGGGTCGGGGAGGGCGTAGAACTCGAGCGTACCGGTGCCTGCGCTTCCGGCATCGGCAAGAACCGCGCAGGCCACAGGGCGGCCGTTCTCATCGACAACGACGACGCCTGCCGCTAAGCCTTCGGCAATCTCCAAGAGCCGCGAGGGTTCGAGCCCATGGCGGCTGAAACGCCACCATCGCGGATCGACAGCCGCCACCAGCTGGTAGATGAAGGGCACGTCTGCCGGAACGAACAGTCGCCAACTACCTTGCGGAGACGAACCCGCCGCCGACTGCGTCTCGTCGTCACTCACGCCGACGAGGGTACTGCTACCGCGGCATCACTAATTGCTTCGAGTTGAACCCAGGTGAGCGAATCGGCCGCCCACACGGCGTCGAAGGCCGCGTCGGCCTTGTCGCTGAAGCCGTGGCGGTTGCGGAAGTTGTACAGCCAGCGCTGGCGGTTGATGCGCAGCCCGAGGCGCGACAGGCGACCTGCACAATACGTCTCCCAGGCTGCCATCTGTGCGAGCGCGATGTCGTCGTCGAGAGGTGCCTCCCCGAAACCGCCGTGCAGACGGTCGCGCACGCGGAGCAGAATCCGCCCGAGGTTGATCGTGGTGGCAACCTCGCTCTGTCGGCGCGGCCGTTTCGAATCCTCGAAAGCACCGCTCTCCACCGTGACTTCGATCGTGTCGCCGATCGTCGCGCGCACGCGACCGAGAGGGGTTGTCTCGTCGACCCGCACGACAATCGGCCGGTCGATGCCCAGTTGCGCGGCAAGTTTGTTGCCCACTTCGGCGATCATCGCGTTGTCGAACTCGACAAAGCGAAACACCTCCGGTTCAACGGTGACGGTCACTCGTCGGCTGCCATGCCGCTGGAAGACATGCCGCTGGAAGACATGGCCGCGGCCGCGAAAGCCTTGCGGTCTTCCAGCGCTGCCAGCGATACATCGGCGATCTCGTCGACCTCATCGCTGGTGAACCCGGCCAACTCGCGAAACCGGCGAGCGAGACCGATCGGTGAGTCGCTCGACTCGCTGCGGGTGCCGCCGAAGGAGAACAATTTGTCGACGATGCTCTGAAACTCCAATGCCCGCGCTCGGCGCTCGGGATCGTTCTCGGTCACCTTGCGCAGCCAGTCGCTGCCCATTTTCACGTGCGTCACCTCGTCGGCCAGCATCCAATCCTCGCAGAACCCGAGGAACGGGTCGCCGGCTACTTCGCCGAACTCCTTCATCGTCGTGAATACGTCGATTGCCAGACCCTCCAGCGCACGATTGACACCGGCCAGGCGCATCACCGGGTCGGTGCTGCAAGCTGCTTCGAACAGCACGGTGTTCTCTGCGAATTGGCCGATCTCGGCGCCCATCCACTCGCCGAGCTTGACGCTGATCTCGACATGGCGCGACTCGTCCCAAGCCTGGCGGGCCATGTCGAGCTTCAGCGCGAACGGCACCGAATCGGTTTCCGTGCCGGCAGCACTGTTCGATCCAGTAGCGGTCTCGAAATCGTGGCAGGTGCGGCCGGCGCCTTCGAGCGCTTGGATTTCGCCGACGAAAATGCCGTGCATCAGTGCGCGGGCGGCCTCGGATGCGTCGGGGCGGCTCGGCGTGAGTCGATTGGTCTTCGCCCGCCTGGCTGCGTTGGGGCCGACGAGCGCTGTGCGCGGGTCGGCCTGCGCCTGTCGCATGTTGATCTGCGTGAACCGCGAATCGCGGGCCAACTCCTCCACCGGGAAGAACTTGCGCATCACTCAACTCCTATTGATCCTGGGCCGGCGATCCCGCCCGCTTCCAGCATAATTTTCTCCAACCGTGCCTGGTGTGCCGCGGCTCGATCTACTTCCGCAGGAGTTTCGATCAGCGATTGCAGCAACATTTCGCCGTCGCGCCAATCCTCGAGCTCGTCGTGGAGCGCGAAGTTCAGTGAGCGGATGGTCGGTGCGTCCGTGATCTCGCTCGTGTTGTTGCGATGAAACGTGTAAGCGGCAATGAAGTGTGGAATGAAGACGCGGTAGACGCCGACCAGCTTCTCGATCGTCTGCTCGGCCGCCTCCGGTTCGCTGAGCGCCTCGATGAAGCGAACCATTGCGTCGTTGGCAGGCTTGGTGAGGCGGTCGGGATTCATCTCGCGCAGCTCGGGCAGGCGCTTGTGCCACAACTCGGCATGCCATGCGTGGTGATAGCAGTGCGTGCCCAGCCGCATCTTCACATCGAGCTCCGGCACGGTGGCCACCCAGCCGCCAAGCGTCTCGAAGAGCTTCATCTCTGCCCACTTGTAGTTGCCGATTCGGCGTGCGCTCTCCTCGACATCGAAGAGGCCTGGCAGCTGGCGCCGGTCCCACGGAGCGAACGGCGTTCTCGGTTTGTACGGATCGGCCACCGGGCGACAGTACCAACAGGGCCATTGTGCAGACCTACTTGCCCGCCCAGCTTCTCTCTGCCTCACCCATTGGCGTAGCGGCGGCGGAGCCCTGGATGTACTCGAGCATCATCGCCCGCCACGGTGCCTCGACCTCCAACTTTCCGAGAATGGCGCTGACGCCCCACACGACGCGATCGAGAATGACGAAGCTCGGTGGCATGTTCAGTCGCTCGATCACGCTGGCGTGAGGTCCTTTGACGTCGATGATCGTGGCCATCGCGTCCTTGACGAAGTCGCGGGTGAACTGGAAGCGATCGGTGAGGTAAGGCGTGTACGGCGTGCTGACATATTCGAAGACCACATCGGCGGCCAACCCGTGGCCAGTGCTCAGGAATCCGACCGCCTCCATTGCCGCGAGCAGGCGCTCGGGGTCGCGATGAATCACGATCGCCTCCAGGCTCGGCTGCAACCGCTCCCACTCATCGGCCGTCCACCGCTTGACCAAACCGAAGTCGAGGAACGTAACGCCGCCGTCGTGTGCGAACCGGTAGTTGCCTGGATGTGGGTCGCCGTTGAACGCGCGCAGCTTGTTCACCGCGTACTGCGTGAAGCGCCAGATCGATTCGCCCGCGCGTTGCCTGGCAGTCGGGCTCGCCGTCTCGAGGAACTCGCCGAACGACAACCCGTCGATCCACTCGGTGGTGAGCACTCGGGCGGTGCTGGTGGCGGTGTCGACCCCTGGAATTCGAACGAACGGGTGGCCGGCGAAACGCGTGGCGAACTCGCGCTGGTTGGCGGCCTCCAGGCGGTAGTCGAGTTCTTCGCGCATGCGCGCTCGCAACTCGTCGACGAGTGCCCGCGTGTCCAGTCCCTTCAGTGCGAACGCGCCCAGCAGGCGGTAGAGCCCTTCGGCGTTGTCGAGGTCGGTTTCGATGGCGTCGCCGACGCCCGGGTACTGCACCTTCACCGCTACGTCGCGACCATCGCGAGTGACGGCACGGTGCACTTGGCCGACACTGGCCGCGGCAATCGGCTTCGCCGTCCAATCAAGGAACACCTTGCGCGCCGGTGCGCCGAGTTCGGCGAGCAGAACCGCATCGGCAGCTTCCGGAGCCATCGGTGGAGCGTCTGACTGCAAGGTGGCCAGCGCGCGCTGAGCCTCGGGCGGCAGCGCCTCCATGATGAAGCTCAGCAATTGACCGAACTTCATCAGCGCGCCCTTCATGTTGCCCAGTTCGCGGGCGACATCCTCCGATGTGCGAATGAGGAACTGACTGTCGAGGTGTTCCCGGCGATCGTCGCGCGACACCAATCGGCGACCGCGATGCCCGACGAATCGGAAGCCGTTGCGGGCCATCAACCGCCACACGCGGGCGGTGCGGCGCACGCGTAGGATGCGGCGATTCACTCGCGGGCGCGAGCCGATGCGCGACGAGCGGTCGGGTGCTCGTCCAACAGGTCGGCAGGCAGTTCGGCACCGGTGACCTCGTCGGTCCAATAGCTGCCCGCGTCGAGCCTGGCCAAGGCGACCTCGACATCGGCGAGGTCGCGCTCGATGCCATCGAGGTCGAGGGTCGCTGACGACTGCGGGACTGTGTCGTGCGCCGGGTCCATGGCCGACAAGCTACCGGCCGCGGCCCAGCCGTCCAGCAGGCCTCCAATCCGCGGCTACTTTGGCAACGAACATTTCCTGACAACCAACCGCGAGGGAGAACACTGTGTCTTACGTAGTCATCATTCGGTTCGAAGGTGTGAACGAGGCCGATTACTGGTCGGTGAATGACATTCTTGGAATCAAGCGTGACGGATCCGGGCCGTGGCCGGCTGGGATTCGCGCCCATACGGCAGGGCCGACCCCCGACGGTTGGGTGGTCGCCGAGCGCTGGGATTCGAAATCGTCGCAGGAGAAGTGGATGGGCTCGACTCTGGGGGCGGCACTTGCCAAAGCCGGCGTGCCTGCTCCTGTGCAGGTGATCGATTACGACACGGTGAACGAGAAGATGTTCGGTTAAGGCACCGCTGTATCCTCGCCGTCATGGCTTATCCGTTTCCAGCACTCGATGGTTCTGCGCCCACGACCCAGAAGTTCGATCAGAAGCCCGAGTTCGGCATCGATGTCACGAAGCGCTATACGGCCACCATCGAGGTGACCGAGGGTGATGCCGGCATGGGCACGTTGGTGATCGCGCTCGATGCTGTCAACGCACCGAACACCGTCAACAATTTCGTCTTCTTGGCCGGCTACCACTACTTCGACGGCATCGTCTTTCACCGAATCATCAACGGCTTCATGTGCCAAGGTGGCGACCCGACGGGCAGCGGCCGCGGCGGCCCCGGCTACAAGTTCGACGATGAACCGGTGAAGCAGCGCTATCAACTGGGCTCCTTGGCGATGGCCAACGCCGGACCGAACACCAACGGCAGCCAGTTCTTTCTCATCAGCGGCCCCAGTGGGGTCGGCCTGCCTCCGCAGTACAACCACTTCGGGCAGGTGGTGAAGGGTCTCGAGATTGTCGATGCGATGCAGAAGGTCGCCACCGACAGCAGCGACCGACCGCGCACTCCCGTGGTGATCAAGTCGCTCGTCGTCACCGTCGCCGACTGATTGTCGGCGATGCCGCGACTCTCGCTGGCGCAAGCGCGTCGCATTGCACTCGGCGCACAAGGCTTCGGTGAGGCGCGTCCTTCCGGTCGCGTCGATCGACGGCATCTGCGTCGCATTCTCGACCGCATGGGGGTCATCCAGATCGACTCGGTGAACGTGCTCGTGCGCAGCCAGGAACTGCCACTGTTCGCGCGGTTGGGGCCACATCCGCGCACACTCATCGCCGACGCGACTGCCGCCGGGGAGCTGTTTGAGTACTGGGTGCACGAAGCCAGCCATCTCCCGACCCAAGATCATCATCTCCATCGTTGGAAGATGGCCCGCGAGCACCGATGGAGTCGCCATCTCGCACAGAACCGTCCTGGTTACCTCGACGAGGTCCTCCGGCGAATCGAGACAGGTGGCCCGGTGGCGAGCAGCGACCTCGGGGCACGCGTTGGCAAGAAGGGCCAGTGGTGGGATTGGGACGATGGCAAGGTTGCGCTTGAACTCTTGTTCTGGAGTGGTCGGGTGGCAGCGACTCGGCGGGCGGGCGACTTCGCGCGCATCTACGACCTTGCCGAACGGGTGCTCCCAGCTGAGGTTCTTGCTCGCCCGACACCGCCCGAGAACGATGCACGCAAGCAACTGCTGCTCCTCGCCGCGCAGCATCACGGTGTCAGCACCTTCACCGACCTCACCGACTATCACCGGCAGAAGAACGCGCCGTGCAAGCCACTGGTCGCCGAACTCGTCGAGGACGGTGCACTGTTGCAAGTGGAAGTAGAGGGATGGGACAAGCCCGCGTACCTGCACCCGCAGGCGAAGTTGCCGCGACGCATCGATGCCTGCGCGTTCTTGAGCCCGTTCGATCCTGTGTGTTGGAACCGCGAGCGCAACGAGCGCCTGTTCGGCTTCCACTACCGAATCGAGATCTATACGCCCGCCCCCAAAAGAATCTTCGGCTACTACGTATTGCCGATTCTGTGGGGCGATTCGTTGGTCGGCCGCGTCGATCTGAAAGCCGATCGGGCCAATCACACATTGTCAGTGCAGGCGGCCTTCGCCGAACCAGGCGTGCCGACGAAGGAATTGGCGCCCGACGTGGTGCGCGAGCTTCGCACGATGGCACGCTGGCTGGAATTGGAAAGGGTGACTTTCGGTGACCGAGGTGATCTGGTCGCCGCCCTGCAGCGGCACGCGGCGACTGGTGGCGGGTAGTTACGCTGCGGGGTGATGCCCGACCAACCCGCTTCCCACGAGCCTCGCTCCGGTTCCAGGTTGCGTCCGCCTCGCTGGGTGTGGACGGCGATTGCGATCTTCTGGGTCGGATACCTGGTCGCGATTCGCGTCGACTCGCTTGTCGACCGCCTGTACGGACTGTTCGTGCTGCTGCTGGTGTCGTTGTTCCTCTCGTTCGCGATCGAGCCGGGAGTCAATCGACTCGCCCGTCGCGGGTGGCGCCGCGGGTCCGCGACGGGGCTGATTTTGGTCGGCGTGTTGCTCTCGTTCTTGGTGTTCGTTGTGGCCATCAGCGCTCTCGTCGGCCAGCAGGTCGCGGAGTTGCTCGGAAACTCCGAGAAGTACGTCAACCGAACCGTCAACTTCATCAATGACACGTTCGGTGCCCACATCGACGCGCAACAGGTGGTCGACGAGATCAACCGTCCCGAAGGTGCAGTGCAAAGGTTCATCCGCAGCCAGTCGGGCAAGGTCGTCGACCTTTCAGTGGCTGCTCTCGGCGTCTTGCTGCAGGGCCTGTCGGTGATGCTGTTCACCTTCTACCTCGTTGCCGATGGGCCGAAGATGCGCCGAGCGATCTGCAGTCGGCTCAGCGCCGAGCGCCAGCGCTCGGTATTGAGCACCTGGGAACTGGCCATCGACAAGACAGGTGGCTATCTCTACTCGCGGGCGCTGTTGGCCGGCATCAGCGGATTCTTCCACTGGGTCGTGCTGCAGGCGCTGGGTACCAAGGCACCAGTGGCGATGGCGCTGTGGGTCGGCGTGATCAGCCAATTCCTTCCGGTCGTCGGCACCTATATCGCCGGCGCGCTGCCGGTGCTGATCACGTTCGTCGACTCTCCCCCGAGAGCCCTCGCCGTGTTGGTCTTCGTTCTTGTGTATCAACAGATGGAGAACTATCTGTTCCTGCCCCGCATTACCTCGCGCACGATGGCGCTTCATCCGGCGATCGCATTCGGCTCGGCGATCGCAGGTGTTGCCGTCCTTGGCGCGGTCGGCGGCGTGTTGGCGATACCCGGGGCCGCGATGCTGCAGGGATTGATCAGTAACACCGGCGAACGCCACGAAGTGATCGAGAGTGACCTCACCGATGTGCGCCAACGGTTACGTCCGCGCCGACGTAAGCGTAGGACTCACCGCGATTCGGACGGCAATGGCACTGGCTGACTCGTTCGCTCCCGTAGCAATCTCAAGCAGAAGTGGTTTCGACGAGTCTGTGCACTTCGGGGCGGTAGTCGGCCTTGGTCCCTCCGGCGAGATCGAGTTCGCGATCGGCGATCCACAAGTGACCATCTATCCGCGCAGCTCGAACAAGCCGATGCAGACCGTTGCCATGCTTCGCTGCGGGCTGCGACTGCCTCCCGAACTGCTGGCACTGGCGTGCGCGAGCCACGACGGCACGCCGATGCATACCGCGGCGGTACTGCAGATTCTTGCCGGCTGCGGCCTGGATGTGAAGTCGCTGGCGAATACGCCAGGCTTGCCACTCGACGAGGAGTCGCAGCGTGTTGTCGTGTGCGCCGGGGCGGGTCCGACCCCGCTGTTGATGAACTGCAGCGGCAAGCACAGCGCCATGCTGGCAACGTGTGTGCATAACGGATGGTCACACGACGACAGCTACCTCGCTGTCGATCATCCGCTGCAGGAGGCAATAACCGCCACCATCGACGACCTCTGCGCTGCGGGTCACGTTCACATCGGCGTCGACGGTTGCGGGGCGCCGGCACACGCAATGTCACTCATCGGTCTCGCTCGCGCCTTCCGGTCGATCGCTGACGGGTCGGCCGGCGACGCCGGCACGCAGGTCTACTCGGCGATGACCACTCACCCGGAGATGGTTGGCGGCCGCACGCGCGACGTAACCCTGTTCATGCAGCAGGTTCCCGCGATGATGGCCAAGGACGGCGCCGATGGCGTGTTCGCCGCCGCCTTCCCGGATGGGCGGGCCGTCGCGTTGAAGATCGCCGATGGTGGCGACCGCGCCAGACCGACGGTGATGGTCGCCGCACTGCGTTCGATCGGTGTTGACGTGTCAAGAGTCGCAGCGATGGTCGAACAGCGCATCATGGGTCACGGTCAACCGGTCGGTGTCGTCAGAGCGGTCACCGCGTGATGGCGACGCGATGACGATCCCCTTTGTGACGCTCGACGATCCTCGCTACGGCCAGGCGGTGCAGGTAGCGCCGATGGTGCAGCGAGTCATCGCGCGCAACCCGTCGAAGTTCACCTATCACGGCACCGGCACCTACATCATCGGCGCGAACGATGTAGCGGTGATCGACCCTGGCCCGCTCAGTGATACGCACTTCGATTCGCTGATGGTCGCGCTCGCCGGTCGGCGGGTGAATGCGATTCTGATTACCCACTGCCACAGCGATCACTCGCCGCTTGCCGCGCGGCTACGCGAGGCAACCGGTGCCCAGACCTTCGCCTTCGGGCCGCACGCGATCGATCCCAGTTGGATCGAGGATGACACGCCCGAGGAGCCCGATGACGAAGACCGTGCCGCGGCGGCTGCCGGCGAGACCGTGGAGGAATCGCTCGACCTCGCCTTCTCGCCCGACGTGCGGCTGCGACATGGTGAGATCGCCGCGACTGGTGCAGGTTGGACGCTGCAGGCGATCCACACGCCAGGGCACACCGGCAACCACACCTGCTTCTTGTTGCAAGAGCAGCGAGCGTTGTTCACCGGTGATCACATCATGGGCTGGAGCACGACCGTCATCACCCCACCCGATGGCAACATGCGCGATTACCTTGCCTCGCTACAACGGGTGGTGGATCTTGACCCGGCGACGCTTTGGCCGACTCATGGCGCGCCCGTCACGGCTGCGCAGCCCTTCATCGAGGCGTTCGTGCAGCACCGTTTGGATCGCGAAGCGGGTGTGCTGCAGGCGGTGCGCAACGGCGTCACCATGATTCCGGAGATGGTGAAGTTGCTCTATGTCGGGGTCAGCCCGAAGTTGTACAAGGCAGCCGGGCGCAGCGTTCTTGCCCACTTGATCAAACTGATCGATGACGGCCTAGTGGTGTGCGAAGGCGTCCAACCCGGCGTAACGACGGCGTATCGTCGCGCGTAGCGCCTGCGTTCCTGCGCGTGATGCGGCGCCTTATTGAGCTAGGGCGAAGTCGATCTCAGCGGGAATCTCTGCGCCGTCGGCACTGTCGAACAAACGAAGAACGCGCTCTACGTCGCCGAGCTTTACGTTGACGGCGACGTCGCTGGTCGAGAGATAGAGGCTCATCGCTTCCGCCAATGCCTCCCCCAACTCCTCGAAATTTCGCCCGGATGCGAAGCACCCTGGGAGTTGGACGACCTGGACAAAAAGCGATTCGTCCTGGTCGCGCACGATCTTGAGTGTGTATGACTTGCGTGTATCAGCCATCGTGCCTCGCGTTCTTCAGTTTGGCCTGCCGCAAGATACTGGATCTCAGGCTAGGCCCGTAGTCGCGCCCATTGTGCATCGGGAGGGTGATCGGTCGCTCACCTGGTTTCTCCATCTTTACGCTGTGTTTTCCGCCGAGCGTCCGAATCCAACCATGTCGCGTGAGAAGCGAGATCATCTGGGTTTGGCTCAGCGTCTTCGGGATCGGATCGCGGCTGCCTCGTGCCATGCGGTCACGCCTTGGCCAGGCCGACGGCGAGCAAGGCCTCGTTGAGGGTGCAGACGCGGGTGAGAGCGATGCCATCGACGCCGTTGGCCGAGTTGGCGGGCACTATCGCGCGGGTGAAGCCCATGCGTGCGGCCTCGGCGAGCCGCCGCGGCGCATGCGCGACCTGGCGTAGCTCGCCCGCCAAGCCAACCTCGCCGAATACGACCACATCGGCCGGCAACGGCCGATCGAAGAAGGCGCTGACCATCGCGAGGCATAGCGCCAGGTCGGCACCGGGCTCGGTGAGGCGAACGCCGCCAACGGCGGAGGCGAACACTTCGTGCGTGCCGAGCGCGACAGCAGCGCGGCGTTCGAGGACGGCCAGGAGCAACGCCAAGCGACCGCCGTCGAGTCCCTGCGCGCTGCGTCGCGGTGGCAGACCGGAACTTGCCTTGTTGGTAAGCGCTTGCACCTCGACCAGCAGCGGTCGTTGCCCTTCCAGCGTCGGTGTGATCGCGGAACCGGCGGCCCCGGTGCGCCGGTCGGTGAGGAAGAGTCTGCTGGCGTCGGGCACGCCCGCCAGACCGGTTCCGGTCATCTCGAACACGCCCAACTCGCTCGTTGATCCGAAGCGGTGTTTGGTAGCGCGCAACAGGCGCAACGAGTGGTGACGGTCGCCCTCGAAGCTGAGCACCGTATCGACCACATGCTCGAGCAGGCGTGGCCCCGCGAGACCGCCATCTTTGGTGACGTGGCCGACCATCACCACCGGTAGCCCGAGTCGTTTGGCCTCGCTCACCAATCGATGCGCGCAACCGCGCACCTGCACAACGCTGCCCGGTGCCGAAGGAAGCGCCGGATCGGCGATCGCTTGAACGCTGTCGATGACAACCAGCTGCGGCTTGACCTGCTCGATGGCAGTAAGGATGTGCGGCAGCGATGTCTCGGGCAGCAGCCACAACTCGGGCTGCACCGCCGAGAGTCGCTCGGCGCGCAGCCTTACCTGCTGCGCGCTCTCTTCGGCGCTGACGTACAACGTGCGTTGCGGCCACATGGCGAGTAGCTGCAGGAGCAGCGTGCTCTTGCCGATGCCCGGCTCGCCACCGAGCAACGTCACCGACCCCGGCACCAAGCCGCCCCCGAGAACACGATCGAGTTCGGCGATGGCGGTTGTTTGCGGCCGCGTGGACGCGGCGTCGACCTCGCCGACTCGTACAGCTACGGCAGGGGCAAACGACGGCAGCGCCATTGCGTTCGGCGTCGACAATTCCTCGGCCAAGGAGTTCCACGCCTCGCAGGCGCCGCAACGCCCCGCCCACTTCGGTGTTGCCGTGCTGCACTCGGTGCAGCGGTACACAACGCGAGCCTTGGCCATGTCGGCGACACTACGGAAGGGGTGTTGGGTAGTTCTGGTGCGCTAGCGACGTGTCAGTGGGCGAACCCGAAGCGCGGCTCGCGCACGCTTACGACGGGCCTTGGCTACGAACGCGATGAACGCAATCGCCAACAAACACCACGCGACAAGGGCGATCAATGCCACGGTCGACAGGGTGCCCCACGCCCCGGAGCCCTGGGAGAGCACGCTGGTCGTGGCGAGATCGGCGGCCGAAATCCCGCTGATCGGAACCGTCCACGAAAGCGTCGGCTTCGGACCGGTTCCCGTTGTCAGCGCGTCACCGGGTAGATCGGCCGTGAACGTGAAGGTGACAACGTCGGATGGTGTCAGTCCGGTATCGAAGATTGCAGCCGCGTACGGAAGGCCACCGATGGCGTCGAACACCGCCGAGTCGGAGAATGCCTGCAACTCGCCATCGACGCGCAGAATGCCGGCCAGTACCGTGCGCAGTTCGTTGTTGGTTACCGAGCGTGTTATTGCGACATCGTGAAGGGGCCCACCGCTGCCGTTGATCGACTGCAGCAGCGCCGTGGCCTCCTCGACTGTGGCGAAGTCGTGGGCGATCTCGACCCGCAGCCCGCCATCGGGGGTGGGTTCGGGTCCCGAGACCAACCACCCGTTGGCGATCGCGTCGTCGAAGCGCAGATCTTCGGCCAAGCCGGGAGCTTGTGCGACCACCTCGGAATCGGCGGTGGCGGTGACCGTGATCGTTCCGGAGCCGTCGTTGTCGACCTTCACGTGCACGGTCGTCTCAACGCGGCATGCACCAACTGTCGCCATCGCGCACACCGCCATGGCGGCGCAGCGAAAACCTCTCACCGGATCATTCGATCACTGGTCACGGGTTTACTCAGTGGTGGCCGGCGGCTCTGCGATCTCGGGTGCACCCGTGGCCGCAAGCTCGACGACCGCCGGAGGCTGAAAGCCTTCGACCGCTCGGAAGGAGAGTTTCTTCTCGCCCGGACGCTCAGGATCGTCCTCTGTTTCAACAACGATGATCTCGCCGGCGTGGAACTCTTTGTAGAGGATCTTCTCGCTGAGCACGTCTTCGATCATCCGTTGAATCGCGCGCCGCAGCGGGCGAGCACCAAGTTGCGGGTCGTAGCCCTTCTCGGCGAGCAACTCTTTTGCCGATTGCGTGAGTTCGATGCCGAGGCCCTGTCCTTCGAGTTGACCAACGAGACGCTTGGTCATCAGGTCGACCATCTGCATGACCTCTTCACGAGCCAACTCGTGGAAGACGATGATCTCGTCGATGCGGTTCAAGAACTCGGGGCGGAAGTGGCCCTTCAGCGCCTCGGTGACCTTGTCGCGCATGCGCTCATAGCTCAGCGCGGAATCGGCCTTGGTGAAGCCGACGTTGGCCTTGCGCAAGTCCTGTGTGCCGAGGTTGCTGGTCATGATCAGCACCGTGTTACGGAAGTCGACGGTGCGACCTTGACTGTCGGTGAGTCGGCCCTCCTCCAAAATCTGCAACAGCGTGTTGAACACGTCGGGGTGCGCCTTTTCGATCTCGTCGAAGAGCACGACGCTGAACGGCTTGCGACGAACAGCCTCGGTGAGCTGGCCACCCTCTTCGTAACCGACGTACCCGGGAGGCGAACCGACCAAACGGCTGACCGTGTGCTTCTCCATGTATTCGCTCATGTCGAGCGCGATCAGACTGCTCTCGTCGCCGAACAGGAACTCGGCGAGCGTCTTCGCGAGTTCGGTCTTGCCGACGCCCGTCGGACCGAGGAAGATGAACGAGCCACTGGGGCGCTTGGGGTCTTTGAGGCCGGCGCGTGTGCGCCGCACACTTTGGCTGACCGCCTTGATTGCGTTGTCTTGGCCGATCATCCGCTTGTGGAGTTCGCCCTCCATGTTGAGCAGCTTGGCGGTCTCTTCCTCGGTGAGCTTGAACACCGGGATGCCGGTCCAAATGCTGAGCACCTCCGCGATCGCTTCCTCGTCGACCTCGTCGAACAGGTCGACACCACTGGCCTTGACTTCGGCCTCCTTGGTGGCCTTCTCCTCCAGCAGCGCCTTTTCCTGGTCGCGCAGGCGACCTGCTTCTTCGAAGCGCTGCTCCTCGACGGCGCGCTTCTTGGCCTCTTGCACGTCGGTGAGCTTCTGCTCGATCTCGCGCAGGTCGGGCGGCGTCGCCATGCGTTTGATGCGCAAGCGGCTGCCGGCTTCGTCGATCAAGTCGATTGCCTTGTCGGGCAGGTGGCGGTCGCTGATGTAGCGGTCGGCAAGGTTCGCCGCCGCAACGATGGCTTGATCGGTGATCGTGACGCGGTGGTGCGCCTCGTACTTGTCGCGCACGCCGCGGAGAATCTCGATCGTGTGCGCCAATGTCGGCTCCTCCACCTTGACCGGCTGGAACCGACGCTCAAGCGCCGCGTCCTTCTCGAGATGCTTGCGATACTCGTCGGTCGTGGTCGCCCCGATCGTTTGCAATTCTCCGCGGGCAAGCATCGGCTTGAGGATGCTCGCGGCATCGATGGCACCCTCGGCGGCACCGGCACCGACGAGCGTGTGGATCTCGTCGATGAACAAGATGATGTCGCCGCGAGAACGAATCTCCTTCAACACCTTCTTCAACCGTTCCTCGAAGTCACCGCGGTAGCGGCTGCCGGCCACCAACGCTCCGAGGTCGAGTGTGTACAGCTGCTTGTTGCGCAACGTGTCGGGCACGTCGTTGAGGGTGATCTTCTGCGCGAGTCCTTCGACGATCGCCGTCTTGCCCACGCCGGGTTCGCCGATGAGAACAGGGTTGTTCTTGGTGCGCCGACTGAGAATCTGCATCACGCGTTCCATCTCGCGGGTGCGCCCGATCACCGGGTCGAGCTTGTTCTCGCGTGCAAGTTGGGTCAGGTTGCGTCCGAACTGGTCGAGGATCTGGCTGTTGCCCTTGTCGGATGGCTCTTCCTTGGCGGAACCGCCAGGTGTTGCCACCTGTGGCTCACCCTTGCCCTGGCCACCTTGATAGCCCGACAAAAGTTGGATCACCTGTTGTCGCACACGACTGAGATCGGCGCCGAGTTTGACCAACACCTGCGCGGCGACTCCTTCGCCCTCACGAATGAGGCCGAGCAGAATGTGTTCGGTGCCGATGTAGTTGTGGCCCAGCTGCAGCGCCTCGCGCAGCGAGAGTTCGAGGACTTTCTTGGCACGCGGCGTGAAGGGAATGTGACCTGACGGCGATGAGCCACCCTGGCCGATGATCTCTTCAACCTGGCTACGAACCGCTTCGAGGGAGATGCCCAGCGATTCCATTGCTTTCGCCGCGACGCCTTCGCCCTCGTGGATGAGGCCGAGCAAGATGTGCTCGGTACCGATGTAACTGTGGTTCAGCAGGCGTGCTTCCTCCTGCGCCAACACCACGACCCGCCGAGCCCGATCGGTGAAGCGTTCAAACATGGTGAAAGTGTATCGGTGGCCGCCCATTGCAACGCCGCGCCGGCCTCGTTCGGTGTCGCGGATTGACGTATCCTTGCCTGGTGTCGCCCGCGCCGCTATTTGGACTTCCCGATCATGGTTCCTCGGTTGCGCGCATCGAGCAGGCGTTGCAGGAGTCCGTGCACACACCCGATCCGTACCTGCAGGACATTGCGTCGCACCTCATCGTCGCTGGTGGTAAGCGATTGCGGCCTGTGCTCACAGTCGTGGCGTCGCAGGTGGCAGGCGCTACCGATGCCGAATTGCTCGAAAGGGCGGTGCAGGGCGGGATTTCGTGCGAGCTCGTGCAGACCGG
>JACQZX010000180.1 GCA_016213665.1 Actinomycetota bacterium | reverse complement strand
GCCCGCGTCGCGAGCAGCACGCCCCAGATCAGGCTCGCCACCAGCAGCATCGCGGCGACCATGCCGGACGCTCGCGATATCCACCACATCAGCTGCGGGTTCATCGCTTGTCACTCTCCATGGTCTGCCAAACAGCGTTGCCCTCGCACGACCCGTCGCCAAAGACAACACGCGCCCCGAGACCCAACCCAGCGAGGATCTGCAACCCGGTGACACCTCGAACCATGAGCATCTTGGTATACACCTCTGCCCAGGCCGCCGTTCCAGCCACCACGGTGGCCTGCACGAGTTCTCTCGCGGTCGGTAGTGCGGTGGAGGGATCCAGTAAGTGGTGAACCCAGTTGCCGTCAGAATCGCTCCACGCACGACGGCGCGTGCCTGATGTCGCAACGCCGGCATTGGCGAGAGATAGCTGGGTGATCTCGCGTGTGTGATCAAACGCGTCGGCGACCCCGATCAGCCAAGAACCGCTGCTGGGACCAACGCCATTCACCCGCAGATCTCCGCCGATGGACACCATCGCACCATCGATTCCCTCCGTGAGCAACTGCGCGACAACCAGGTCGGCTGCCAAACCCTTACCGATGCCACCGGCGTCGAGCACAGTTCCCGTCGGTAATTGCGCAACCGACGCGGCACGATCGACGGCAATACTTCCGACGTCACCGCGCCACGCGCTGCCCGCGGGTAGCGAAGTAATCGCCTGTGGGTTCGACCAACTGGCGTCGTAGCCAAGTGCGACCAGTGGCGCGAGCAAGGTCGGATCGAAACAGCCGTCGGTGGCGGCGACACCATCGACCATCGACTGCAACAGATCGATCGTGGCCGGATGCACCGAGACCATCGCACCCTGTGCGGCGTTGAGCCTGCTGATGTCGCTGTTCGGGAGAAACCTGCTCCAGCATCGCTCAAACTCGGCGATCATGCGACGAGCAGTGGAGCAGCCGACGACGACGCTTGCATCGTCGCCGACCAACTCCACCTCGACGACGCAACCCATCGCGCGGAACTCTTCGCGGCCAACCGTTCGATTCATGACCAGTCCAATCTCGAGCGAAGGCGGCTGACAAACAACAGCGTTGACTGTCAGCCCGACGCCTTCGTTGTGCCCGAACTGGGAGTGGCAGCGGGCGGGGGAGCAGCCGCGGCCGGCGGCGGTGGCACCGGCACGGCAATCGCGATCACCTGCGGAACGACCGGAGCCGTCGGAGCAGCAGGAGCGGCAGGTGTTGCCGCCGCGGTCACCGACGGGGCGGCACCAGCAGGTGCTGCATCGACTGGCGTGACAGCGGGGACGACAGTTGTCGCAGTGTCGATCACCGGAGCAATCGTCGGCTGGAGTGCCTGCGCAGCCTCCAACTCGGCCTGCGCCTGCTGGCGCGCCTCGGCTTTCGCGGCATTCCCGAGGTAGGAGACAATGCCGAGCACCAACGAAGTGCTGAGTCCGGCAGTGAAAATCTTGCTGGCGTGGCCCGGCTTGCCCCTTTGAGTTGAGCGCGGCGCGGAACGAACCGGCAGCGGCCGAGCGGCGCTTGGCCGCTCGGCACGCTGGGGAGCTTGCAACTCAGTCATCGTTCTCTTCCTCGTGGTCCTCGTCCTCGTCAGAGTCGTGGTCTTCGGAGCCGTGGTCTTCGGACTCGTCATCGTCATCGACCGTGCCGTTGCCGGGGGTGGTGGGCGTGGTGGGGGGGGTGGGGGTGGCGCCGAGGGTTTTCGACTCGACCGAGGTGGTGACGACGCCGAGCGTGAGGTTTGCCTTGAACTCGACGACCGTACTGCCGGACTGCAGCTTCACCTCGATGTCAACGGGGCTGTAGTTCTCGGCCTTGATGAGCGTCCAACCGGTGCTTGGCGTCGCGGCCACGATGGTGAGCACGTCACCCGCGGTGTCGAGCGTGACCAGCCCAGCGTCGCCGATTTGGTACACCGCCTGCGTGGCTGACACGACACCGGCCACGACCGGCGCGAACGAGCCATTCGAGACTTTCGGTATGGCTGCCTCGGAGCCGGTGACGGTCGCTGCTGTCGGGGGAGCGACTTCCGGATCGGTCGTCGATCCGACGGTGACGGCACCGTCGGCCGCGGCGGTTTCGTTGTTCTGCAGCACCTGGGTGTTGACGAGTGCCGCTGCCGAGCCCGCTACCAGCACTCCTGCCAGCGACAACACTGTTGTGATTCGACCCTTCATTTCGGTTCCTTCCGTAGGGCGGCTGTCGGGGGGCGAGAGCCGTTGTTGTTGAGTGACACCGTACGAAGTTGTCGTCCAACGCAGTGCCCGCCAACATCCAAGATTCATCCAAATCGACGTGCCCCCGTCGGATGGGTCGCGATTCCGTGATTGATCGCCGTCAGAATGGGCGGGTGAGGATCCTGGTGGTTGAAGACGACCGCTCGATAGCCGAATCGTTGATCGAAGGGCTCACCGCCGAGGGCTACAACGTCAAGCACGCGGCGACCGCGGCGGCGGCACTGGCCGCCACCGACTTCGACATGGTTCTGCTCGATCTCGGATTACCAGACATGGATGGGCGCGATGTGTTCCGCCAACTGCGCAGCCACAGCTCGGCGCCGATAATCATGCTCACCGCCCGCGCCGAGGAGTTCGATCGCGTACTTGGCCTCGAACTCGGTGCCGACGACTATGTGACCAAGCCCTTCAGCTTTCGGGAGTTGGTGGCACGTATACGAGCGGTTAGCCGACGTACTCTCGAGTCCGGCAGCGACGCAACTCCCAGCGCAGCCGACACGAGTACCACCGGAGTGCAATCGATCATGGGTTTGTCGATCGATCGACGGACACGGCGAGTGCATGTCGATGACGAGGCGGTGCAGTTGACTGCCAAGGAATTCGACCTGTTGGCTTATCTGGCACTCGATGTCGGGGGAGTGCGTACGCGAACGGAGATCCTCGAGAACGTCTGGGACGCCCACTGGTACGGCCCGACGAAGACTGTCGATGCTCACGTTGCGTCGCTACGAAAGAAACTTGGACGCCACGATTGGATAGAAGCCGTGCGCGGGGTTGGCTTTCGGCTGGAGCCCAGGGAGTGACTGAGCCGTGAAGTGGCGGCTGATGCTGGCGTTCGCCGGACTGATCGCAATGGTGCTGGTGGCACAGGACGTGCCGCTCGCCGGCTATCTACGACGGGTCGAGAGCGAACGATTGCTCGCCGGGTTCGAGCGAGACGCCTTCTTGCTTGCGGGCGCCGCCGAAGACCTGCTGTCGGATGAGAGCGGCGTGGGGCTCGGGAGCGCCGCCGACCTGAACTCGACCGTGCAGATCTACGCTGCACGCGAGGGGGCCTACGTTGTCATCGTTGACGCCGAGGGTGTTCTCATCGAATCATCCGACGTCAACGACACCATCGGCGTTGTGTTTGCGAACGCGAATCGCCCCGAGTTTACGATCGCCCTCGAGAACGGCGAGCCGGCCAGTGGGCACCGGTCGTCGCTGGATGCGGGCGGTGACATCGTTTATGTGGCCGTGCCGGTGCGATCGGGCCTCGACGTAGTTGGCGCGGTGCGGATCACCTTCCCAGCGAAGGTCATCGATCAGCGCGCCGACGAGAAGGTGCGCGGATTGTTGCTCGTCGGGGCGATCTCGATGGTTGCCGCCGCGTTGGCGGCGATCGTCATAGCCAACAACATCACCTCGCCACTGCGACGTCTACAACGCAGTACCGAACACCTCGCCGCCGGCAACTTCACCGAACGAGCAGCCGAGAACGAGGGACCGTCAGAAGTTCGTAGCCTCGCGCGCTCGTTCAACACGATGACCGAACGAATTGCCACGCTGGTTGGGACGCAGCGGGCTTTCGTCGGCGACGCATCGCATCAACTACGGACACCGCTCACCGCGCTGCGGTTGCAACTCGAGCGTGCGGCGTCGATGGTTGACAACGATCCCGACGGCGCACGCGAGCGGTTGGATGCCGCCAGCGAAGAGACCGAACGCCTCCAGCGACTCGTCGAGGGCCTACTCATGATCGCGCGTTCCGACGGCACGACACCCGCCGTCGAGTCGGTTGACGTCAGCACGCTCGTGCGCGAGCGCTTCGAGGTTTGGGGACCATTTGCGGACGAGCGCGGGGTCCATCTGGCGGTCGACTGTGTCTCAGGCCTCTCCGCCATGGCCGTACCGAACACGCTCGAGCAGATCGTCGACAATTACGTGGACAACGCAATGGGTGTCTCGTCGCCGGGCGACACGATCACGATCTCGGCCTCACGGGGCCATAACTTCGTGACCGTCAGTGTCACCGACGAGGGTCCGGGTATGCGCCCCGAACACCTCGGCCACGCGTTCGATCGCCTGTGGCGGGCACCCGATGCCCCCCATGGTGGCTCAGGAATCGGCCTGGCGGTGGTTCATCACCTCGCTCACCTGAGCGGTGGATCGGTGGCGCTTCGTAACCGTTCCGACCGCACCGGCTTGATCGCCGACGTCGAGCTGCCCACCGCCCGCTAGCGAGCAGGTCGTGGTCAGAGGGTCAACGTCACCGAACACCGGCCGGCACGTTGATGCGACACCTCGACTGTCACCGTCGCGCCGCGCTTGGCACTGACCACCCAAGCGGCGAGCACTCGCTCGGGGGTGCCGTCATTCTTGGCGTAGTTGAAGTTGAGTCCGAGACGGCCGCTGAGTTGACCCAGTTCCTGACGCGCGTTTCCGTGCCCACCGCCGGAAACCACCTTTGCTCCCGACAGTTCGGCGGTGAGAGGCAGCACCAGTCGCTCCTTGCGAGCCCTGACCGAGATGTCGGTGGGCAACCAGCCGGTGTTGGCGATGCCGACTTCCACTCGGTGCGTGTCGCCGTCGAGGTGCACGACCCTGGTGTGCAGCACCTCCAGCTTCGGCGAACACAGCGCCTGATAAACGGCGAACTCGGCGTGTGGACGCACCTCCGCCAACAGCAACGATTTGGGGGCGTTACCCCACAAGAAGACATCGTCCCAACCGCCGATTTCGACGGCGCCCAGTTGCGGGTGATCGAACGGCACCCAGTCGGCGTAGGCCTCCGGGCAATTGGTCATCGCCCACCGATAGACCGCCAATTCCTCCTCACCGGTCGGTCCGGTGTACCAGATGTGCGTGCTCGGCTTCTTGCCGGTGGCGTGTTGGATGACATCCCAAAACTCTGTGGTCCAGCCGTAGACGCCGAGATGGTCGTAAACCCAATCGTCGGCTGACCCACTCATCGTCTCGTTCTTGTCGAAAGTGAAGTCGTCGAAAACCGAATGGACCGTATACCCGGTGAGGGACGTGCCCGTCGCTCCCAAATGTTTGAACGCCCACACATCAACGGGTGGCAACGCGCTGTCGCTCACCGTGCCACTCGGCCGCAGCAGTACCCCGCCAGAGGTGTGGTAGGCGTTGTAGCCGCAGATGTTTCGCCGGGCCACGATGGCCCGCACCAAGGAGTCGATCTCCGGCTCGCTCAGCGGGTGGTCGCCGCTGCCGGTGACATTGGTTCCCCAGCCGGAAGGGAAATTGCGGTTGAGGTCGAGACTGTGCGGCGACGGTGGCAGCGGGATCGTGAAACCATCGTGTTCGATGATGTCGCCCTCGTACAGCAGTCGGTAGCGGGCAACTCCCGCGGCAACACCGGTTGCCGGCACCCGCGCCATCAGTCGTGGTTCGTCGGGCAAGACGGTCCAGTTGCCCGTCGGGTCGGGAATACGCATGGTGAGGATGCGACCATCGCCGTTGATGTCGCGCTCGTGCAGCCCTGGTGCCTGGTGAGCGTCGGCCCAGGGCCATGGCCGAATGCTGCTGCGGAGGTATTGCGGTGAATCGGCGAGCGCCCACTCGACACCATCGGGGTTCACCCGCGGTGCGACGTAGAACGTGCGCGTGCGTACCGCCTCGGTGACGTCGGCGTTGCTACCGAACCCGGTGACCAGGTGGTGAATGAGGTAGAGCGCGGCGACGCCACCGGTCACTTCGATCGCATGGATATTGGCGTCGACCCAGTGCGCCGGCTTGGAGTCGTGTGGACCGGTGCTGGCATCGGTGATCGTGGCCAACCACAGCTCGCGTCCGTCGTGCGAGCGTCCGTAAGACGCGACCGACATCAGACCCGGATGCGCAGCGGCGGTGCCGTGCAACCATTCGGTCAACTCGTCGTACCGCAGGAAACGGTCGAAGGCGTAGGGCCTACTCTTGGAAGCGGTCACTACACGCGACGCTACCCAGTTTCCTGTTCGGCATCAGCAGTCGGCTTCTGGCTGGAACGGTTCTTGGCCGGCCGACATACGGGTGACGCGGGTGGCCGCCGGATCGGGCAGGTGCTGCACAATGTTTCCGGCACCATCGACCGTCAGCCATTCGAAGCCCGCGCTGTGCAGGATGAGCACGATGCCATGGTGCGTGCCGCCGCCTTCGGTGTAGCACGTCGGGTAGACGATCATGCTCGGGAAGTCGCTCCACTTGGCCGCGATCGTGAGGTTGGAAGCCGAGCGCAGCGCTCCGACGGGCCCTGTGTAGGACCAACCGATGAAGGTCAAGGTGGCCGTCGACGCACCGCCGAACTCGGCACAGAACTCTCCGGTCCAACACGTGGTCCGGCCCACGGGAAATGGAAGGGCGTAGTAGTACGGCCCGTCGAGTGACTGGTAGTACCCACTGCCGACGTGACTGGCGTCGGCGTAGTTCAAGGCGTTGTCGGTTGCCGGCGACCCAAGTTGGGCGGTGATGGCGGCGACCACCGCGCTCGGCTCGTTACCGAAGTCGAACGGCCCAAGACCATCTTCGCGAAGCACCAGCGGCGGGGGTGGAACTGTTGTCGGCGGCAAGGTCGACGGCACAACCGCCGAAGTAGGCGCCGGTGAAGTGGTCGGCAACGCTGTCGTTGCGATCGTCGAAACTGCGGGCCCAGTCGTCGCCGTCGTGGTTGCGGCGGCAGTGTCGGGTATCGACGACGAGCTGACCGGCGATCCCGAGGAGCTGGAACAGCTGGCGATGAGCGCCACGGTGACGGTTAGCCCGAGCGCGGTGATCAAGCGGCGAAGGCCGACTGCATTGGTCATGACCGATTCTCCCTCTGGCGGTACAGCACGCCTGGCAAGGCACACGCACTTTATTACAGGCAACCCGGCGGCACTAGTGACGATTAGTCACCATCAAGCCCCCGACTTCGCTTACCTGGAAAGCCACCAATCAGCGGCGATCAGTTCCGCGACCGACACCTCGGTGAGTAGGGCAACAATCGCATCGTCGTCACCGGGGTAACGCACTTCCGTCTCGGCGCCAGGTAGGTGTGCGCCGACGGCGACGAAGCGGCTGCGGCGTTCGCGCATCCATCGCACGGCATTGGAATCGAAACGGCTTCCGGAAAACACGAGCGCGCGGTAATCGATCGACTTGGTGAGATAGACGTCGACATGGTTCCAATCGCCCGTCTCGCACCCATCCGCCGGTCGCCGCGGACACTCGCGGATCATCAAGGCACCCTGTGAGGCGTTGGCCAGTCGTTCGGCCGGCGCCAACAACCAACACCCGTTGGGTCCGGCGAGTGTTGCACTTGCCGTCGGTAGCCAAGTGCCTCTGCTATCGATGAGTGTCGCAATTGCTTCGGCCGCAAGCACAAGTTTCGCCGGCAGGTCGGGCAGTGTCGCCGCCAACTGATGTTCCAATTGCAACAACATGGCCAAGGTGTGGGTGTAGCTGCGACATGCGACCCCCCCTCGCTCGATGCCGGCGTTGATCGGCAACACGTAGTCCGCCGGCGGTGCGGCGGCCGGGGTATTGGTAAGGACGACCGTATGACTGATGCCGTAATGCGCGGCGAGCAGCGACACCGTTTCCTCGCTTACCCCGGAAGCGGTGATTGCCACCACCGTCAGCGCGGGGTCGGCGGGGAGGGTGGCGACTACCGAGGCCATCTCCGCGATGGCGTGCACACCAGCACGCCGTAACCGACGGGCAAGCGTCTCAGCGGCGAACCACGACGACCCCATTCCCGTCAGCACCAACGGCACGCCCTTGGCAACCGGCCACTCGACACTGCCGATCGTGTCGGCGAGCTCGCGCAACGCCGTCGGCTTCGCCTCCAAGTCGGCAAGAAATTCGGCTGCCTTCACACAGCGAGCCTTCCACACCCATTTCCAAGTCCGGGGGTTTGCTGCGTCTCGCGCCGGTCGGGGGGTTTCGTGCGTGCGCACGGGCATGAAACCCCCCGACTGCACGAAACCCCCGACCGATTAGTGGCGGAGGAGCGCGGGGAGGGCGGCGTCGGGGACGTAGAGCCAGCGGGGAAGGTAGCGGGTGGCGTAGCAGTACTCGTGTAACTCCTGGGCAACGCGCAAAGCCGATAGCAACTCGACGGCAATGGTCCGCGAGCCACGGTAAGCATCGAGCGCGGCGTCAGTGGCGACGCCGATGAAGCGCTCGACGTCGGCAACTCGGTCGGGGTGGCGACGCTTGATCGCGATGCGGCCGACGTGATCGATGGCCTGCAGCATCGAGGCGACATCCACCAGCGGCGACTGCGGTAGTCGGCGGGCTTCGCCGGTGGCGAGCGGATTGCCGTCGAAATCGGTGAGCAACAGGCGATCAGCGGCACGCAAGAACTGACCAGCGTGCAAGTCTGCGTGTATTCGGTGCGCGGGCAGCAACGCTGCGCTGTTCAGCGGCGACAACGCGGCGTGAACCTTCGGCACGAGTGCGCGCAGCCGAGCAACTTCGGCGGCTGCTGTGGCCGGAGCGCGGAGCGCATCGTCGAGACGATCGAGTGCCAACGCGTAATACGTTCGAGCAGCAACCGTGGACGACTGCATGTCGTGGAGCGCATCATGTAAGCGGCCGGTCAACTCACCCATACGCGCGGCCCAACCGATCAACCCATCGAGCGAACTTTCACCGCGCAACCAATCGTCGATTTCGTCGACGAACCAATCCCACCCGTCGCGAGCACCGGGCACAAACTCGGTGACGAGCGCAACCACGAACTCGTCGGCGACTTCGCACCCGAGATAGCTCGGCATCTCCACGAATCCACGCCTCGCCAGGTGTTGCAACAGTTCCACGCCGGGATGTGGCGCCGGCACCGACGGCTGCAACCATTTCACCACCACCTCCTCGTCCACCACCACGCTGTAGTTGCTCTGGTCGACAGTGATCGCTCGCTCGCTGGTCAGCACCCGGCCGAGCACCCGCGAGGCGACCGCTGCGGAATCACCGGGAGCGACCATCACGGCGACGCTAACCACCGCCTTGCGCTCGGCGCTCACAGTTGAGGAAATTGCCGAGCAGCGTGTGGCCGTGCTCGCTGAGGATCGATTCCGGATGGAACTGCACACCCTCGACCGCCATCGTTCGGTGGCGCACTCCCATGATCTCATCGTCTTCGGTCCAGGCCGTGATCTCCAACGTTGCCGGGCAACTCGCGCGCTCGATGGCGAGCGAGTGATAGCGGGTGGCGTTGAACGGCGAAGGCAAGCCACGAAAGACACCCTCGCCGGAGTGATGGATCGCGGATACCTTGCCGTGCATAAGTGTCCGGGCGTGGATCACGCGCCCACCGAACGCTTGCCCGATGACCTGGTGGCCAAGACAGACGCCCAAGATCGGGATCTCGCCCGCAAACCGCGCAATGGCCGGCAGCGACACGCCGGCCTCGTTGGGGGTGCACGGCCCGGGTGAAATCACGATACGGGTCGGTGCCAGGCGCTCGATCTCCTCAATGTCGACCTCGTCGTTGCGCACGACGCGAACATCTTGCCCAAGCTCGCCGAAGTACTGGATGAGGGTGTAGGTGAAGGAGTCGTAGTTGTCGATCATCAACAACATGGCGGCCGCTCACACCGGCGGGGCATCGAGCCCCGCCTTCACCAGTTCGGCGGCCGCCAGCACTGCCGTTGCCTTGTTGCGCGTCTCCAACCACTCGTGCGGTGCGACGGAGTCGGCCACGATGCCCGCCGCCGCCTGCACGTGCAGTTCGCCAGCCTTCACCACGCCGGTGCGGATGGCGATGGCGAGATCGAGATTGCCGTTGAAGCCGAGATAGCCGACCGCGCCGGCGTACACGCCGCGCCGCTCTGGCTCGAGTTCGTCGATGATCTCCATCGCACGCACCTTTGGCGCCCCGGTCACCGTGCCAGCGGGGAACGTCGCCTTCAAGAGTTCCATCGAAGTGAGACTCGGCTCGACATCGCCCTCGACGTTGGAGACCATGTGCATGACGTGCGAGTAGCGCTCGACCTGCATCTGCTCGGTAACCCGCACCGACCCGACGCGCGCGATCCGTCCGACGTCGTTGCGGCCGAGATCGATGAGCATCAGGTGCTCGGCTCTTTCCTTGGGGTCACCCACGAGTTCGACCTCCATGGCCAGATCCTCGTCCGGCGTCGTACCACGCCTGCGTGTACCGGCGATTGGCCGCAGCGTTACCTTGTTGCCCTCGCGCCTGACGAGAATCTCGGGCGAGGCGCCGACCAGTTGGCTGTCGCCAAAATCGAAATAGAACATGTACGGCGAGGGGTTGATCGAACGCAGCGCCCGATAGAGGTTGAGCGGCGAACCCGCGTACGACTGCGTCAGTCGCTGCGAGATCTGAACCTGCATCACATCGCCGTCGGTGATGTAACGCTTGGCCCTGGCGATCGCCGCGTAAAAAACCTCCTCGCCGATGTTCGACCGCGGCGATTCACCGGCGGCACCAGCGACATGGCCGGGGAGCGACGCCGATCCGCGCAGCCGACCGCGAAGCGCCTCTAGCCGCGCACGCGCACTCTCGAACGCTCCCGGCTCCCTGGCATCGGCGTAGACAATGAGGTGCACCTTGCCGGCGAGATTGTCGACGACGGCGAGTTCCTCCGACAACAGCAGTCGGATGTCGGGCAGGCCAATTGGGTCGGCTCGCTCATCGCGCGCGAGTTTCGGCTCGATGTAGCGCACTACGTCGTAGCTGAAATAGCCGGCGAGCCCGCCGGCGAACCTGAGATCCGAGGCGAGGGGTGCCGCTGACGCGCGCTTGATGTATTCGTCCACGAAGGCGAGAGGATCACCGACTTCGCGCTCCTCTATTGTCACGCCGTCGCGAATTACGCAGGCGCGTCCCTTCGCCACCTCGATCCGCTCGCGGGCGGCCAGGCCGATAATCGAGTAGCGGCCGAAGCGTTCGCCTCCGATCACGGACTCGAGCAGGTAGGAGCCCGGCACGTTGGCAAGCTTGAGGTACAGCGAGAGCGGCGTGTCGAGGTCGGCGAGCGTTTCGAGCGTGACGGGGATTCGTTCGTAGCCGGCGCGGACGAGCGCCCGGAAGTCGTTCTCGGTCATGGCGCTCCCATTGGCGGCGACGCTAGCCACCGATCACATCCCGGCGTCGGCTAGAAACAGGAGATGGCCAGGTTTCTCTTCATGCCCGAAAGCGCATACGGGCCCACCAACAACTGCGTCGGTATCGGCAACATCCTGCGCGAGCGCGGTCACACCGTGATCTTTGCTGCCGAGGCAAGCTGGCAGGGCAAGCTGCAGCCGCTCGGTTTTGTCGAAGACCTGGTCGATCTTGCACCCGCACCGGAGCCAACACCGGACAGCGATCCGAAAGCGCCCGAGGCTGCCGCCGGCCAATTCTGGATCGACTTCATCCGCGACACCGCACCAGTGTTCCGGCTGCCGACGATCGAACAGTTGACCCAGTTCATCCAGCCGACGTGGCAGGCATTGATCGATGGGGCGATGTTCTGCCAGCCACAACTGCAGGAAATCATCGAGCGCCAACACCCTGACGTGATCATCGAGGACAACGTCAACTGCTTCCCCGCGCTCGTCACCGCCGGTGTGCCCTTCGTTCGGTCGGTCAGTTGCCAACCGTTGGAGATGAAGGGCGCCGACATTCCCCCGTTGTTCAGCGGCTATCCGAGCGACGATCGCAGCCAATGGGCAGAGTTTCGGGCCGAGTACGACCGCACGCACCGCGAGTTGTGGGGCAACTACGACGCCTGGGTGCAGTCGTGCGGTGCCCCGCCGCTCGCCGACCTGGAATTCATTCACGAAGGCGCCGCCAATCTCTACCTCTATCCAGAGGTTGCCGACTACACCGAACGTCGACCGCTGAGCAGCAGTTGGCACCGGCTCGATTCCTCAGTCCGGGCCACCGACGAGGCGTGGGAGATTCCCGACCAACTTCGCCGACACCCCAACGCCGGTAATCCAGCCGGCAAGTTGGTCTATCTCTCGCTCGGTTCGCTGGGCTCCGCCGATGTCGATCTGATGAAGCGACTGGTATCAGTACTCGGTCGTACGCGCCATCGATTCGTAGTCTCCAAGGGACCACTGGCCGACGAATACGAACTGCCCGACAACATGTGGGGCGCGATGCAGGTGCCACAAACCAACGTGCTGCCACACGTCGACCTCGTGATCACACACGGCGGCAACAACACCACCACCGAGGCCTTCCACTTCGGCAAGCCGATGATCTTGCTGCCGCTGTTCTGGGATCAGTACGACAACGCGCAGCGAGTTCAGGAACTCGGCTATGGCGTGAGGCTCGGCACCTACTCCTTCGGTGACGACGAGCTCATCGCTGCGGTTGATCGGTTACTCGCGGACGCTGCACTACACGATCGTATGGCTGCCAATGCAGCCGTCATACGGAGTCGCAACGGCACTGCCAGAGCTGCCGACGTCATCGAAAGCCTCGTCGGTTCCGGCGCCTTACACTGACAATGTGATCGGCACGCTCGTAATCCTGCGCCACGGTGAAAGCACGTGGAATCAGCAGAACTTGTTCACCGGTTGGCACGACGTGCCGCTCACCGACAAGGGCGCCAAAGAGGCAACCGCCGCCGGTCACACCATGGCCGCGGCAGGACTTCGTTTCGATTTCGCGCACACCTCGGTGCTGACCCGGGCGGTAGTCACCAGCAACTTGGCACTGGATGCGATGGATCAGGTGTGGCTACCGGTACAACGCAGTTGGCGATTGAACGAACGCCACTACGGGGCGTTACAGGGTCTCGACAAGAAGGCCACGAGCGCGCAATACGGTGCTGAGCAGACCCACATTTGGCGCCGCAGTTACGACACCCCACCGCCGCCCGTGGATCAAGTCAGTCCCGAGCATCCGATCAATGATCTTCGCTACCGGCTACTACCGCCCGACGTACTGCCGAGCAGCGAGTGTCTCGCCGACGTCGTCGAAAGAGTTCTGCCGTATTGGTACGACGTCGTATCGCCGCAGTTGCTGGCAGGCCACGACGTTCTGATCACGGCACACGGCAACTCGCTGCGCGCGGTGCTGATGCACCTCGAGCGCGTCACGAAGAGTGACATCGTCGACGTGAACATTCCCACGGGGGTTCCCCGCCGCTACAGCTTCGATGCATCGCTGCGGGTGATCACGGCGGAGTACCTGGGCGATCAAGCAACGATTGCCGATGCTGCCGCCGCCGTGGCAGCCCAGTCGCAGCTGTGACCCCGGCCGTCGCCACCCCGTGTCCGACCGGTCTATAGTGCTCTCCATGTCGAGCAAGAAGTCACAACTTGAGCACCTGCGCAACGTGAGCCTGTTTCAAGGCTGCTCCACCAAGGATCTCGAGAAGATCGCGAAGGCCAGTGACGAGATCAGCATGCCAGCGGGCTCGCTGATTGTCGACCAAGGCCAGACCGGCCGGGAAGCATTCGTCGTCCTCTCCGGCACGGTACTCGTGAAGCGCAATGGCAAGAAGGTCGGATCGTTCGGTGCGGGCACGGTCGTCGGCGAGCTGTCATTGCTCGACCACGGACCGCGTACAGCCACCGTGAGTTGCGAGACCGACTGCACTCTGTTACTGCTCGACCAGCGTCACTTCGTCGGTGTGCTCGACGAGGTGCCGGCACTAGCGCACAAGGTGCTGGCCACACTCGCCGGTCGTATCCGCGATCTCGATCGCCAGTACTTCGGCTGATAGGTCACACCCGGCACGCCAAAATCTGGCAGGCGGCGGCGCGACAACTAGGGTCGCGCGGAATATGTTCAAGCGTTTCAAGCCACACCAACTGGCCATCACCCTCGGCATCGGCATGGCGGCGTTCACCGTCGTGTCGGGCATAGTTCCACACCTCACCGACTGGGAAGAGACCAAGACGCCATCGCGGGAACTGTTCGGTGGCATTCCCGGCGCGTTGCAGGTCGCGTTCTACACCGTGATCCCGGCGTTACTGGTGTGGGGTTCGTTCAGGTTTGCGGATCGTGTGCGCAACTGGGAGCGCGGCGCCCCGGATCGCAGGCGCACCACCGCCAAGAACGTGAAGCGGCGCCTCGGCGACTTTCGCGCCGGTGTGTACATGCGCACCCTGTTGCGCGACTTCGGTGCCGGCCTGATGCACTCGATGATCTACTTCGGCTTCATGGCGTTGCTCGGCGTAACCACCGTGCTCGAACTCGACCACCAACTGCCAGAAGATCTCAAGTTCCTGCACGGCCGTACGTACCTGGCCTACAGCTTCTTCGGTGACTTCGCCGGCGTGGTGTTCATGACTGGCATCGTCTGGGCCCTCGTGCGCCGTTACGTGCAAAGGCCGTACAGGATTCGTATCAAGACCAGACCAGAGCACGCGCTCATACTTACGACCTTCGCGCTGATCGGCATCACCGGTTTTCTTGCCGAGGCGTTCCGTATCGCCGAGATCGAGTCGCCTGGTTACGAGAAGTGGAGTTTCGTCGGCTACCCGTTGAGCCAGTTGTTCGACGGGCTCAGCGCGCACACGCTTACCCAGTGGCATCAGTGGACGTGGATCGTGCACGTGGTCGCGTTCGCCGGCTTCTTGGTGATGCTGCCGATCACGATGCTGAGGCACATGTTCACCAGCCCGCTCAACATGTACCTCAAGGATCGCGATCGCCCCAAGGGCGCGATGAGGGCGATGCCGAACCTGGCGGAGACATCGTTGGAGAGCTTCGGTGCCAGTGTGGTCGAGGACTTCACGTGGAAGCAGTTACTCGACACCGATTCGTGCACGATGTGCGGCCGCTGCACCAGCGTGTGCCCCGCCCACGCGACAGGTAAACCGCTCGATCCGCGCGAGATCGTGCTGAAGACCGGGGAGGTGATGGCGGCGAGCGCACCACACGGATACGTTCGCCCACCGCTCGGCACGCCGAAGGAAATCACCATTTCGTCGAACTCGTTGTTCGAGCGCATCACGGCCGAAGAAGTATGGAGTTGCACCACCTGCAGAGCATGCGACGAGATCTGTCCGGTGAACATCGAGATCCTCGACAAGATTCTCGACATGCGGCGCTACCTCTCGCTGATGGAGAGCAACTTTCCTACGGAACTCGGCAACGCCTACCGAGCAATGGAGAACCAGGGCAATCCTTGGGGAATCAACCAGGGCGAACGCGCCGATTGGGCGCTGTCGTTGGGTGACCATCTAGATGTCAACGTGGTCGACCCTGGCCAGCCGTTGGAAGCTGAATACCTCTACTGGGTCGGTTGTGCCGGCAGCTTCGACGACAAGAACAAGAAGGTCACGCAGGCGATGGTCAACCTGCTGCGACGCGCCGGCATCACGGTTGCCGTGCTGGGACCCAGCGAGATGTGCACCGGCGACTCGGCCCGTCGCAGCGGCAACGAGTACCTGTTCCAAATGTTGGCGATGCCGAACATCGAGATGCTCAACGGGATGGGCGTGAAGAAGATCATCACGCAATGCCCGCATTGCTTCAACACGTTGAAGAACGAGTACCCGCAACTCGGCGGCAATTACGAACTTGTACACCATACGCAGCTGCTGGAAAGCCTGATCGCAAGCGGCAAGCTCGACGTAAGCCAAGCGACGCTCGCAGAGCGGCTGACTTATCACGACAGTTGCTACCTCGGCCGCCACAACGACATCTATCTCGCGCCTCGCAACGTCGTCGGCAGCATCAAGGGAATCGAAATCGTCGAGATGCCACGCAACGGCACAAAGGGCATGTGCTGCGGCGCCGGTGGTGCGCGCATGTGGATGGAAGAGAACATCGGCACCAAGGTGAACGACGAACGAGCCAAGGAGGCCATCGCCACCGGTGCCACCAGGGTGGCCACTGCCTGCCCGTTCTGTTACATCATGCTCGACGATGGGGTGAAGGCCGCCGGGGTCGAAGAATCCGACGTCAGAGTTGCCGACATCTCCATCCACCTGCTCGAGGCGATCGAAGCGGGCGAACGCGCGCTGGCCAACCCGGCAACGCCGATCGCCACCGGCAACTCGTTCAGCTGACTTCAGCTAGGACGCGATCCGTCCGCGTCAGGGCGTGTTGAGGTCGTACTTCGATGCGACGGCGCCGTGTTGATTCTGGTACTTGCTCTTCAGATCGGGATGTCCGTACGGACGCTCGGCGGCGTGATCGAGGCTCTGAAAGACCAATTGCGCGATCTTCATGCCCGGTCGCAGCAGTATCGGAAGGTTGGAGACGTTCGAGAGTTCGAGCACGACGGTGCCACGGAAGCCGGGGTCGATGAAGCCTGCGGTCGCGTGAACCTGCAAGCCCAACCTGCCAAGTGACGACTTGCCATTGACGACGCCGACGATGTCGTTGGGGCACCCGACCGTCTCCGCGGTATGGCCGAGGGCGAACTCTCCCGGATGAAGCACGAACACCTCCCCGATGGGCATCGTGACAGTGTCCATCAGTTTGTCCTGCGCCTCGAAGGGGTCGATGTGAGTAAGCCGGGTGTTGCGCATAACGCGGAACTCGGTGCCGAGCCGTACGTCCACCGAGGCCGGCTGCACCAGTTCCGGCTCGTAAGGGTCGAGAACGATGTATCCGGAGGCGAAGTGCGCGCGCAGCGTGCCGTCGGACAGGATCACACTGTCGACAGTAGTTGCCGTCGGAGTATCCTCGTCTCCTGTTCGCGGGTGTAGTTCAGAGGCAGAACATCAGCTTCCCAAGCTGAGAACGCGGGTTCGATTCCCGTCACCCGCTC
>JACQZX010000182.1 GCA_016213665.1 Actinomycetota bacterium | reverse complement strand
GCTTTCGAGCTTCGGCGTGCGCACCGTCGACGTCCTCGTGGACGACGACATGTGCGTACCCGGCTACGAGTACCACTACCTGGACCAGACCGAAGACCCTCCGGTCTTCTACAGCCAGATCCCCGCCGGCTTCGCCGGCCCGGCCGGCCCGCACGATCCCGATCGCGCTGACGCTTCGCCCTGGCTCGACAAGATGCCGGTGATCCGCGAGTTTCGGCGCAAAGTGCTCAAAGCCTGAGGCCGCGGCTCGAGTCGCGAGCAGCACTTCGACGAGTGTGCGTCTACTACTGAGGATCTCCTTTCGCCGGACACACGAGAACATCCGGCAACCCGACGGCGTAACGAAGATCGCTCAAGGCGTCCGAGGCAAGAACTTCGCCGGAATCGTCGACGTCACAGACGCAAAGTTCGCACGTCTCGAGTTCAACCGAAGTGCGCAGGATGAACCCTGCATCAACCGCCGTAATGGTACCGAACACCACGGCCGGGTCGCCGCAGTCGTTGGGGCAAGGGCACTGAGAGTCGTCGTTCGTACAGTCGCCCGTTTCGGTGTTGCACGAATCGACCGTGCAGACGATGTCATCGTTGCAATCGGAATTCTCCTGACAACCCACCGGGACCGGCACAAACACCGCCAGCCCGCGCGGGCCGGAGCCGACTTCGGCGGCACTGCCGGACTCGGCCTGAGCCACGAGATCGACGCCCTGCACCGAGTTGGAGTCTTGCTGCGATACCCACCCGGCGCTGCCATCGGGTAGCACATCCACGGCATAGGGCTTCGTCCCGCTCATCCCCACGGACGCAACATAGGACTCGGTTGCCATGTCGTAGATGTCGAGCGAACCCTGCCCTGGTTCCGGCGCCCTGAGCGAACTCGCCATCGACGGGAAGTAGCTGAAGTTGGTGACGTAAGCCAGGTTCCCGGCCATCGCGACGTTACGCTGCGTGCCGATATCCTCGAAGGTCGTGGTACTGGCAGTGTCGCTGGCCGTAAGGATGACCACCGGAGCACCCTCGCCCACGACCAGGACCTTGGCTCCGTCCGCAGTAACCTTCGCGTCGCGCGGGGCGGAACCGACCGAGAGCGGACCACCGACGATGGCATTGGTCACCGTCGAGATGACGTCCACCGTATCGTCTTGCCGGTTCACCACATACACCTTCGATCCGTCAGGGGTGATCGCGATGCCTTCGGGCGACGCGTTTTCCGACGAAAGAGGAATCGAAGAAATCTCCGCATTGGTTGCCGTCGAGACAACGACAACGGAGCTCGATCCCTTGCACGCGACATACACTCGAGATCCGTCCGGCGTAACCGCCAAATCATACGGCTCGCTTCCCGAGAGGCCGATCACGGCAACCACCTCGTCTGTCGTCGTGGAGAGGACCGACACCGACGGCGTCTGCACATCGTTCAAGATACTCCCGAAGCGATTGGCGACGTAAACGAACTCCCCGTCGGGTGTGATCGCCACACCTCGCGGCTCGCTGCCCACATCGACTGCAGTCGACACGGTCATATCCGAAAGATCCACTACCGAGACCGTATTGTTCTCGGTGTTGGCCACATAGGCCTTCGCACCGGCGGGACCGAGGGCGGCGCTGGCACTCAGCTCCGTCGCGACAAGAACAAGCGCGAGCAGCGCGAGCACCAAGCGCGCTTGCCGAACGATCGATTTCGGGAACATGCCATACCCTCCTTCCGAGACGACGCGGGTATAGGCCCGGAAATGGGTCCCCCAGCCGCAGATCATCGATCCTACGTCGCGCCTGTCGCAGTTAGCAAGTCATCGCCCACGGGGAACATCGCCGGCGCGCCGAACTCTTGCGGTCCCCCTCACTCGCTCGCAGTCGTCGGGACACTCATCCGACCTCTCGGCTGGCCCCGCCGCAGCGTTGCCCTCAGCGTGTATTGCCGAGCCGCGAGTTCATCGCCGGCCGGTCGACCCAGGCGCCGATGTCGCCGGCCAGTTCGCGAATCGCCTTCTCGAGAATTCCGCAGTTGCTGACTGACCCGAGAGAACTTTCCTTGGCGGTGAAGGTCCCCTTGACCTTACCGGCATCGGTCAGACGCCCCTCGACCGTGATCTCCTTGCGGCCCGAGAAGAAGCCGCCGCTTCGCGCCTCGATGTCGACGATTTTCAGCGTCAGCACCTTGCCCGCAGGCAGATCCGTAAGAACGATCTTGGAATTGCGTTCGGCAACCGCCGCCGGCAACAGACTCTGCAAGCGGCAGTCGACGATCGTCTTGGTGCCGATCACCTTGGAGCCAGGCGCCGCGATTAGCGCCAACTGAATGCCGCCGACCGGCCTGGCCTTGCCGGCCGCCGC
>JACQZX010000181.1 GCA_016213665.1 Actinomycetota bacterium | reverse complement strand
GGTACTGGTTGCAGGTGGTGTTGTCGTTGCCAAGTTCCTCTCATCTGCACTCGACTACTACTGCAATGTCGACGAGATCGGTGTCAAGGACGGCTGCGACGAAGGCCGCAACATTCGCATACAGGGCACGGTCGAGCAAGGTTCCGTCGAGACCGAATCGGCGGCCACCAGTTTCATCCTTACGTTCAACGGCGTATCGATGCCCGTGGTGCTGGGCAGCACCCCGACCGGGTTGTTTCAGGAGTGCATCCCTGTTGTCGTAACTGGCAAGGTCTTGCCCGCCGCCGATGGCAGCCGCTACTTCGCCGGCGAGGAAGTGATCGTGAAACACGACAACGAATACGACGCCGAGAATGAAGATCGCCTCGATGATGCGAATGCGGAGGCCGCGGCATGCTCGCAGAAGGGCTGAACGGTCTACTCGGCCACTCGGCACTCATCGTCGGCTTCGCGGCGTCGCTCTTCGGAGCGATGGCGCTGATCGCGGCGACATTGTTGCGAAACCCGCGGCTGATGCGCACCGTCCAGTCCTACGGCACGATCGCGCTGGTCGGCGCCATCCTTGCGGTAATAGTGATGGAACGTGGGCTGATCACGCGCGACTGGTCGTTGGCATACGTGCAGAAAGTAGGCAGCCGCGACACTCCCGCGCTGTTCAACTTCACAGCGTTATGGAGTGCGTTGGAGGGGAGCATCCTGTTGTGGTTGTTGCTTCTCGCCACTTACTCGTTCGTCATCATGCGGCGTTACCGCAATCGAGTTGGTGATCCGCTGGTGGCGTGGGCACTGGTCGTGATGTTCGCGGTCACCGGCTTCTTCTTCTTCCTCGCGCTCGGGCCCACCGATGCGTTCCGAGCCGCGGCCACGCCCGACTTCCTACGTTGTTGCAAGGGTCCTAACCCGTTACTGCAGAACCATGTGTTGGTGCTGTTTCATCCACCGATTCTCTACCTCGGTTTCGTCGGCTTCACCGTGCCGTTCGCGTTCGCGATCGCGGCGCTGGTCACCGGCCGGGTCGGCGAGGGATGGCTGGTCGAGACGCGCCGATGGGCACTGTTCGCCTGGGGCTTTCTCACGCTTGGGATACTGCTCGGCGGCTGGTGGAGCTACGAGGTGCTTGGTTGGGGTGGCGTGTGGGGCTGGGATCCGGTGGAGAACGCCAGCCTGCTTCCCTGGCTGACGGGCACCGCGTACATCCACTCGGTGATGGTGCAGGAGCGCCGCGGCATGCTGCGCGTGTGGAACCTGAGCCTGCTCGTAGCGACGTTCTCGCTCACCATCCTTGGCACGTTCCTCACCCGCAGTGGCGTGATCAACAGCGTGCACGCGTTCAGCGACAGCGACATCGGCCCCTACCTGCTCGGTGCCTTCGGAGTGGTGGTCGCGATCTCGCTGCTGCTGATCGGTTGGCGCGGCGACAAGCTGCGCGCGCCGGGGGCGATCGATTCGGCGGTGTCGCGTGAGGGTGCGTTTCTCGCCAACAACGTTGTGTTTGCACTATTCGCGTTCGTAGTTGTTCTCGGCACGGTCTTTCCGCTTATCGCCGAGGCCAAGGACGACCGCAAGATCTCGGTCGGCTCGCCCTACTTCGACACGATGGCGCGACCGATCGGTTTGGTCTTGCTGTTCCTGATGGCCGTCGCGCCGGCGTTGCCGTGGCGCAAGGCTGGTGGTGAGTTGTTGCGCGACCGGTTGTTCTGGCCGGCATGGTGTGGCGCAGCAACGCTTGCATTGGCCGTTGCGCTTGGCGGCGACGGGTTGGCGCCCTTGCTCGCGTTCGGCCTCGCCGGTTTCGCGGGCGGTGCGGCCCTGCGCCAACTGCTGTTGGCGACGCGCCGTCAGGGGTACCGCGGTCTGCTCGGGCGTGCCAACGGTGGTATGGTCGTGCACCTCGGCGTGATCTTGATCGCGGTAGCGCTCGCGGCCTCGAACAGTTACACGCGTGCGGGGCAGTTCACGGTCGCCAAGGGCGAGACGGTGACCTTCGCCGGGCACACCTTCACGCTTGTCGATCTCACCGACTTCACAACCTCCCGATCTGTCGGTATTCGCGCCCAGGTCAGCATCGATGGCGGTCAGGCGTACGCGCCGGCGATCAGCAAGTACACCGCGTTCGGGATGGATGTCGCGACGCCGAGCGTGAAGAGCGGGCTGACCAACGACATCTACCTGACGCTCGAGAACGGCTCGCAACCGAGTACCGGAGTCGCCAAGCTGAAGATCTTCATCAAGCCGATGGTGCTGTGGATGTGGGTGGGCGGCGGGTTGTGCGCGTTCGGGACGCTGTTGGCGGCTTTCCCCGGCCGCAACCGGCGCAGGCCGACCGACCCCGTCTCGGCACCGATCGCGCTTGACATGAACGACGCCGACCAACCCGACCTAGTGGAAGTCGAGCAGCCCGCGCATGCCTGACACGATCTCGCGTCGCCGTCTGGCCCCGATCATCGTGCTCGTGGTCGCTGCCGTTCTGGGCGGACTGTTCTGGGTGCTGGCCGGCAGCGAGGCAGACAATGACACGGCTGGCGTCGTCGACAGTCATCTGCTCGGCCGCGCGGCGCCGTCGGTGCGAAGTACGACGCTCGATGACGAACCCTTCGATCTCTCCCGCCGCAAGGGCAGTTGGGTGGTGGTTAACTTCTTCAACTCCACGTGCATACCTTGCATTGCAGAGCATCCGGAGCTGGTGAAGTTCGTCGAGCAGCAGGCCACCCTCGGATCCGACGGCGCCGAGTTCTACACGATCCTGCAAGCCGGCGATCGTCTTGACAACGTGCGCGACTTCTTCGAAGCGCGCGATGGTGACTGGCCCGTGATCCGCGACGACGACGGTGGTATCAACGTCGACTTCGGTGTCGCGCAGGTGCCGGAGACGTTCATCATCGATCCCGACGGCATCGTGCGTATGCGCTGGGCAGGTCCGATCGACGCCGACACCTTGGCACTATTGGTTCAGCAACAACGTGACGCGTACGGGGTTGCCGTGAAAGTGATGCGGCCGTGAAGCAGCTGAAGCGTTGGCCAGGCTGGATGCTGCTCGTCTTCGTAGTTGCCGGATTGTTGGCGGTCGGCTCGACTCGCGACAGTGGTGCCCGCACCCCGGAGGAGCGGGTGCAGGAGATCAGCAAACAGTTGGCGTGCCCGGTCTGCAATGGCGAGACCGTCTACGAATCGCGCAACAGCCAGTCCGACTCGATCCGCACCGAAATCGCGAAACAGGTGTCGTCCACCGACGCCACCGACGACGAGATCATCGCTTTCATCGTGCAGAACTTCGATGCCAGGACTCAGTTGGTGCCGAACGCGAGCGGATTCGAATCGCTGGTGTGGGTACTCCCGTCGGTGGCCTTGGTGTGTGCCGGGGTAGCTCTGTACTTCGCGTTCAGGCGCTGGCGCAACACCATCGACCTGGTGCCCGACGACGACGATCGCCAACTGGTGGCGACTGCGTTGGAGCGAGAGTGAAGCCGGTGCGAGCGGACGCTGCCCGGCTGGCCGAACTGGAGGAGGAGCGGCGGTTCCTGCTCGAGAGCCTCCGCGATCTCGACCGCGAACGTGAAGTCGGCGACGTCGCCTCCGCCGACTTCGATGCGCTGCGCGATGGATACGTTGCGCGCGCGGCAGCGGTGCTGCGCGAGATCGACGGTGGGCGTAGCTCGCAACCGGTGGTACCCACCCGCAATTGGGGCAGGCGACTGGCGATTCTCGGCCTCACTCTCGCGGTGGCGGTCGGGCTTGGCGTTTTCGTCGCCCGATCGGCAGGGCAACGATTGCCGGGGCAGGGTCTCACCGGTGGCCAACCCGCCGACGAAGTGGCAGTGCAGTTGGCGGAAGGTAGGCGGCTGATGAACCTCGGCCAGTTCGCGGACTCGCAGTCGGTTTACGCGGAAGTGCTGCAGTTGGAGCCCGACAATCTGGAGGCGCGCACATACTCGGCATGGGTCGATGTCCTCACTGCGAACGATTCCTTGGCGGTTCAGGAAAGCCTTGCCGGCCTTATCGACGCGAGCACCGTCGACGCGACGTACGCCGACCCCCACTGCCTGCTCGCCCTCGCGTTCAGCAACTTCGTCGCCGAGAGTGACCCGGAATTGGTACGGCAGGAAGCGGAGACCTGCCTCGCGCTCAACCCTCCTGCCGACATCGTGCCGCTGATCGAGGGCGTACTCGCCCAACTCGCACCTTGACCCGGTTCAGCCCGTGACGGTTGCGGGGTCGCAGTTCGCTCCGCACACAACGACCACCACTCGCTCACCGGGTTCGGCTGTGTAGGCGCCACTGTGTAACGCCGCCAGCGCGGTGGCGCCGCCGGGTT
>JACQZX010000183.1 GCA_016213665.1 Actinomycetota bacterium | reverse complement strand
GTGGGCGTGTGGGTCGAAGCCGGGCCGTACACCGCGATCGAATGGGCTGCCCGCGGGATGCCCGGCGCGGTCGGCCGCGCTGGATTCATGCGCGTCTCGGACACCGGATACCTCGGCGTCTACGAAACTAGCGAAGGCGCCCGATGGCGGATCGAGTCCACCCGCCCGGCGTCCGGTCGGCGCGGCCTGCTCGACGAAGGCGAGGCATCCAACTTCGTGGCCGCGCAGAAGGCGGTCGGTGCGGTTGTGAGTGATCGATATCCGACGCTCGCCGCGACTGTGCTCCCACCGGCCGCAGGTCCAGCACCGAGCGGTGTATTCGACCGTCAGCACTCCAACTGGCGGCCGCTGACCCTCGGTCGTGACGAACGGTCCGAACAACGAGACCTCACCGATCGTGTCCGCTTGGTTGTCGCGCCGGGCCCTGGCGGGCGGTGGGACAGCTGGGTGCTCGCCGACTCCGACATCCGTCAGCTCCCGCTCGCAGCCAACAGCGCCGCAGCCAAGTCGGCGGCCGAGACCGAAGGCCGGCGAACGATTGTGCAGCTCGCCGCCCAGGCCCCGCAGCTCGCCGATGAACTCATCAACGAGGCAGCCGCCGCAGGCACACTCACACGAGAGCTGCTCGTCGACGTCATCGGCCACCGCCTCGATCCAGCCGATCGTGCCCGCCTTGCCGACCCGACAGTTCAGGCCGCCGACCTCAGCGAGTTGCTCGGCGCTACTGGTGTGTTGACACCACCGACCACGATCACCGTGTTGGCCCACGAGCACGTCGACGCCGGTCAGGTGGCGGCGTTGATACCGACAATCGGGTTGCCGATCGCCGACGGTGTGCGTGCCCTCAACGAGCTGTGGGATGTCGATCGAGTCGTTGCCGGCCAGATGCTCGGCGCCACCGTGGTGGAACTCCGAGAAGCGGGTTGCACACCAGCCGAGATGCTCGCCTCTCACCCTCGTGAGGTGCTTCGCAGTCTCGACGCTCGCCCGCACACCTGGGAACTCGCCGCCGCGACCTTGCTCGAAGCAGGCATGCCCGTTGACGCCGCAGTCCGACAGCTCGCAGCCCATGCCCCGACACCCGACGCGTTCGCAGTCGCAGTCGTCACGATCGTCGAGGACCCGATCGCCGCATACGCGTACTCCGCCCGTCATGCGCAACCCGACGACCTCGCCGCGCTCGGAGAACGCTACGGGCTCGACCCCGACACCGCCGCCCAACTCCTCGCCGACGCCGGCACCCACCCGACGACCGCAATCGAAGCGCTGACCATCGCCTGCAGCGGCGACACCGCCACCGTCGACGCCCTCGCAGAACGTCACTTCAACCAGTCGCCGACCCCGCTCGCACCCGTCATCGACCTGACAACCCGGGCGGTGTTGCGAGAGGCACTGCCACTGCCGACCGCAACAGGCATCAACGACCTCGCGACGCAACTCGCCAATCTCGTAGTCCCATCACTGGACCCGCCAATGCTCGCAAACCACGCACAACCGGAGTTCTGACATGAACCGAGCCCTCGACCGAGACCGCCGCTCGTCAAGCCAGGTGTGGCTCGACGTGGTATCCGCCGTCGACTACCTCTCGCGAGGCCACCGCCCCGGCCTCACCGTCTACGACGCGCTGGAGGAGGCGCTCCGATGGCACATCGGTGCGCTCGTGGCGGGATACAGCGAGTACCCCACCGAAGTTGACCAAAACGATCTGCCGTGGGACGACCCCGACGCACTACGCACCGCGCTCGAACAACTGGCCCTGCACAACCCTCCCGACGCCGACGACGAGCAGTCGACGTCGGCCCATGCATTGCACACCGCGCTCACACACTGGGTGCGGCAGATGTCTGACCAGTACAACGAGGGTTGTACGTGGGCCCACCCGACTTGAGATCCAGGCTGCCTCGGACGGACTCGCGATCCGGCTCCTTCTCACACAATCTCATTGCGCACCGGCCATGAACGTCTCTCCCTTGCCGCGGCACACATCGGTCCGAACTGTGGCGACGCCCGGTTGTCGGACGATCGGCCACCTGCCTCGCGGCGCTACCTGTAGTCGCGGGCGTGGCTGCCTTCGTACAGTGCCGACACCTGGGCGCCGTCGAACTCCATCGCCTCTGCGCGGATTCCTGGGTCGTGGAGGTCGAGCACTCGAAGCTGGTCCCCGACTTTCACGATCGACTCGATACGCACGTAGTGGTCGCCGTAGAGCTCGGCGTACCGAGCGAGCGCCTGCAGCTTCGGGCGGGTGTCGGCCAGGTAGTCGCCGTGGGGATCGATGATCGACACGCCGAGCGTGCCGTCACCTCGACGTGACACCACGAGGAAGTCGACCTGCAGCGAACCCCACGCCGCGCTGTCGTCTTGGTAGGCGATGCGGAGTGAGGCGGGAGTTGGGCGTCCGGGATTTCGATACCAGGCGACGAAGGTCGGCCGGGCGGCTTCCGTCTCCAGCACGGCGCGTTCCCATGAGTTCAGGTCTGCCGGGAAGTAGCCGCCGGCATCGGCGTAGAGGTGACCGGTGTAGGTGGGCAGGTCGTCGCCCCCTGCCTTGCGTGTGGCGGCGGTCAGGTTCTGACGCAGATCGACGGTTACGGCCTCAGGCCGAGCAGTCTGCTCCTGGACTCGTCGGAAGGCGTCGCGGGTCGCTCCGGTGGTGTTCTTGATGTCCACGGCATAGTCGGCCAGACGATGTTGCACCCAGAGCGTTGCTTCGCGTTCGACCTCGCCGATCACCTCGGGCACCATGAAGAGCGCGGCGACCTCGACGGCCACGTCAATCGGGTCGGCGTCGGCGCCGGCAAGGCGGGCTCTGTGCTGCCAGTAGTCCATCCCGACGCCTTCGCGGACGGAGCGGATGATCTTGCGCACTTCCCGCTCGAGGTCGGTGGCATGGGTGGCGACTTGGTAGGTCTCGTAGCGGAAGCCGCTGCCGTCGAAGCTGTAGCGACCGCGGGCCAGGTCGGCGTGCTCGATGTTCTGCACGTTGCCGGCAACCGCCTCCGCGTGCTGGGCGGCAAGTCCGTCGAGCTTGGCATTCAACGCTTTGGTGAGGCGCTGGCCAGCAGCCGCGAGCAGGGCAGTGCCGCTGATGTTGTCGGTGAGCAGGCGGGTGAGTTCCTTGGCACGTCGCAACGGGTTGGCCAACGCATCGGGGGCGGGCAACGACGGCAGGGCCTCGATCACGTCGAACACCTCCGCCGGCACGTGTGAGTTGCGTTCGAACACCTTCGGCGCGCGCACCACCGTTGCGCCGACGCGACCCTCCGCACCGCTCTTACCGTTGCCTTCGAGCTCGTCCTTGATGGCATGCAGCGCGTCGCGATTGAACTTGGGTAGGTAGCAGGCGACGGTGTTCAAGGCGTCGTCGGTGGCGATGCGATGGGCCAGCGGCGAACGCACCATCCGGCCGATGATCTGAGCGATGTGGGTGGCATCCGCTGCGGGACGTTCGCTGTAGAGCACCTCGGCACGCGGGCAGTCCCATCCTGTCGAGATTGCCGTCTTCGCCAGCACGACGCGAACGGCGTGATCGTTCTCGATCGATTCAGGCGCCACCCAGTCGACAGCACGACCGCCGATATGGAGACGTTCATGCTCACCGAACACATGCGCCACGGCACCCGGTCCGAGCGCCGGCCACTCCGAATCGATCACGTTCACCAGCTCGGTGAGATGCGCGTCGCTGGCCTTGTCGGCGACCTGCACGACGAGTACCGGCAGCACCTCCGGCGAGTTCTGTTCGGTGGCGTAGTCACGCCAACGACGGTCGTAGTCGAGGGCTGATCGAACAGCCTCGCGCAGCAGTGTCGAACCGAAGGCGCCCTTCTCGTCGGGCTCGTCGAGGCCGATCTCGTCCTTGATCAACCCGGAGGCGCGGACCCGATCGACGTCGACCTCGATGTGCGGGTAGTTCGTGCGGTCGGCGACGCCGTCCATCGCTGTGGTGAACCGTGCAATGGTCGCCGAGATGCCCCACACCAGTGGCACGGCAGGGTGTGACCCAGGAGCGCCGGCGATGATGCGTTGCACGATGGTCTTGCGGTCGGTCGCGGGCTTCACACCGCGGTGGGCTTCGTCGAGCACCACGTACAAGTCGGTAGTACCGCCGTTGATCGTGTTGGCGATGACCTCCCAGAATGAGTACTGGCGCAGGTTGCGTCCCCCTTGAGCGAGACCGGCGTTCTTCGACAGCTTCTGGATATTGAGGAAGTACACCCGCCCACCCGACAGCGTCGGGTCGAGGAAGTCGTTGTCCAGGATGGCGAGCCGGCTGGGTTGTAGCAGGTCGGAGGCGGCCAGCATCTTGTTCCGTGTTTGCCGGTTCAGCGCTGGGTCGTCGGTCACCCACAGGAAGGTCGCCCGTGGATCTGCTTCGACGCCGAGATCACTGGAGCCGTGCAGCATTGCTTCAATCACGGCGGTCGCGATCACGGTCTTGCCAGCACCGGTGATCGCCGACAGTGCGAAGCTCGATCGACTGCGGTCCTCCTGCCAGTCGCGTCGACCGCGGCGAAGCTGCTTCAGGCACCCGAGGGCTGCATCACGCTGATAGTCGAACAGTTGATACTTCACGACACCCGCCCCTGGTTGATCGCGAACGTCGTCAGGTAGTTCTCGTACAGGCGCACCACTGCCAGGTCCGCCGGAAGGCTCTCGGCCACTCCGGCGAAGACAGCTGCAGAGTCGGTCACGACGAACACGGTCCTCGCCTCGGCGGGCAGCGCGGCGACGAAGTCGCGCCAGCGATCCGGATCGAACAACACCCCGTACCGATCGGCCACGGCAAACTGGAGGAGGTCGCCGCCCGCGTCGGTCCGCTCGGCCACCGTCGATCCCTGCCCGCCGGCCCGCAGCCAGAGCATCGGCGCTACCGCTGCGAAGGCCCGATCCAGTTCGACGTCGACGGGGTCGAGATACGTGAGCTTCATGAACTCCACGTTCTCCTCGAAACCCTCAGCCATCGGGAACTCATCAGTGAACTTGTAGTCGCCGTTGATTGGCGCGCCGTCTGGCGTCAGTCCGGTCACGGCGGCCGTGATACGCGGGCGGGTGATGTGCTCGAAGATTCCCAGCGCCTCCCACTCGGGGTCGCCATCGTGGAAGCCCCGCTCGGTGAGCGACTTCGCCTCGTCGGCCGACACCTCGTTGTTCGTCACAACGATCGCCTGACGCCGTCCGCCATCCTGGCGGTTGAGCCCCATCACAGCGTGAGTTGTCGTTCCCGACCCGGCGAAGAAGTCGAGGATGACCGCATCTGGCTTGTCAGCGACGAAGAACCGGATGGCGTCCGCAGTCGCATAGAGGGACTTAGGAAACGGAAAGCGACGCTCGGGGAGCATCGACCTAAGGAGGCCGGTGCCGCCCGGCCCGCCAGCCTCATGAGCGCCGATCCGCCACTGAGTTCCGGGGACGAACACCGGTATGTACCCGGACCCGTCGACAACGATCGACCCGTCGGGCCTCTTTCCGACAACGGGGAACAGGCCCTGTTCCACCTTCTCCTGTTCACCGCGCTTGAGGTACGAGATTGCAGTGTTCCCACCTCGCCAAGTTCCGATCTTGGCGTAGCCGCCGTCGATCAGCTTCGCCAAGGCACCCGGGCCGACCTGCCAGTTGCCCTCGGAGCCATCCGAGCGGGTCGGCCAAACCGCGACGCATTCGCTCGGCGGAACCAGCTCATTCCAATCGGGGCCGATGTGGACATTGCCGATGGAGTCGAACACCGGGCCGTGTTCCGTGTTGCGCAGGAAGACGGGATAGAAGAGGTTCGGCCGATCGTCCCTGCGGGCGTTCGTCCCTGCTCGCAGCAGCTCCGCCCAGCGGAGGTTCTCCGAGCGGGTGTCGCGGGCTACCTTCCATTCGGGGCCTAGCTCCAGCGGCCCCGGAGAGGCGGAACCGTTCATAACGAAAAATAGGTACTCGTCGGTGCGCCCGAAGGCGTTGCTTCGCGTTGCCCCTTTGGGGTTGATGACTGAACTGACCATCTGCTGCGTGGAGCTTGGAAATGTCTGCTGCAGCAGCAGGCCGAGGCGCAGGTACTCCTTCTCATCGATGGTGACGATGAGTACGGAGTTGTCGGGATTTAGTAGCTGCTTGGCCAGGACCAAGCGACGCTCCATGAACGCCAGCCACTTGCTGTGGCGGTATGCATCCTCGCCATCGACGTAGTTGTTGTCGTACTTCCAGTCCTTGGCCCCGGTGTTGTAGGGCGGGTCGATGTAGATGCAGTCGACCTTGCCGGCATGAGTGAACTGCAGCATCTCCAACGCGTGGTGGTTCTCGGCGTTGATGACCACGTGCGCGGGCTTGTCGCCTCCGCGCTGGATGCTGCCCACGCCTGTGAGACCGGGGTACACCGGCTCGCCGAACTCGGCCACGACCACCAGGTCATCCACCGGCAAGGTGTCACTTGTTCCGTCGTCGGTCACCACTGTGGCTTGGCCGCGCCGGACGCCCTCCACCTTCATCGGTCCGTTGCTCTTGTCCGCGCGGCGTAGCACTTTGGTCCCGCGGCGCACGGGGTACTCGGGCAGCCGGACGCGCTCGGGCAGATGCGACTCGAACACGAGCCCGAAGTTGCGCTTGGCTCGCACCTTGTCCACTGCGGCGCGCAGCTCTGCGCGGAGTCCGGGATCAGCGACCTTCTCGAGCAATACGTCCAGCTCGTCAGCCATTGTTGTGTCCCGCGAACTCCATCAAAGTCACACTAGGAGACGCGGAGCGGACCCCCGCTTACTGCAGATCTAGTCCCCTGCTGACTCTCGTGTCGACACGGACGTCTGCCATTTCTGGTGTGTGGGTGAGCAGCTGGCCGAGGTGTTCGTGTTCGGCCAGCTGGTCCGGGGTAGCTGGGGTTGCGCCGAGGGGTTGGGTGCTGGTCACGCTCCACCGGTGGCGGTAGTCCGCAATGGCATCGAGTTGAACCGCTACGTCGGGTTCGAGGCTGGTGGCCCATTGCGGCGCGAGAGCACCCACTGCGATTGGCAGCCACTGCTCGCCCGCTGCAACCGCTGCGGCGAGCGCGGACCCAGTCTTCGGCACGAGGTTGCTGAGGATGGTGGCCGTGTCGGGTCCCCAGAGTTGGTTGGTGAGGGTGTTGGTGACTTCGGCGTACTCGACGATGTGGGGCCAGTGTTCGAGGATCCAGTGCCGACGGGCGTGCTGGTTGTCGAGGGCACCCTTGAGCGTCTCGGCGGTGTCGTCGAGCAGTTGGGGGTCGCCGCGACGTAGGCGTGCGATGAGGGGTTGTTGATCGGCCGGGGCGGTCTCGAAGATCTGGTCGAGTTCGGTCCGTCGTGCGACAAGTTCGTGATGTGAGCGTCGGTGAGGCCAGAGGACGGTGGGCGGGTCGCGGTGGTCGAGCCAGGCTTTGTTGTGGACCAGCCGGGTGTTGAGCGCTTCCCACGCCTGACGCGCCGCGTCCTCGGGCACGGGCAGCACGCCGACGTTGTCTCCGTCGTGGTGGTGTCGGGTTCGCCAGGTTGCGATGTCGCGCACGGCGGTTGTCCAGGTCTGGGTGCCGATCGGGTCGGCGGGCTGATAGCCGACGAGGGTGGTGAGCCATTGGGGTTGATCGGCGATGAGGGCGTTCGTTGCGCGTTCGATGACTCGTCGGATGGCCTGTTGGACGTTGTCGGCTTCGCCTGGGTCGATGCCGTTCTCGGCGAGGTAGTTGGTCCACGCGGCCAGCGTGGCGTCGGCAGCGTGGGCGAGTTGAGCGAATCGGGTGCGGGCACTGTCGGGCAGCGAGCGAGGGGTCGTGTGTTCGTCGAGGATCTCGACTTCGTGCCATGCGAGTGAGCGTTCGGCGCTCTTTCCGTCGGCGGACAGGAACCCGACGAGTACCTCGCCGGCGGTGTCGTCAAGTCCGATGATCGTGCCGATGTTGTGCCGGTCGAGTGCTTTGACGGTCTGTCCGATGGCGGCGTGGGTGGCCGTGCGCGTCGCGGTGGCAATCGCATGTCGGAGTTCGGTGGCGTCGACGCCGATGTGCTCGTTGGCGAGGCGAACGATGTGTCGGCACTCGGCGACTCGAGCTTCGAGCTGGTCGAGCGGTCGCCGGGCGAGAGCGTCGACGGTGGTGACGTGCGGGTCGATGGTGTGGGCGAGGTGCTTTGCGCGGGATCGTTCGAAGGTCTCGACGAGTTCGTCGTCGATGGTCCCGGGTTCCTCGGTCGGCAACGGTATGCCGTGTTGGTCGTGGCGTTCGAGCGGGTCGCGGGCGAGGAGGTCGATCTGTTCGGCTTCTGGTCGTGTGATCACGAGCAGGTTGCTGTGTTGTCCGCGAGACATGTCGACGTATGCGGCTTCTCGGTAGAGGCCGTCGAGGCCGACGGTGATCGCTTGTTCCCAGGTGCCGCCCTGGGCGCGTGTTGTGGTGAGGGCGTAGGCGTGGTCGACGCGTCCACCGTGGGCGAGGTAGGTCTCGTCGAGGGTGATGATCGAGTTGTGGTTGTCGAGGATGACGGAGAGCGCGCCGTCGCCGATCCCGGCGACGGTGCCGGTTTGGCCATTGGCGACGGTGACTTGTTGGGCGTCCAGGGTGCGGGCCCGATCGCTGTTTCGGCGCAGCACGATCCGCTCACCGATCCGGTAGCCGCGATGCCCGTAGTGCCCGTCGATGTCCGGGTTGAGTTCACCGGAGTTG
>JACQZX010000177.1 GCA_016213665.1 Actinomycetota bacterium | reverse complement strand
TTCGCGGCCGTGCCGTCTCGATGTAGGACGCCACTCGGCCGTCCCATCGGCCGAATAAGGCCCTGCGCGCAGGTGCTTTCGGCCCTAACCGCTGTGCCTTGGTTGGCGCACCCTGATCTCAGAACACTCGTGAAAGATTTCACGAACAATAGAGAGAAGGTACCGAAATGGTGAAGCGCATGAAAGTCCTGGGGATCATCCTGGCGGTGGTCGGTCTCGGGTTCATGGTTGCCGGCGGTGTCGCGTATGCCAAGGTGCAAGACGGCTACCGCTCGCTGCAGGCATTCAGCGAAGCCCAGAACGTGACGCTCAGCTACGACGACCAGGGCAACCTGACCGATCGGGGCACGACCGAAGGCGCCCACGCGATCATGAAATTGCTGCAGGACGACTGGAAGTATCCAGTGGTGATGTCGGATCTCGACTCCAACGATCCGCTGGTGAACTCGGCGACCGAGTACATGTACCAGATGGCCACTGTCGCTTATCACACGCTGAACGGCACACAGACGGTGACACTGACCGAAGCTGTCGAATATGAAGGCGTGACCTACGCCGCCGGCGACTATGAGTTCAACGTCGACGGTCGCTACTGGACGGCATTCGATCGTGCCCACCCGATCGAGGGGCCGGCGCGGGCGTTGGCCTGGACCGGAACCGCCCACGCGCTCATCGCTGAACTTGGTGTCGGCACCGTCACCCACTCGACGCTGCAGATGGGTCTTGCTCTGGCTGGCTTGTTCGCTGGACTTGGCCTGACATTGATGCTGGCCGGCGGCGGCCTGGTATGGGTTGGCCGGGGCCGGTTTGTGCGGGTGCCCGACACGATTCCGGAGGCGTTCCTCACCGAAAGCACGCTTGGTGAGGCGAAGAAGGAAGTCACTGCGGTCTGACCGCAACGTGGTATTCCACGCAAGTGGTGGATCCCGGTTTGGGATCCACCACCCGCATTTTTCAACTCAGCTACTCGAGGTCAGATGACGCAAACGTCGAATGGCGCCGACTCGCGGAGCAAGTCGGCCGTGCTGAGCAACGACTCATTCGACGGTTCGACGAGTGGGGGGTCGTGCGGCCTGCTGCCGTGGTTGCGAAACCCGATCAGTTTCACGCGCATCGCCGGGTTGATGTCGGCGAGCCAGTCGGCGGTGCGCCGCATCAGGGTCGGGTCGTCGTTGATCCCGGCCAACAGCAGCAGCCTTACCTCGTAGAGCAGGCCGAGTTGGTGCAGTTGCCGAATGCCGGCCAGCACCATGTCGTTGGGTTGGCCGGTCATGCTGCGATGAATTTCGGGGTCGAGGCACTTGAGGTCGACCATTGCGCCGTCCAACGTGTTGACAAGCGCTTGCCATGTCTCAGGTCCGGCAGCGCCGTTGGAGTCGACAAAGCATGTCAGCCGGCTTAGTAAGGGGTCGGCCTTTACCGCGGCGAACAGCGATTGCACGAACTCGGTCTGCTGAGTGGCCTCGCCACCGGAAACGGTGATACCGCTCAGGAATGGTGCGACCGGCCTGATGTCGGCAAGCAGATCGGCGACCTCCGTGTACCGAGCTTTCGGCGTTGAGTCGTATGGGCAGACGCTCACGCACGTGTCGCCGCCATTGCAGACCGACTCGTTCCACAGCACGGCTCCCGACGGGTTGATCGTCAGGGCTCCCGTTGGGCAGCTTGGTATGCATTCGCCGCAGTCGGTGCACACCGCGATGGTGTACGGGTTGTGGCAGGCGACGCAGTTGAAGTTGCAGCCCTGCAGGAACACCACGAAGCGATTACCGGGACCGTCGACGGTGCTGAACTTGATGGTGTTGGTCACCAGGCCTTTCACGGCGTCACAGTGTCACCGCGAAACAGGGTCACCGCGGGTCGCGCTCGTGGCAGCCGACGCGCTTCACAGCGCGTTGAGTCAGATGAAACTCGTTCTCCGCTGCTGCGGCGAGAAAATCGCTGCCGTGGCGGGCGCTGCCGCGATCGGCGATGGAGACCAGGTCGCTCTTTCGCACGAGATAGCCGGTGATTCGTACGAACTCGTTGCTATCGAGATTGAAGGTGAAGTCGCGCATGCCGCTGATGAACGCGCCGCGAATAATGTCGACCAGCGCTCTGGGGTTGCGAACCGCGGTCTCATCGACGTGGAAGATGTCGCTGATCCCGGAGGCGAAGTAGCGATGATGCGGCGCGCAGGTCGTGATGTGTTCGAACATCGCCGGTTCGTCGCCGACCGGAATGCGAGTGCCTGCGGTGACGTTGTGGTCGAGATCGATGCCGCTCTGCGAGTGCAGGTAGCAGTGCCCGGCGCCGCCGTTGCAGTACGGCATCGGACGCGCAGCCACCAACTCGGCGACACGCTCGACGATACGCCTACTGAATGCGTCGGCCTCGGCGTTGTGCCCGTAGCGCGCGGCTTCTTCGCGGCCGTCGTACGACATGAGCAGGTTTACGCACTCCGCGAGACCGAAGATTCCGAACATCGCCGAGAAACGCTCGATGTCTATGAGGCCTTCTGCTGCCAACCAGTGGGTGTCAAAGAAATGCTGTTGCTCGACGAGCGATCTAATGCGAGCCTCGATCAGTTCTGCGGTCAACTCGACGTAGTTCGGCAACGTTTGGTCCAGGAACTCGTCGGAGCTGCCGCTGTGTCGCAGCGCCACCTCCTTCAGGTTGAGCCGCGCCAGGGTGTGGGCACCACCGCCGATCTTGAGCGAGTTGTAGCAGCTGACAGCTGCATACCTTTCGCCGTGATCCGCCACCATCATCGGGTGATTGACGAAGTGCGGCTTGCCGGTCTCGAAGACCGTGCGTACTGCATCCTCGATGAGGTCGTCGGGCGTCAGCGCCGGATCGACCTTGAGAGTGATGTTGGGTACCGACTGTCGCAACGAGCGTTCCACTCGCAAGATGGAACGCGCAATCCGACTGTCGTGGGGTCCGATGTCGAGGTGTGCGAAGGCATCCGGTATCAGGCGATCGATTCCGATCCAGAATCGGCGAAGTTTGCGATCTAGTTCTTCGTCAGCAAGTTCGGAATCCACGAACGGCGCAAGCACTTTGTCGAGATCCCCGAGGTACACCGGATAAGTCGTCACGCTCGGCACGTGCCCGTACATGATCTGCAGGAAAGAAATTGCGTCGTCGAGGTCGGTGGGCGGCGGCAGTTCCAGGTAGCTCAGGCCCTGGCGGATCGCCTTCTCGTAGTCAGGCAGGATATAGCGAGCGGTGTACGGGGCGTGGCCTTCGAACATGTCGCAGATCACGCGCTTTTCCAGGGCTTCGCGGCAGGCCGCCGATATCGCCGGGTAGGGCAGCACGTCGGTGGCCAGCACGGCCAGGCGCCGCAGTCGCTGGTCGTAGCCGAGACTCTCGCCTTGCACGAGTGTGCGGGCGCGCTCCTGAAACTCGTTCATTTCCACCATTGGACCCTATGGCGGGCCGGCGAAGGCGAGTAGGGCCAAAGGTCGCAGATCACGCCGTTCTCAGGGGCTGCCTACCTACCGGTCGGTAGGGAGGATATAGTGGCCCGCAATGACTTTCACCTCCACGGCAACCGTCACAACAAAGGCACCTGTCACTTCAACGGCAACCGCTGGTCGGCACAACGCCGAATCGCTGAACGATGTCCGCTCGGTGATTCCGGAATCGTGCTACCGGCGATCGAATCCGAAGGCAGCAGTTGCGCTGGTGCAGGCCACCGTGCTCTACGCGATCCCGATGGTTGGCCTGGCGATGACAGATCAATGGTGGGCGCTGCTCGTTTTGTGGCCGCTGGCCGGATTGGCTGTGTCCGGCCTGTTCGTGCTCGGCCACGACGCCTCACACGGCGCACTGTTCTACTCGCGCCGAGTCAACCGGGCAGTGGCCAGGTTGTGCATGGCCCCCAGCGCACATGTCGAAGCCGCGTGGGATCTCGGTCACAATCGCGTCCACCACGGGTACACCACGCGACAGGGTTTCGACTTCGTGTGGCATCCACTCACCACCGAGGAATACGGGGTGCTTGGTCGTCTGGCAAGGGCGCGACACAGGGTGGAGTGGTCATGCTTGGGTTCCGGTGCGTACTTCCTGCGGGTTGTCTGGTGGGAGAAGATGTGGAAGTTCAGCGCGCCGGGTAAGCGCCACAGTGCAATCGTTCGCGACAAGCTTGCGTTGTCAGTGCTAATGGTTGTCGCCGTTGCCGGGGCGGCCGTGCTGGGTGCTTTTGATGGCGGTCTGATCTCGGCGATCTGGATGCCGATCAAGCTGCTCGTAGTTCCGTTCTTGATCTTCGTTCAGATCATCGGCTGGGCGGTGTACATTCACCACATCGCACCCGAAATTCGCTGGTGGAAACGTGCCGAGTGGTCGCAGTTCAAGGGGCAGATGGAATCGACCACGGTGCTGCGTCTACCGCGGATCGCAAATCGGTTGTGGTTCCACAACATCTTCGTGCACGTTCCGCATCACGTCGATACGCGTATTCCATTCCATCAACTGCCGAAGGCGGCGTCGGCCATTGATGCCGCCTACCCCACGACGGTGCGGTCGGCGCGGTTGTCGCTTTTCGAGTATCTGCGAGTGACTCGGGCGTGCAAGCTCTACGACTTCGAAGCCGGACACTGGCTGAAGTACTCGTTGGTACCCGCTTCTCGGCTGGGATGACAGCGACCTGAAGACCCAATTCAGACGGCGGGTGGATCGACTCGGCGGCTGGTGACGAACTGCGGACGACGCATCTCGAGCGTGAGAATGCTCTTCGAGCCGAGCACACGAGTCACCAACTGCTGCGCCGTCAAGGTCGTGTCGCTCAATATGGTGATGGCCCTTTCGACCTCACCTGCCTCAAGTAACCACTTCGTTGCTGCCAGACCCTGCACGACACTGTCGTTGATCTCGGCCGCGTCGCGTTGCAACAATGCCACTGCCGTCGCGTAGCGCTCTGCTCGCCGGGCGTCGAGCATCCGATCCGAGGAGGCACCGACAAGTGTGCCCAGCAGCAGCAGCGGCGTTACTCTGGTCAGCCAACCGAGCGGGCTCAATGACTCGTTGGCGATGATCGTCCATGTAATGAGGAGTCCTACTGCGATGACCCCTGCTGCGGTGCCGGCGCGGAATCCAAAGCCGAGGGCGACCAATGCCACTGGGAACACGTAGAGCATTGAGATCGAGTCCTTGGTCCCGTCGACTGCAAGCCGGAGGATGAACACGGCGCCGGCCGACGCCGCCGCGACGCCGAGCGCGAGACGGGGGTGCTGAGTGAACCAAGGTTCGCGGCCGTCGGGAACGGCAAGTACCTGAGCTTCGGCCCCCATGGGTGCAGTATCGCCGCACCTCCAAGTCGCGACGAGGGGCTAAGGTCCCAATTTCAGCGGCGAGCAGTGAGTCGCGCGACGGCGATCGAGCGGATCGTCAATGCCACTAAAGACGCGAATGCGAACGCGGCCAGCGCGAGGCGCGCCGGGTTGGTCGCCGGGTGCCACTTCACGTCGTCGCCCTTGATCACGAAGGCCCCCGCGGGCGTGGCCATCATGCCGAATCCGCCGCCGCCGCCTTCACTTGCGACCTCACCGCTTGCGCTGTCGGGAGTGCTTCCGCCGCCTCCGCCGCCTCCGCCGCGAACCTTGGCCACCGGGATCACCTGTATGCCGTTGTGATCGATCGGGTCGCCGAAGACCCGCTTGACAGTGAGAAGGTCGCGCGCGTCCGCAACGAGCTGTGCGACATCAATCCGATCGTTCCGCTTCATTGCGGGTCTCCTTCGGGCGTTGATTCAACGCTTCCAGCTGTGAAGCACCTGATAGTAATTCGCTCGCTCGTAGACCTCGGGATCGGGAACACTGCCCTGGCTGACGCTGCCCCGCAACTGTTCGATGCTGTCGTATTCGCGCTCGCTCATCCATTGCCGCATCCAGCTCAGCATCGTGGCGATTCTTTCTGGTCCGTGTCGCAACAGGGCGCTGGTGGTCATGGCCACATCGGCGCCGGCGAGCAGCAGTTTCAATGCGTCCGATCCGTCGTGCACTCCGCTGGTGCCCGCTAGTGAGCACGACATGAATCCGCGCAGAATGCCGATCCAATGAAGTGGCAACAGCGCCTCTGCCGAGGTCGATAGCTGAAGTCGCGGCTTCACGTCGAGGGTGTCGAGATCGATGTCGGGCTGATACAGCCGGTTGAACAACACGAGTCCGTCGGCTCCCGCCGACTCGAGCGCGAGCGCGAGGTGTCCGAGGGAGGTGAACCAGGGTGCGAGCTTGACCGCGAGCGGAACCGCGACCTCGGCGCGGACTTCCTCGACCAGTTCCACGTACCGGCGCTCGACTTCGGCCGCGCTGCGGAGCGGATCGACAATCACGTTGTAGAGGTTGAGTTCGATGGCCTGCGCACCGGCATCTTGCAGGTAGCGCGCGTACTTCACCCAGCCGCCCGGGGAAGTGCCGTTGAGGCTCGCGATGACGGGAATCGTGAGCCGTTCGCGCGCCAGTTCGACCAGCGCGAGGTGACGCGCGGGGCCGGTGTCGTAGCTCTCGAACTCCGGCAGGTAGCTGAGCGACTCGCCGAAGGCATCGGTGCCGGCGTCGAGGGTGTTGTCAATGGCAAAGGCGTCGCGATCGATCTGCTCCTCGAACAACGACGGCAGAACCAACGCCCCCGCCCCGGCGTGCTCGATCAGATCCCACTGGGTCGGATCGCCGGTCAACGGACCGGCCGACGCCACGATGGGACTTCGTAGCCGCATTCCGAGATAGTTGGTCGACATGTCGAGACTCATGGCTGTGCCCCGGTCTCCGTCTCGGCCGCGGTTGGAATCGCATCTCCGATATGGCTGGGCGCGGCGCGTTCGACACCTGCCAGTTGCTCGTAGTAGCGCCATCGGGCGGCGATATCGGAATCGGCGAGTGCGCCCAGCTCATGGGCGCGTGTCGGGTTGCTGCGCTGCAACATCGCAAACCGTGCTTCGCTACTGGCGAAGTCGGTGTACGGCACCGAAGGAGCAGCACTG
>JACQZX010000178.1 GCA_016213665.1 Actinomycetota bacterium | reverse complement strand
CACCAACGGTTACGGCGGATTCATCGTGGGCACGACGATCAACATCCCGTGCGCCGAGGAAGCCTCGAACTAGCCGCTTTGGGCTCCCGCGGCGGCGGGTCAGCCGAGATCGGGCCAGCGTCGGGTCTGCCGGCGACGCAATCCGGCCCGTCCGAGTTTGCGATGTTCCGCGAGTGCCCATTGACGGCGCCAGCCGTTGTACTCGGGACCGGTGAGCTTGGGGTTGCTGCCGGTGGCAGCGCGCCGACGAGCCGTCCAGAAGTCGGTAAGCGCCTCATCGCCGAGCGCGGTGACGGCAGCCTCGATGCGTGTGTTGAAACGGCGCGTCGATTCGCCCTCCTCGGCGCGCAACGGACTGCCGAAGACGACCCTCGTTGCCCCCGGTTTGGGGCGTTTCATGCCCTTGCCGTAGATGCTGCCGGTGCCGTCGATGAACACCGGTATCACGGGCGCGCCGGTGCGACCGGCGAGGTATGCCGCGCCGCCCTTGAAGTCCTGGCCCCAGCCGTCGGGTGAGCGGCCGCCCTCGGGGTAGATCACCAGGCTCCATCCATCCTCGATCAGGCGACGCAGTTCGTCGCTGCTCTTACGGCTGGTGACTTCGCGATCGATCGGAAAAGCGTTGAGCGCCAAGGCGGCGAGAGTGCCTTTCACGCGTGTGTCGAAGAAGTAATCGGCGGCGGCGGCCACGACGAGTGTCGAGCGCCACGGCTCGGGTACGACGGTGATGATCAGTGGGGTATCGACGTGACTGTGATGGTTGGGGGCGAAGATCACCGCCGGTGGCTCAGCGAGGGCTTGCAGGTCGGCGAGTCGGTCGAGGCCGACAACGTTCGGGCTGGCGACGACGCGCACCAGTGCCCGAATCGGACCATTGGTCACGATCGCCCGCGCGGCCTTGGCAACTGATGAACGCGCCCACGCGGTCTCGAAGTTGGCGCCGAGCTTGCTTGGATCGGCAGGCACGACAAGGCCCTTGGGTACCATCGGCCGGCGATACGGGAAGCCCAACGCCCGCACCGGGGTCAACACCGTGCGCACGGCTGCACCGGCGGCATCGCCCACCTTGGCGGCGCGGCGCAGACGACCGAGTTCGTGCAGCCGCGTAGGCGCCGAATGTTTCACTGAACGTCTGCGATCAGTAACGCAGGCACGTGCAGGTGGCTGATGGTCGGCGAGCGCCCGACCACGTCGCTCGCGATCTCGAACGCGTCGTCGAGCGTGCTGGCCGGAGTGAAACCGAGCCGACGCACCGTAGAAGGATCGCCGCCGACGATGATCACCTTGCCTGCATGCTGCAGCCCGTGCGCACCCCAGTACCAGGCGTAGAAAGGATGAACCCCGTGGTAGGCGTTCCCCGTGCGGTACAGATGACGGTACCACTCGTCCTCGGCATATTGCTTCTCCCACTTGCGCGACATTTCCGCCGGGTTGGTCGTGTCGGCGAGCACCTGCTCGAAAAAGTCGATGTAGCTCGGATGGTGAACGGGGTTGAAGTCGCGGTAGCAGGGATGGGTCATGATGACAACGCCGCCCTCGCGCACGAGTGGTTTGTTGCGGTACATGTTGAACAGGTACCCGAGACCCATGCACATCACGAGCACCGGGTTCATCACGCCGTCGGGGTTGTACGGACAGACGAACGGAATGCCGAGCGTGAGGATGTCGGTTTGCCCGTGTACCTCCATCAACTGCTGCTTGTGAACGTTGTCGAGCGTGAGCCTGTGCACGGCTTCGGTCTCGCCCGCCTGAACACTGGTCATCTGGTGCGGGCCCTCCATTCCGTGGAAGATCTTGCGGGCGAGTTTGATAGGCGTGCGATTGAGTGATTTGGTTGTGGCCAGAAACGTGCCGCGGTCCTTCGCAGTCCACTCCCACTCGCGTTTGTTGATGAACTCGAACGGCGACGGGAACATGTCGGTGTTCAGCGTGGTCTCGATCTGGAAGACCTTCGGTCCGTGATCGCGCAGCACTTTGCCCAGTCGCCAGACGCTGGTGTGGAGCGCGCTCTGATGACGGTGACCCATCAGGCTGCGGGTGTTCTCCAGGGTCTCGGGGTTGTGGTGGTGGCTCAGGCTGCGGTAAGAGGCGAGCCCGGTGGTGATGCTCTTCCAGCCGCCATCCATCGCGACCGAGTTGATGTTCACGTACACGATCAGGTCACTGTCGGCGGCACGCTTGTTGATCTCCAGCACCTCGCCTTCATCGGTTGTGCCGATCACAGTGAGGTTGTCGTGGTCTTCGGCGTCGTGTTGGTAAAGCATGCCGCGGCCGTGAAACGCGTCGTAGACGCGATCGCCAAGCGCGTGACGCATCTCGTACTCGTGCATCCGGCGGTGCAGTCCCAGCGCGGCGATGATGTGCACATCGTCCACTCCCGCCACCGCCGCCAGATCGAGAACCGCTTCGATCGCGCGCTGGCGAACATCGGGACGACGCATCTTCGGCAACGGCAGGCTGACATCGTCGAACGCGATTGTGAGTTTCATCCCTGGGAACAACTGTGCCGGTAGCGGGTCTTGATCGATTGGGTTCAACAGGGCACCGCGGATCGCACCGTCGATGTCGTGCAATGGTTCCAGCGGTTCCGGTGGATAGATGACGCGGCTGCGGCCTGCGGGGAGTTTCTCGAGGCTGAAGTTCTCGCCACGCCAGAACAGAAGCGGTGGCGTCGAACGATCGACTTCGAGTACGAAACCAGGACGGGGCATGATCAGTTACCTCTCATTGTCTGTGCTCGCAAATCGAACGCGATCTTGACTGCGCCGCGGCGGCCGGAGGCGGCGGCGTGTGCGATCGCGTCTGCATAGTCGGCGAGGGCGTATGTTGCCGACACCAGTTGACCGAGGTCGTGATGCCGGATCACCTCGATGGCAGTGTGAAAGTCATCGTGCGAGTAGGCGTAGCAGCCACGAATGCCTACCTCGCGGTGCCATAACGATGTCAGCTCCAACGACACGGTGCTCGGCATGCCGACCAACTGCACTTCGCCACCGGGGGCCACGACTTGCAGAGCCTGTTGTAGTGAGTCGGAACTGCCTACACAATCGATGACGCGGCGTGCCCCGCAGGTCAGTTGGTCACCGACGACCAGTGACTTCGTGACGCTGCGAACCCACCTGGGCAATTCGTCGACCTCACACACCACGTCGGCGCCGAGTTGCTTTGCCAGGCGCCGCTGCTCTGCGTATCGGGCGGTCACGATTATCGGACCCTTGCGGGCCACATCGCTCGACGTGATTGCCGCCAGCGTCAACAGGCCGAGCGAGCCGGCACCGATTATCACCGTTTCCTCGCCGGTGTAGCACGCCGCGGCGTGGACCGCGCAAGCCATCGGTTCGATCAACACGGCAGCTTCGTCGGAGAGGTCGACGGGCACATCGATCAACTGGCTCGGGTGCGCGATCATCTCCGCACCCCAAGCGCCGCCGGTGTCGGAGCAGAACCCGGTCTGCAAGCCGGCCTGAATGTGACCGAACGCAACTCGCTCGCAGAGGTTGATTCGACCGCTGGCACACGCGGCACACGGGGGATCAATCCCACGAGTTGCGCATGAGAGCACTGGCACGACGACTACTCGGCGATCGGAACCGCTTACATCGGCGACAACCTCGTGCCCGGGGGTGAACGGGTAGCTGACAAGTGGATCGAAGTACGCAGACGCGGTGCCATCGATCAGAGCCAGATCGCTGCCACAGATTCCGGCAAGTCGCGGGCGTAACCGGATCCACTCCGGCGTGGGCAACGGCAGCGGCTCGTCGGGCTCGAGCGCCAATGGTCCCACCGCGGCACCGGACCCGGGCCTGATCGCGCCAGCCAGGCGAGCGAACGCGAAACGCGCCGGCTTACGCGAGAACACCAGGCGGCTCATTGGAACACGCGCCCTTCGCCCAACGACTGGGTGCCGAAGGAGCGCCGCCGTTCGCGCTCGGAGAGCATCGAGCCGAGTGGCAGCACCATCGTGGGCGCGCCGCTGGCCTTTTCCCAGTGCTCGACCAGCCAGCCGCGCTTGCGGGCGATGGCGGCGAGTCGTGTTTCAGGATTTACGGCCACGGGAAAGCCGACGGCTTCGAGCATCGGCAGATCGCTGGTGCTATCCGCGTAGGCGATGCTGTCTTCCAGTCGCAGACCCTCGGCCGCGCAGTAGTCGGCGATGATCTCCGCTCGCGTTTCTCCCGTCGGTGGGACGACTGCCATATTGCCGCTGTAAGTGCCGTCGGGTCGCACGGTCAGCTTGGCGGCGACGATTTCGTCGAAGAGCGGACGTAGACCTTCGACGGCGAAGTCGAGCGCGCCGGTGATCAGCATTGTGCGATGGCCGAGCGCGCGGTGCTCGCGTACTCGGCGCAGTCCGGCAGGGAACGACTTGGCAAGTATCAATTGGCTGAGCAGTTCCGGCGAATCCTCGGCAATTTGAGCGATCGGCGCATCTTCGTATCGGCGATAGAAGAAACGGAGGAAGTCGCTGCGGTCCTTGCGGTCGATCGCGCTCAGTCGCGGAGCCTCGAGCAGCGTACGCAGTACATAACGAACCCGCTCGGGGGCGTTCAGGCGGCGGGTGGCGAGCCACGAGTAGCTCTCGACGACGTTGCTCGAGATCAAGGTGTTCTCGAGATCGAAGGCGGCGAGGTGTCGATCGGGTGACATCACGGCGCGACGAAGTCGAGCCGTGCGATCGTTGCGGTTCTTGCCCGGCGTTACCTTGGCGCGCGAGTGGTGAACGATGGACGGTAGGTGAATGGTGCTGATGTACTTCGACCATTCAACACTTGTCGGATCGAAGTTGAATCGTGAGCGATCACCCTCGTCGAGTAGCAGCCACATCTCCATGAGTCGGTCGACCTGGTAGATCGCCTCACACTCGGTGTAGAGGCCGTACAGCTGCACGTATTCGAACGCGCGGTCGATTTCGCTCTTTTTCTCCTCCAGGTTCGCTGCCCACGTTGCTTGCTTGCCGCGCAGCGGAAGTGACTGCAATACCCGCTCCGTCTTGGCGGCGATGGACTTCGCGCGCCTGAGTTGTTCCATAACTCGTCCGCGGGCTGGAAACTGCCATTCCGGGACGACGATTGGCTGGCCCTCGGCGTCGTAAAGCGGGTGCTCCGTGAACCAGGCACGAACGTTGTCGACGAGAGTCTTGTACTTCAGCGGGTTGATGCTGCCGCTGGCAACCTGTGTGATCGGCGCGGCACGCTCAGGACCGATGGCCGCGACGGCGATGATTGCGGCGACGACGATGTCGACGGGGATGACGTCGACGGTGCCTTCGGGTACCCCCGGGAACTCGGTGAGCAGACCGCGGGCGTAACTCAGGATCACCGGCTCGGCCATCCGGAAGCCGCGGATCCACCCGGGAAACGGCTCGGCGAGCGCACTCTCGATGATGCTCGGTCGCACAATGTTGACCGGGATATTGCCCTTGCGCTCGGTGAGCGCTTGCTCGCCGAGCGCCTTCGTGTACGCGTAGGCGTCGGGCCAACCGACACTGGCCGCCCGCGCCCGACCCGCTTCCACCAATTGGTCCTTCACCCACGCCTCGCGCAGGTTCTCGGTCTTGGCCGCCAACGCCGGTCCGCCCGCGGCCCCGAGCTCCTTGCGTGCTTCCTCGCGAAAGTGAACGAGCTGGGTGGCGGTTCTGCTCTCGGCCTCGACATCGCCGCGCAGGCGTCGGCTGGCGGCAACCTCTTTGCGCCAGTCGAGTCCGATGTCCCAATGGCCGTCGCTGACCAGTGCCTCAGGGGCGTTGCCTCGCCGGTTGCCAGCCACGTAGCACGTGCTGACGGCGACGATGTGCGGGGTGACCTCCAAGGCGTGCAGCGTCTCGACGATTCGCACCGGACCCATCAGGTTGATCTCGACCGCGCTGTCGAGCGGGCTATCGAAGGAGACGGCTGCTGCCGAGTGGATGATGACGTCGCAGGTTGCAAAGGTCGCGCGGTCGGCCTCGCTGAGGCCGAGTCCGTCGGTGCTCACGTCGCCGCCGATCGCGACGACGCGCCGTGCGATCATCTGCGCGAAGGGCTCGCCGGTGGTTGCCAGTTCAGCCTTGAGCCGGTCGAAGGCATTGTTCTTGAAGATCTCGCGATGAATTCGCTCGGTGGCGTCGTGTCGTTTGCTGGGGCGCACCAAGAGCACCAGCGTGCAGCCGGGCACGCTGCGCAGCAGCCGTTCCACCAAGGCAGTGCCCACGAACCCGGTGCTGCCGGTGATGGCGATCCGCTTGTCGGCTAGTTGCTCGGCGATCATCGGGTGCTTGTCTAGCACATCTCTCTACCATATGGTAGAGAGATGTGCGGAATGCTGAACCGTTGCCGAAGCGCCGCGAGCGCGCCCACGGGCGCAAAGAGCCCATGGAATCGCGCCCAATCCGGTACTGGCTGGCGAGGGGTGGGTGATGGCCGGCGATACCCGGGCACGGATTCTTGAATCGGCCACCGATCTGTTCGGGATCCGCGGTGTCGACGCTGTTTCGCTCGACACGATCGCCGCCGACGTGGGGGTGGCCAAGCAGACTCTGCTGTACTGGTTCGAGTCCAAGGACGACCTGGTGCAGGCCGTGCTGGTGCAGACCGCCGGGCAATTGGCCGTCGTCATCGAAGCGGCGATCCGAGCGTCAAGCGACGATCCGCTCGACCGCATCGAGGCCGTTGTTCGTGCTGTGTTCCGGCCGGCGGTGCGTCGCCCTTCGCTGCTCGGTTTGATCGGCCAGGTCAGCCGACTCGCCCCCGAGGTCGCGGAGCGGTTCCACGACGAACTGCGACCGCTTGTGCACCGTGCCGTCGTCTACCTGCGTGTGGAGATGGATCGCGGTCGCGTGCGGGCCGGTGACCCACGTCTGATCGCAGCCCTGTGCTACGCAACCGTCACCGGAGTTGCAACCGAGCCTGAGGCCCTGCGCGGAGTCGGGTGGTTACCGAACACGGCCGAGTTGCGTCGGCTGCGTACGGAACTGCTCGCCTTCCTGCGGGCGGCACTCACCCCGGCGAGTTGATCACATCAGTTCCCGAAGTCGACGAGCTGCAACCGCACCCGGCAGTCGCTGTCGACGGCGAGGCTTTCCGCCTTTCGAACGGCTGCCTTTACCGGCAGGATGAATGACTCGCGTTTGGCGTCGGGAAAGATCGAGGTCGTCCAGGTAGTCGCCCCGATTGTGACCTGCACTCGTACGGAACCGAAGCCGCGCGTTGCCTCGCTCGTGAGCTCGTCGATCTCGTCGGTGACATCGAAGGGCAACGTCAGAAAGTGCCAGGTGGCCTTGCCGCCGTACAACCACAGCGGAGCGGTGAACTCGAAAGTGTGCGCGGCCACTAGCCCGGATTGACGGCTTCCAGAACGGCCTGATGGAAGGCGGTGAGACCCATCACCAAGTGCTCGTCGGTGGTGTCTTCCTCCTTGGTGTGCGACAACCCAGCTATCGAGTTGGTGAACACCATCGCCGTCGGAACCACCCGCGCCATTTCTGATGCGTCGTGCAATGCGCCGCTGGGCAACTCGAACTCGTGGCCCTCGACGGCTTTGACCGCGCGCCGAACACTGTCGACCAGGTTCTTGTCGAAGATCATCGGTGGGATGCGGAAGATGTGCTCGAATGCGACCGAGCAGCCTTCTGCTGCGGCGGCGCTGTGGGCCGTCGCTGTCGCCTCCGCGAACATCGCCGCCAGTGCCTTGGCATCGATGTGGCGCATATCCATCGTGCACACCGTCTCACCCGGTACGGCGGTGACGACGCCAGGCTTGCAACTCACCGTGCCGACGGTGGTGACTCCTGAGTGGGTCTTGCCGATCTCAGCCAACTCGAGTGCGAAGCGACTCATCGCGCGTAAGGAGTCGCGGCGCATGCTCATCGGCATCGTGCCGGCGTGAGCTGCCTGGCCGGTGAAAGTCAGGCGTTCCCGTTCGATGCCGACGGTTCCGGTGACCACTCCGATGCCGAGGCCTTGGTGCTCGAGCACTGGGCCTTGTTCGATGTGTAGTTCGAGATAGGCGACCACGTTGGCGAGTCGGGTGCGGCAACCGTCGAGGGCATCGATGTGCACGCCATGTTCGGCGACGACCTCGGGCAGCGAGTTGCCGAACCTGTCCTTCAGCTCGCGCAGGATGGCGATGTCGAGCGTGCCGACCACGGCCGCTGAACCGAACAGGCTGCGACTGAACCTGGCGCCCTCCTCGTCGGCCCAGTCGACCAGCGCGAACGATCGTTGCGGTCGCTGCGGTGCGGCGGCTAGCGAACGCAGCACCTCCAGCCCGCCGATCACCCCCAGCGCACCGTCGAGCCAGCCACCAGCCGGAACGGAGTCGAGATGCGACCCGACGACGACCAGCTCGTCGGACTGCCCACGCAGGTAGGCCCAGATGTTGCCCGCTTCGTCCTGTTCGACTTCGACGGCGAGGGTGGAGAGTTCCTCTCGCAGCAGTGCGCGAGCTTCGACCCACTCGGGGGTCCAGCACAACCGGCGTGAACCGTCCGGACCTCCCGTTCGTTCGGCGAGGGTGCGTAGATCGCGAACGGCCCGGTAAGGATCGAAACTCGTGTCGGATTTCATGCCGTTGATTTCGGGCCGTTGAAGGTCACGCTGCCGACATTAGTTTCCGTCGGCGCCTAGAGAGTGGTGTTGCGTCGCCGTCGTGTGTGGCGTTCGATCGCCAGGCGCACAAGTTCGTCGATCAGATCGCGATAGCTCAACCCGCTGGCGATCCAGAGCTTCGGGTACATCGAGATGGGAGTGAAGCCCGGCATCGTGTTCATCTCGTTGAACAAAAAGCCGCGACCGTCCTCTTCGAGAAAGAAATCGACGCGTGCCAAGCCTTCGCCGCGTAACACTTTGAATGCCTGCAGGGCCAGCCGTTGCACTTCGTCGGTCTGCGTCGGAGTCAACCGAGCGGGAATCTCGGCCTGAGAGCCATCGTCGAGGTACTTGTCGGCGTAGTCGTAGAACTCGGCACCGGGAACTATCTCGCCCGGAACGCTTGCACGCGGTTCCAAGTTGCCGAGCACCGCCACCTCGATCTCGCGTCCGCGGATGGCTTCCTCCACGATCACCCATTCGTCGTAGGTGAGCGCAAGTTCGATCGCATCGCGCAAGGCCTCCACCGTCTTGGCCTTGCTCACCCCGACCGACGAACCCATATTGGCGGGCTTTACGAAAACAGGCAGTCCGAGCTGTTCGGCGAGCGCGGCAGGGGTCGACGGCATCACCTCATGCGCCCGCAGAGCGACGTAGCGCGCCTGCGGGATGTCGTTGCCGGCAGCCACCTGCTTCGCCATCGCCTTGTCCATCGCCAGCGCCGAACCGAGCACGCCACTGCCGACGTACGCGACATCGGCCAGCTCGAGCAAGCCCTGCACCGTTCCGTCCTCGCCCAGCGGGCCGTGCAACAAGGGCACGACCACGGTGACGGTAGCGCCAGGATCGAACGGCGCCGCCGGCGAGACAGCCGCGGTGGGCGCGATCGCCTCACCGGCCGCGACCAACTTCCCCGGAAGCGCCTCCGGGCCACGAGCGAGCAACTGCTGGGCGCCAGTGGCGACCGCCCACTGACCGTCTCGAGAGATGCCGATGGGGGTGATCCGGTACTTGGCGGGGTCGGCCGCACGCAGCACGTGCGCGGCTGTGGTGCAGCTGACATCGTGCTCGGCCGACTGACCTCCGAAGACGACGACCAGGTTGATGCGCGAGTCCGTCATGCGGTGTCGACGGTACCGTGTGTGCCGATGCGTTTCAGTGCACTGCACGCTGCGGCGGCCACGGGCGGGCGGCTGCACGGGCCCGATGTCGAGATCGACGGCGTCTCGTTCGATTCGAGGTCAGTGCAAGTCGGTCAGTTGTTCGTGCCGCTCGTTGCCGAGCGCGATGGGCACGAGTTCATCGCGGCGGCACTAGCGCGCGGGGCCGTTGCCTATTTCACTTCGGCGCACGCGAGCGTTGACGCCGGCGGTACCGCTATCGAAGTTCCCGACACCCTGCAGGCGCTGATGGCGCTGGCTACGAAACTACGGCCGACTTTCGGCGGGCGAGTGATCGGCATCACCGGTTCGGTCGGTAAGACTTCGACCAAGGATCTCGTGCGGGCAGCGATGTCGGCGAGCAAGTCGACGTGGGCCAACGAACGCAGCTTCAACAACGAGCAGGGGTTACCGACGACGATTCTCAACACTCCGGAACTGACTGAGATCCTGGTCGTTGAAATGGGAATGCGCGGCCACGGCGAGATCGCCGAGCTGTGCGGCATCGCGCGACCCGACATCGGCGTTGTCACTCGCGTTGCCGAAGCCCACGGTGATCGTGTCGGCGGCATCGAAGGGGTCGCACGCGCCAAATCGGAGCTGATCGCAGCACTGCCCAGTAAGGGACTTGCGATCCTCAATGGCGACGACTCGTACAGCAGGGCCATGTCAGCGGTCTCGGCGGCACCGGTGTTGCTCTTCGGCGAGGCGGCGCATTGCGACGTTCGGCTCAGCGCCATGCACCTCGACGACATTGCCCGGCCGAGTTTCCATCTCGACACTCCGTGGGGGGCGTGCGAAGTGCACCTCGGTGTCAGTGGGCAGCACATGGCCCACAACGCGGCGGCGGCGTTGGCATGCGTCGGCGCCGTCGGTGGCGATGTTGGTGCCGGCGCGGCCGCGCTCGCCGATGTCGGCCTCACCGCGATGCGCATGCAGGTGACGCGCGCGCGCTCGGGTGCGATCGTGCTCAACGATGCCTACAACGCCAACCCGACCAGCGTGCGGGCAGCCCTCGACACGCTTGCGGAGCTGCCGGCGACGCGGCGGGTGGCCGTCTTGGGCCTGATGGCTGAGATCACCGATGCCGAGGCCGAACACCGGGCCGTCTTGGAGTACGCCCACGGCCGCGGGATCGAGGTGTTTGCGTACGGGACCGAGCTCTATGGCATCGCGCCGGTCGCGGATGCGGTTGCCGCTCTCGGCTCACTGACCGGCGGGCATGCCGTGTTGGTCAAAGCTAGCCGTGTGGTCGGTCTCGAGAAGTTGGCCGCGGCCCTTGTCGATCAGCCGATCAATCGCGGCGATGTTGCACCACCCGGCAAGCAACAGTGCCCAGGTTGCACCGATCAACAACACCCACCGGGCACCGATTGCGTCGATCAGTGGGGCGAACGCGAAGTAACCGAGTGGAACGGTTCCGCCGAAGGCCATGAACCAAAGCGCCATCACCCTTCCTCGTTCGTGGTCGACGATCCGATTCTGCAGGACCGTGCTCATCGCGGTCGTGGTGCCGAAGTAGGCAAAGCCGAGCAGTAAGCCGGCGATCAGCGCCTGCCAAACGTTGCGGGCGAGCGCGAACCCGGTGAGCGACAACGCAAAAGCCAGGAAGCCTTGCCGGATCAACCGGCGCTTGTCCCACTTTACGAAGATTGTGCCGATGGCGAGGCCACCCATGCACGCCCCGAAAGCCCAGATTGCGAACAGCCACTCGTACGACGTCGATCCTTTCTCGATGCCGAAGTTCTGGCGAGCGACGATGGCGAACAGGCCTACGTAAGGCAACGAGATCAACGAGAACGTGAACAGTGCGATGAGTAGGCGACCGATCACGGCGTTGCGGCGTGCGATTCCGATGCCCACAGTCAGTTGTCGCCATCCGGTGGCCGTCCCCTTGTCGATCGCGGAGGGAACCGTTGTGCGCAAAAGTGCGACGACGACGAAGAGATAGGTGAAGGCGTTGATCAGTACTATCTCGGCGACAGAGGCGCCCGCGGATCGAAGCAATGCGACGACGATCGGTCCGAGCACCCGTGAGCCGTTGATCATCACCGACTGCAGGGAGACCGCGCCGGATAGGTCTGGCTTGCTGACCATCGTGGGCAGCATCGCCGACCACGCCGGAGCGTTGAGTGCATTACCCACGCCCACGCCGAGTGTCACCAGCAAGATCGACCAGATCGGCGCATCGACGATCGTGAGTGGGGCGAGCAGGGCCGAGAAGGTCAGCTGTACGAGTTGCATGGCGATCAACCACTTGCGACGATCGAACCGATCGGCGATGACACCGGCAGGAATCGAGAGAAAGAGCAACGGCCCCAGTTGCGCGAAGCCGACGGCGGCGACGGCGGCCGAACTGTTGGTGCGGTCGAGCACGTAGAGCGGCAGAACGACGTTTTGCATCCAGGTGCCGATGCTCGACGAGAACGCGGCCATCCACATTCGCCGGAAGACGGGGTAGGAAAGGGCCGCACGGGCACTGCCCGCCTGATGGCCATGCCCGTTGGATGGAGAGCCGTCGGATGGAAAGCCAGTGTTCGTGCTGTTGGTCTTCGTCGCCATGATGTAGCGGCCCAGATTACGAGCCAGGGTCCGACTTATCGTTGTCGAGTGGTGTCAAACTTGGCACATGTCGCCTGCTATGGAGGGACCGCCCGCAACCGGCAACGATCGTTGTGCCCGGTTCGGGGTCTACCCGGAATGTCCGCTGTGCGCGGGAGCGCTGCAACCCGAGCATGCCCACTTCAAGTGCGGCTCGTGCGGTTGGCGCGATAGCTGCTGCGACTGACGCGTCGGCGCAGCGTCAGCTCGCAAGCATTTCGGCGTAGGTTCCGAGAAGCGACGCGGGACCGCCGAGCAGGAAGGTGGTCAGGCAGGTCTCGCGCCACCTCGCGAGCTCATCGCGGATCTTTGCCGGTGGCCCGACGAGCGCGACATCTTCGACCATCGCCAGCGGGATACAAGCCGCCGCTTCCTGCTTCTTGCCGGCCAGGTACAACTCCTGCACCCGCAGCGCGACGTCTTCGTAACCCATGCGGGCGAACACCTCGAAGTGGAAGTTGACGCCGCGTGCGCCCATGCCACCGGCGTACAGCGCGAGAAATGGGCGCACGAAGTCGGCGCATTTCTCGGCATCGTCTCCCGGAATGATCATCAGATTGCAGGCAACCTCGAAACGATCACGTTTCGTCGCATCGCCCGACTTGGCAAAACCCTCATCGAGACAGTTCTGGTAGAACGCGTTCTCCTTCGGGCTGAAGAACAGCGGCAACCATCCATCGCAGATCTCAGCCGCGAGCGCAACGTTCTTCGGCCCTTCGGCGCCGAGGAAGATAGGGATCTCCTTGCGCAACGGATGGATTGTGCTCTTCAACGGTTTGCCGAGCCCGGTCCCATTGCTGCGCGGCATCTCGTAGAACTCGCCGTGGAAGTCGATCGGTGCGTCTCGGCGCACGACGTCGCGCACGATCTGGATGTACTCGCGCGTGCGGGCGAGTGGCTTGGAGTACGGCTGCCCGTACCAACCTTCCACGACCTGCGGTCCGCTGGCCCCGAGCCCGAGAATGAAGCGACCGTCGCACAGATGATCCATCGTCATTGCTGCCATTGCGGTGGTCGCAGGCGTTCGCGCCGCCATCTGCATGATCGCTGTTCCCAACCGAATGGTTTTTGTATGGGCTCCCCACCATGCGAGTGGGCTCAGCGCGTCGCTGCCGTAGGCCTCCGCTGTCCATACCGAGGTGAACCCGAGCCGCTCGGCCTCTTTGATCGCTTCTAGAGCACCGACCGGTGGACCACTTCCCCAGTAGCCGGTGTTGTACCCGAGTTTCGGCGCGGTCAGCGCTCCCACGGCGGAGTCCAATCGCCGGCGAGTCGCATCGACAGGTCGGCGTCGTCTTCGATCCGCTTGGCGACATGAAGTTCGGCGGCGTCGCTGCCGTAGCGGGCGGCAGCGACAGCGAACGCCTCAGTCGCGGCGGCGGTCATGGGCAGCGTCGCGCCGACGTTCTCGCCCAGCGCCGCGATCAACCCGAGATCTTTCATGCAGAGACCCAGTGAGAACGATGGGTCGTAGTGCCCGGCGAATATCGAGGGCGCATCGTGACGAACGACGAAACTGTCGCCGACGCTTTCCTTGATCGCGCCCCAGAGAGTGCCGAGCTCGACACCATTCGCGATTCCGACGGCGAATCCCTCGCCGATCGCCGCCGCCGCAATGAACCACAACTGATTGGTGACGAGTTTGACGACGTTACCGGTGCCCAGTCCACCACAGTGGATGACCAAGCCGAGATTGGCGAGGACCGGCGTCACCCGCGCCACATCGGCGTCGTCGCCCCCGACGAACAGAGTCAACTTTCCGTTGCGCGCGCCGTCGACTGCTCCTGTCACCGGCGAGTCGATCACCGTCACGCCTGGCGGCGCCGCCGCCGCCAACTCAGCTATCAGTTCCTTGCGGTTTGTCGTGAGGTCGATCCAGGTTGCGCCGGCGCGCAGGGCCGCCAACGCGCCTTCAGGACCGCTCATCACCGCCGCGACATGGTCCGGACGCGGTAGCGAGGTTAGGAACAGGTCGACGCCGGAGGCACAGTCGGCGGCGGAGCTGGCCGCGGTTGCGCCGGCCTCTGCGAGCGCATTGAGGGCAGACACATTGATGTCGAACGCCGTGACCGCATATCCGGCAGCAACGAGACGTCGACACATCGGCGCGCCCATGTTGCCGAGGCCGACGAAACCGATAGTGGGCAAAGGTGCCTGCGGCATCGTTGATCAGTGGCCCGGCTCGAAGGTCACGGGCATGTGCGACGGACCGAAAATGCCGACCCCGTCGGGCTTCCACTCGGTCGTGCCGGTGAGCTGCAGGTTCGGCATCCGCTTGGCCAACAGCGGCAGTGCCTCCTGAAGCTCCGCGCGGGCGAGTGCCTGGCCGAGGCAGTAGTGAATGCCGCTGCCGAAGGTGAGTTGTGGCTGGTCGCTCTTGTGCGCGGTGATGTCGAATACCAACGGCGCCGCGAACACATCTGGGTCGCGGTTTGCCTCGGCCAATCCGACTGACATGAAGGTGCCCGCCGGAAACAGGATGTCGCGATACTCGATGTCGACGCTGGCGAAACGAACCGTGCCGCGAACGGCACCAAAATACCGCATGACCTCCTCGACGGCGCGCGCCGCGAGATCGGGGTGTTCGGCGAGCAGCTTCCACTGCTCGGGGTGTTCGGCGAACAAACCGACGGCGCAACCGAGTTGATTGCGGGTTGTGTCGGTGCCGCCGACGATGACTGCGTTGACCATCATCACCAATTCGTCGGTGGTCAGCCGGTCGCCGGACTCTTCCGCCGCGATCAGCGCTGTTAGCAGGTCGTCGGCGGGTTGATCGCGTCGCTCGGCAATGAGGGCCCGCGTGTAGGTGTCGAGCTCGTCCTGTGTACGCACGATGAGATCGATCTTGCTGTTCATGTCGAGCGAGAAGATTTCCAGAATGTCGTTGGCCCAGCGGCTGAACAGCTGCCAATCGCTTTTCGGCGCACCGAGCAATTCACAGATGATCGGGATTGGGTACGGCTCGCAGATGTCGACTGCGATGTCGGCGGAACCGGCGGCGCACACCTTGTCGACGAGTTCGTTGATTACTTGCCGCATGAACGGGCGTAACCGGTCGGCGGCGCGCGGCGAGAAGGCGGGCGCGACCAGTCGTCGAAGCCGCGTGTGCACATCGCCTTCGGCAGACAGGATGTTCACCTGCTGGCGGTCGAGGAAGCGTTGGTCGGTGACGCCCATGATCTCGGGGATCTTGCTGGTGGCACTGTGCCACCGCTTGTCGCGCAGAATCCCTGTCGTGTCGTCGTAGCGCCACACCGCGTAGCCGAAAAGGTTGTGAGCGAGCCAGGCGTCGCGTGGAAACTGTGTGGTGGCCGACATCCGTCTGGCGGCGCTGCCATCGGCAAGCTGCAACGTCGGCAGGTCGAGTTCGTGGACGAGCGTGGCCATGCGCGCCACGCTACTCACCGACGCGCTTCACCCAACAGCCCTTCACCCCACAGCCCTTCACCCAACGGCAAGGAGCGGTTCGACGAAGTCGGTGCCCAGGAACTCGGCGACCGGGGCATTGGTGACGTTGCCGCCGTGCGTGTTGAGGCCTAGCGCCAGCGAGTGGTCGCGCTTGCATGCCGCCGCGACACCCAAGCCGGCCAGTTCGAGTTGGTAGGGCAGCGTGGCGTTGGTAAGTGCGTAGGTGCTCGTGTGCGGAACGGCACCCGGCATGTTGCCTACCCCGTAATGCAGTACGCCGTGCAGCTCGTAGACCGGCTCGGCGTGAGTCGTCTCGTGGATGGTTTCGATGCAGCCGCCCTGATCGATGGCGACATCGACGATCACGGCTCCGGGCTTCATCGTGCGCACCATGTCTTCTGTGACCACCACCGGCGCCCTGCCGCCGGCGACGAGCACTGCACCAATCACCAGGTCGGCATCGGCGATGTTGCGTTCGAGTGCCCCACGGTTGGACGCGAGCGTGACGATGCGACCCTTGTTGATCTGGTCGACCCACCGTAAGCGGTCGAGGTTCTTGTCGAACAGAACTACCTCTGCCTCCATGCCGGCGGCGATCCATGCCGAGTTCCAACCAACGTTGCCGGCCCCGAGCACGACGACCTTGGCCGGCTGCACTCCCGGGGCGCCACCCATCAGGACGCCGCGACCGCCGTTGTGTCGCTCGAGGTAGTGCGCCCCCATCTGTGGTGCCAAGCGGCCGGCGACCTCGCTCATCGGTGCCAGCAGCGGAAGCGCGCCTCCGGACAACTGCACGGTCTCGTAGGCGAGGGCGGTGCAACCGGAACCGATCAGCGCCTTGGCGACCTCCGGATAAGCGGCGAGGTGGAGGTATGTGAACAAGGTGAGGTCGCGGCGTAGGTACGCGAACTCCTCAGCCTTGGGTTCTTTCACCTTCACCACCATCTGCTGGCTCCACGCGTCGGCCGCTGTAGGAACGATCGTGGCCCCCGCGGCGCGGTAGTCGTCGTCGGAGAAGCTGGCACCTTGGCCGGCCCCGGTCTCGACGAACACGTCGATGCCCGTGCGCTCAAACTCGCGAACACCGTCGGGCGTCATCGCCACCCGGTACTCCTGAGTCTTGATTTCCTTTGGAACGCCGACGGTGGTGATCATCCCGCCATCATCGCGCAACGGCCAAACAGCGGCCGCAGTCTGTTCTCGCCGGTCGACGCTTGCTGACTACCATCGCGAGCGAAACCGACCAGATAGAGGGGACACCCGTGAAGGCGTTCAAGAACTTCGTCAATGGCAAGCGCGTCGATGCTGCCGATGGCCGCACGACCGATGTCGTCAACCCGGTGACCGGCAAGAAGTACGCCACTGCGCCGCTGTCGGCCCAGGCCGACGTCGACTCGGCCATGCGCGCGGCGGCAACGGCCTACGACAGCTGGAAGGAGACCACTCCGGGTGAGCGCTCACTGGCGCTGTTCCGTCTCGCCGATGCCGTCGAGGCGCGAGCCGACGACCTGATCGCGATGGAGGTGGAGAACTGCGGCAAGCCGGCACATTTGACGCGCAGCGAGGAGATCCCGCCGATGGTCGACCAGATTCGGTTCTTCGCCACCGCTGCCCGCCATCTCGAAGGCAAGAGTGCGGGGGAATACATGCGCAACATGACTTCCATAATTCGGCGTGAGCCGATCGGTGTTTGCGCCCAGGTCGCTCCCTGGAACTATCCGATGATGATGGCGGTGTGGAAATTCGGTCCCGCCATCGCGGCCGGCAACACCGTGGTGCTCAAGCCCAGCGATACGACTCCCGCGACAACTACCCTGCTCGCCGAGATCGCCGCCGAATTTCTGCCGCCCGGAGTGTTCAACGTGATCTGCGGCGACCGCGACACCGGTCGCAGCATGGTTGCGCACGACACGCCGGCGATGGTCAGCATCACCGGGTCAGTTCGCGCCGGCATGCAGGTTGCCGAGGCTGCCTCGCACAGCCTCAAGCGCGTGCATCTCGAACTCGGTGGCAAGGCACCCGTCGTCGTGTTCGACGACGCCGATATCGCTGCCGCCGCCGAAGGCATCGCGATCGCCGGCTATTTCAACGCCGGCCAAGATTGCACCGCCGCGACGCGGGTGATTGCCGCGCCCGGCATCTATGACGACTTCGTGGCCGCGCTGGCCGAGCAGGCGCAAGGCATCAAGACAGGTGCGCCCGACGACGAAGACGTGTTGTTCGGGCCGGTGAACAACCCCAACCAACTTGCTCACGTGAGCGGCATGGTCGACCGTGCGCCCAAGCACGCCAACGTCGTTGCCGGCGGTGGCGCGGTCGGTGGCGATGGTTACTTCTTTCAACCGACGGTCGTGGCCGACCTTCGCCAGGACGACGAGATGATCCAGACGGAGATCTTCGGTCCGGTGATCACGGTGCAGAAGTTCACCGACGAGGACGAAGCCGTTCGTTGGGCCAACGGCGTCGACTACGGCCTGGCCAGCAGCGTCTGGACCAAGGATTTCGGCCGCGCGATGCGCATGGCCAAGCGCCTCGACTTCGGATGCGTGTGGATCAACACGCATATCCCGCTAGTTGCCGAGATGCCTCACGGCGGGTACAAGAAATCGGGTTATGGCAAGGATCTCTCGATGTACGCACTTGATGATTACACGAGAATCAAGCACGTGATGGCCAACCTGCAAAGCTGAGGCTGGCCGTATGCCAGGCCGTCTCAGTGCGCTCCCCACGTGAATGTCTGTTTCACCAGGTCGAGGTAGATGAAGGTCTCCGTGCTGCGCACGCCTGCGACTGCGCGAATGCGGTTAGTGAGGTCGAGCAGGGCACCGTCGTCGGCCACCACCACTTCGGCCATCAGGTCGAACGAACCGGCGCTCACGACCAGGTAGTCGATGTCGCTCATCGCCTGCAGCGCTTTGGCGATGTCGTCGGTAGGACCTTCGGTTCGGACACCGACCATTGCCATCCGCCGGAACCCGTGCGAGAGCGGGTTGGTGACGGCGACCACCTGCATGACGCCGGAATCGACGAGCCGCTGAACCCGCTGGCGGGCGGCAGCCTCCGACAAGCCGACCGCCGCTCCGAGTCGGGTGTATGGCATGCGGCCGTCGTGCTGGAGCTCCTCGATGATCGCTCGGTCGATTTCGTCGATTTGGGTGCCGGTGCGATCCATCGATACCGATCTTGTACGGGCGGTGGCCACCGGTGCAAGCGATTCCGCGGGCAAGTGCCGATATGCCTACACTTGCCACATGGTGTGGGCGAATCCCACTACAAGCTCTCGGGGGAGACAGTGTGACGGAGACCACGACGGCGTTCGACGGTGACGCATTCGAAGGTACGGTTCGCCGGGGCATAACCGTCGACAGCGAGCGTGGATCGGTCGAATTGCAGGCTGTCACCAAGCGGTTCGGCACCATGGTCGCCGTCGACCGGCTCGACTTGAACGTGCGGCCCGGCGAGTTCCTGTCGCTGCTCGGCCCCTCTGGATGTGGCAAGACCACTACGTTGCGCATGCTTGCCGGCTTCGAGCAACCCGATGAGGGTTTCATTCGTATCAGTGGCCAATACGTTCAGGGCATCCCACCGTACAAGCGCGACGTCAACACGGTGTTCCAGGCGTACGCCTTGTTCCCGCACATGACCGTCGCCGAGAACGTTGCCTACGGACTGCGCCAGAAGGGCATCGCCAAGGCCGAAACCGCCACACGTGTCTCGGAAGCGCTCGACATGGTCAAGATGAGCAAGCTCGCCGACCGCAAACCGCGACAAATGTCGGGCGGTCAGCAACAACGCGTTGCGCTCGCGCGCGCGTTGGTGAATCGTCCGAGCGTGCTGCTGCTGGACGAGCCGCTCGGTGCGCTCGACCGCAAGTTACGCGAAGAAATGAAGATCGAGCTCAAACTCTTGCAGAGCCAACTCGGAATCACGTTCATCTTCGTTACCCACGATCAAGAAGAGGCGATGAGCATGAGTGATCGGATTGCGATCATGCTCGAAGGCCATGTCGAGCAGTTGGCCGACCCGGAGACCGTCTACGAACGGCCGGCCTCGGCATTTGTCGCCGGCTTCATCGGGCGCAACAACTTCTGGCGTGGCGTCGCGACCGCTGATGGCGTCCGCGCCCACGATGGCACGCTCTTCGTCGCCGCCAAGCCCGACGAGCAGGTCGCAGCTGGTGAAGCGGCTCTCGCTGCCGTGCGGCCGGAGAACTTCCAACTGGTGTCAGTCGATCCCGGCACTTCGCGTAACTCGATCGCGGGCACGGTGGCGAGCGTTGCCCACTTCGGCGACACGATTCAGTACGTCGTTCGCACCAGCAGCCGCGATGTGCTCGTTCTCACCCCGCGAGCGAACGCGCCGCGGTTGTCTGTCGCCGATCCTGTGTGGTGCACGTTCACACCCGCCGACGTCTATTCGTTCTCGGCCCGCCAAGCCGACCTCGTTCTCGCGGAGCCTTCCGCGGAGGGAAATACATAACAACCAAATGTCAGCAACCAATTTCAGCAACCTTTCAGCAACCTTTCAGCAACAAGGGAGAAACAATGAACGAACCGAAACAACCACTGCGCATGCTCGCCCCCGAAAGTTTCCGTGGGGTGTTGTCACGCCGCGCGCTCTTCCAGGCGGGTACGGCGGCTGCAGGCGTAGCGATCCTCGCCGCTTGCGGCGATGACGAGAAAGATGGCGGCTCCGACAATACTTCCGGTGGAGGCACCAGCGACCTGCTCAGTCAGTACAGCAACGTGATCAACCAGTCGAGCGGCACGCTCGCGATGTTCACCTGGGGTGCGTACAACGATCCCGACATCGTCGGCGCCCTTGCCGAAGCCGAACTCGGCGTCACCATGAAGGTCGACTACTACCCGAGCAACGAAGATCTGGTCACCAAGTTGTCGGCCGCTGCCGGCAGCAGCGGGTTCGACGTAGTAGTGCCCACTGGTCCGTTCATCATCCAGATGATCGAGAAGGGACTACTGCAGAAGTTGGACATGTCGAAGTTGCCGAACTTCGCCAACATCGATCCGATCTACAACGGGCGGGCCTGGGATCCGAACAACGAGTACTCGGTGTGCAAGGACTGGGGTTCGACGGGTTGGATCTACAACCGGGCGGTTATCGACCGTGACATCGAAACTTGGGCCGACTTCATCGACGTGTGCATGAACGAGGCTTCCGGGCGCAACTCGATCCTCGATAGTGCCGGCAACATCACCGGCATGTACTTCTGGGCCAACGGCATCGACTGGACCACCGAAGACCCCGCTCACCTCGATGCCGCGCAGGCCTTCCTGGTCGACGAGTTTGCACCGCACGTCAGCGGCTACGACAGCTATCCGTCGACTGCCCTTGCACAGGGCTCGTACGACATCTCGATGGCGTGGAACGGCGACGCTCGCCAGGCGTTCAACAACATCCTCGACGCCGGCGGTAACCCCGACGATTGGGTGTGGGGACTCGGTGCCCCCGAGACCGAGCTGTGGATGGACAACTACTGCATCCCAGCAGGTGCTCCCAACGCCGACGCGGCCCACGCATGGATCAACTGGCTGCTCTCGCCGGAGATCTCGATCAAGGATCTCGCGTTCCACGGCTACCACAGTGGCATGAAGAACATCGATCAACTGATCGCCGAGCTGGTTCCAGATCTGGCCCGCCCGGAGATGATCTTCTTCACCGACGAGCAAGTCGCCACCATGCGTACCGGGGCGGTCAACTCGGCGCAGGATCAGATTGTGCAGATCCTCGACGAGATGAAGGCCGCCGGAGCCTGATCAGTTGACAGCAACGACGGCCGCAGCAGTGCGATCGCGGAGGCGGGGGCCCGCTTGGGCCCTCGCCATTCCGTCGTTCATCTGGTACTTCGGCTTCTTTGTGCTGCCGATCGCGGTAATCGTCGTCTATTCCTTCGGCACCAAGGACTCCAGCAAACTGGTGCCCGTCGATCTGAGTGCGCTGACGCTCGACAACTACCGTGAGGTGTTCAACGACCTCACCTTCAAGGTCTTCGAATCGACGCTGAAGGTCGCGGTCGCCGCAACGTTGTTGTGTCTGCTCGTTGGGTTCCCGGTGGCGTACTTCATCGCCTTCAAGGTTGCCGATCGTTGGCGCGCGCTGCTGCTCGCTCTCGTGATCATCCCCAGCTTCACCAGCTTTCTCATTCGGACCGTTGCCTGGAAGATCCCGCTCGCGTCGAATGGCGAACTCTCCAAGTGGCTGCAAGATGTCGGTTGGCTCGATGGCCCGATCGATCTGATCGGAAGCCGCGCGGCCGTATTTCTCGCGATCGTCTACAACTACGTCGGCTTCATGGTGTTGCCGATGTTCGTTGCGCTCGATCGCATCGAACACGGGCTGCGCGAGGCTTCCAAAGACCTCGGGGCAGGGCGGGTGTCGACGTTCTTCTCGGTGACGCTTCCACTCGCGGGCCCTGGTGTGGTCGCGGGCGTGCTGTTGACCTTCATCCCGATGTGCGGCGACTACGTCACGTCGACCATTCTCGGTAAGGGCAAGATCTTGATGGTCGGGGCGCTCGTCGACAGCAAGTTCAGAGGCGCGCAGAACTGGCCGCAGGGTTCGGCGATGGCCGTCGCCATGATCCTCATGGTTCTCGGGAGTTTGGTGGTCTTTGCTCTGCTGTTCTGGCTGCTGCGGTTGGGCCTTCGCCAACTTCGGCCCGTGCTCTACGCCTATCGTCGCCGCCCGCGGCGCGCGGCCCACGCGTCGCGCTTACCGCAACTGCTCAAGCCTGCGTTCGCTGTTTGGGCGACGCTCGTCCTTGTGTTCCTGTTCATTCCGATCCTGCTCGTGATCCGTCACTCGTTCAACGGTGGTGCCTCCTTCGAGATCTGGAGCGGCCGTTACGACACCGTTTACTGGGGTGGGCCACGGGGTCGCACGCCATCAGGCAGGCCGATGGTCGGTCTGTTCGAGTTCTCACCGGTGGGAACGATTCTCGTGATCTTTCTTGTGGCCCTAGTCGTCGGCGCCATCGTGCCGCGGGTCGTGGCGCGGGTGCGTGGTGCCAAGGTGCCGTGGCTTACACGCTGGTCGTTGCCGACGGCGGCCGCTTTGGCGTTCATCATCAACGGGCTAAATACCAGTTGGTACGGAGACATCTTTCAACAGCAGGGCGTCGGTGATGGGCTGCGTGGATCCTTCTTGGCCGCCTTCGGGGCCACGATAATTGCGGTCGCGCTCGGCGGATTGAGTGGTGTTGCGCTGGCACGGCACCCTGGGAGGTGGAGCAAGGTCTTCATGGGCGTGATCTTCCTCATTCTCGTTACCCCCGAGATCATGGACGCGATCGCGCTCGCCGGCTGGATGCAACGTCTTGGCGGTCCTTTCACGAGCGACTTCGGGCCGATCCCTTACGGGATGCTGCGGCTGTGGGTGGGTCAGTCGCTGTACGCGAGTGCGGTGGTCACCTTGATCGTGCGCGCGCGGCTCGCCGGACTCGACGAGTCGTTGGAAGAGGCCGCCGCCGATCTCGGCGCGACTCCATCGCGCGCGTTCCGGCAGATCACGCTTCCATTGATCTCATCGGCGCTGATCGCCGGTGCGTTGCTTTCGTTCACGTTGTGCCTCGACAACACGATCATCTCGGCATTGATAAGCGGCGCATCGTCCACATTCCCGGTGGCGCTGATCAGCGCGGCCAAGAGCGAACTGGCACCGTTCTGGGGTGTCGGCGCGGTGGTGTTGTTTGTGATGACACTCAGTCTGTTGGTGTTCGTCGCGCGCGTGATGCGCAAGTCCGGCGACTCGTCGTCGCAGATCGCGGCGACACTCGCCGGCGGCTGAGTTCGTATCGTGAAACAAGACCGCGAACGTCGACCGGTTTCCACCGAGCACGACCACCTGCCTGCCGACGTTCGTAAGGTGATGCGGGCGTTCGTGACCGACGGCAGGCTCACCTCCATCCCGACTTCCCATGCCAAACGTCTGGTCATACTCGATTGGTTGGCGCAGTTGTTCGAGCCGGGCCGTCGCTACAGCGAGCAGATGGTCAACCTGGTTCTCGGCCAACACCACGCCGACACGGCTGCGTTGCGCCGCTACATGGTCGAAGCCGGATTTCTGGATCGCGAAGCGGGACAATATTGGCGAAGTGGCGGCACGGTGGAGTCCGGCGAATAGGGTTCGACGATGGAACCGATGCAGCCACTCGAGCCAATCGTGCCATCGCTGCCACCGGCCCCGCCGCGCTCAACGCCGATCCAACAGCCGGGAGGGTTTCCCGGGTGGGGCACAGCACCGCTGCCGCCACCCGGTTCACCGCCGCCTTACGGCGTGGCGCCCCACGGCATGCCGTTTGCGCCCATCTCTCGTTCCTACGGGTTGGCGACCGCGGCCCTCGTGTGTGGCCTGCTGGGGCTGGTCATGTTCTGGTTCTTCGGAATCGTTCCGCTGCTCGGCCTGATCTTCGGTCTGATCAGCGCGAAGGCGATCAAGCGCAGCAGTGGGACGCTGACCGGACTCGGCAAAGCCCGTGCCGGTTGGATAACGGGCCTGATCGGCGTGGCCGGCGCGGGAGTGTTCATGTGGGCGGCTTCCACCGGACGACTGGATACCGCTGTCGACACCGACTCGAACCCGAACACATCGCCGTACATCGAGGCTGATGTGGGGGATTGCGTCCGAAGCTTTCCCGACGGCGAGCTTGTGTACGAGCTCGAATTCCTGTCGTGCGACTTACCGCACGGTGTCGAGGTCTACCTCGAAGGCGAACTGAATCCGGATGGCAGGCGTGAATATCCGGGCGACGACGCGGTGCTGATCGAGGTCGAGCAGGCGTGCGGCGACGGATTCGAGGCCTACGTCGGTCGTTCCTATGAAAGCTCCGTGTTCGAGGTCTACTACCTGTACCCGCGGGCGCTGGGATGGAAGGCTGAGCGCGGCGCCTACTTCTGTTTCGTGGGTGAAGTGGGCAGGACGACGACGGGCTCCGCGTTTCAGAGTGACCGCTAGTCGTCGCCGCTGCTAGCCTTGCCTTGCCCTTCGGGCGATTAGCTCAGTCGGCTAGAGCGCCACGTTCACACCGTGGAGGTCGTGGGTTCGAGCCCCGCATCGCCCACCAGGTAGTCGACGACTCAGCGTTCTCCCTATTTGGGAACTCGCACTACGGCAATTGCGAGACGAATCGGCCCGTTGGTCGGCGCGTAGAGTGGGAGCGATGTGCGAAGAGTGTTTCTCCCGGCGAGATCTGCTCATTGGTGGTTCCTTCGCCTTGGCCGCCGCTGGACTAGCGCGCGGTAGGTCGGGAGCGACGGCCCACGCGGACTCGTTGCCGGACACGGCGATGTACACGCCCGCGGATTTGCCGGCGATTCCACCGGTCAACGTCGCCCCCGGTCTCGACATCTACCCGCGCGATGCCTGGGGTGCCGACTTGCCCGCGAAGTCGGCAATCACCACCGGCGAAGACGTGCGTTTCCTGCTCGTGCATCACACCGCTTCGCCGAACAAGCCCGCGGTCGGTGGCACCAGCACGGTGCTCCGCCAAACCTATTGGTACCAAACGGGCAAGGCGAAGCAGTGGCCGGACGTGTGCTACGAGTTCTTCGTCGATCGCGATGGAGTGGTGTGGGAGGGCCGCACGGGATCATTGGCCGGGCCGGTTGTCGCCGATGCCACTGGCGGCAGCCAAGGGTTTGCGCAGTTGGTCTGCCTGGTCGGCAACTTCACCAAGGTGCTCCCGACCGCCGCACAGCAGACATCGCTGGTACGGACATTGGCGTGGCTTGCTGATCGTTACGCCATCGACACCAACCCCGGCGCGACCACGTCGTTCGTGTCGCGTGGTTCCAACCGCTTCAAGGCGGGCGTAACAGTCACCGCCAAGACGATCAGCGGCCATCGAGATACGTCACGTACGGCGTGTCCTGGCAACAAGTTCTATCCAGTTGTGCGCTCCAACATGCAGGCCATGGTTACTGCCGAGCGCGCGCAGATGGCCGCCGCCGCCAACGGAGGATTTCCGTTTCGACCGTGAAGCGACCTCGTCCGCGTTGGCAGGTGGAGACCCTCGAGCAGGTCGCGCTCATCGGTCATCTCACGCGTTGGATCGCGCTCGGGGTTGCGTCGGGCGCTCTCGCCGGCTTGTCGTCGTTCGTATTCCTCGAGGGACTGGACCGGATCACGAGTTTTCGGTTGGACCACGAGTGGCTGCTGTGGCTGCTGCCGGCCGCTGGTCTGGTCATCGGCCTCGCGTACCACTACGTCGGAGGCCGTGCCGCGCAGGGCAACGCGTTGTTGATCGATCAAATTCATCAGCCGACGGAATGGGTGCCGAGGCGAATGGCCCCATTGGTGTTGGTCGGCACCTGGGTGACGCACCTGTTCGGTGGATCGGCAGGCCGCGAGGGCACTGCTTTGCAGATGTCGGGAAGTCTCAGCGATGCCTTGGCGCGGGCGCTCGGTCTCGACGACGAGGACCGCAAGATGCTGTTGATCGCCGCGCTGGCAGGTGGATTCGGCGCCGTCTTCGGTGTTCCGCTGGCGGGTGCCGTGTTTGCGTTGGAGGTGCAATCCATCGGTCGCGTGCGTTACGAGGCGTTGGTGCCGGCTTTGACTGCTTCGGTGGTTGGTGAATTGGTGGTGTCGGGTCTCGGATATCAGCATCGTCTGCGTCCCCAGTTCGACATCACGGTGAATACCCTGCTGATCGGCAAGGTGGCGGTCGCGGGTTTGGTGTTCGGACTCGCCGGTGCCGCGCTTGCCGAACTGACTCACGCGATCAAACGGCTGCTCGCGCGCGTCGCGTGGCCACCGCTGCGGCCGGTGATCGGTGGTGCTGCCGTCATCGGACTCGCCGCGCTGTTCGGCCGCGACTATCTCGGGTTGTCGCTGGCGCTGATGGACCGGTCGCTCGCCGGCGACCAATTGAGTTTCGCAGTGTTCGCGCTGAAGATCGTGTTCACCGCGGTAACGCTCGGCTGTGCGTTTCCCGGTGGGGAAGTGACTCCCTTGTTCGTGATCGGCGCCACTCTCGGCGCGGCGCTGGCGACGCCGCTGCATTTGCCGGTTGCGTTGCTCGCCGCGGTCGGGCTGGTGGCGGTGTTTGCCGGCGCCGCGAACGTGCCGCTGGCATGCACGATCATGGGCGTCGAACTGTTCGGCGCGGGAGCAGTGGTGCCGATCGCCGTTGGGTGTGTGATCTCATACGTGTTCTCCAGTCACCGCGGTATCTATCCGACCCAACGCATTCACGCGGCGAAGGGCCCAACTCGCATCGACGGACGCCCGACCCTGCACTCCTGGGCCGATCGCCACGGAAAGCCGAAAGGCCGACTCGACCTATGACCCGCTCCATTCGCCGTCGCGCGCCGTTCGTGCGAGCGCTTTCGCCATTACGTGACTTCTTGGCCACCGAGTCGGCGGGGGCGGTGCTCATTGCCATCGGCGCGGTAGCCGGTTTGGTCTGGGTCAACTCGCCGTGGTCCGCGTCCTACGAGAGCTTCTGGTCTACCCGCGTCTCGATCAGCCTCGCCGGACATACTCTCGATCTCGATCTTCGCCATTGGCTCAACGACGGGCTGATGACATTCTTCTTCTTCGTTGTCGGAATGGAGATCAAACGCGAACTGGTCGACGGGCACCTCTCCAACCGGCGGGCGGCTGGCCTTCCGGTGGTCGCCGCCTTGGGAGGAATGGTCGTGCCGGCGCTGATCTACCTCGTCATCGCCGGCGGAACTGCTCCGCGGGGATGGGCCATCCCGATGGCGACCGACATCGCGTTGGCGGTGGGTCTGTTGGCGCTCGTCGGTAGCCGGTTGCCGGAGACGCTGCGCCCGTTCCTGTTGGGCCTCGCGATCGTCGACGACATCGGCGCCATCTTGGTGATCGCCGTGGTGTACTCGGCCGGCGTCGGGTGGGGGTGGCTGGCCGCCGCCGCCGTCACCCTGCTGGCCGTGATCGGTGCCCGCTGGTTCGAGGTATATGCAGTCGGCGCCTATTTCGTCCTCGGCTCGATCTTGTGGTTCTCGCTCCACGAGGCGGGGGTACACCCGACGCTCGCGGGTGTTGCCTGCGGCCTGCTCGCCCCAACGGTGCCGCGCTTGAACTCGGACTATGTCGACGCCAGTGAACTTGCCGATGTCTCCAGCGCAAGAGCAGTGCAGACCACCACCGAGTTGGCGAAGGGGTCGGTTTCAGTGGTCGAGTGGTTGCAGCACGTCCTGCATCCGTGGACCAGCTACCTCATCGTGCCTTTGTTCGCGCTGGCCAACGCGGGCATTGAAATCTCTGCGCAAGCGGCGCGAGATGCCCTCGGTTCACCCGTCGCGTGGGGCGTATTCGCGGGCCTGCTCGTCGGTAAGCCACTCGGTGTCGTCGCGGCCGCGCTCGCCTCGGTGCGTGCCGGCGCAGCCGACCTGCCCGACGGCGCTCGCCGGCTGCAGGTGTTGGGCATCGGTGCCGCCGCGGGCATTGGGTTCACTGTCGCCATCTTCATCACCGAACTGGCGTTGACCGACCCGGCCCAGCGTGCTGGCGCGAAGCTCGCCATCCTGGTCGCATCCGTGCTGTCGGCCGCCCTATCCATCGTCGTTCTACGCGGCAGCCGTCGCCAAGGAACGGCTTGACAGCTATGATGTCTTTGTGACATTATAGTGATGTCACAAAGACAGCCGGTGATCGAGATCGTCGGCCCCCAAACGGAGGTCAAGCAATGTTTCACTACCATCCCGACCTGATCAAGGCGATACAAGACGACCGGTACTACCGGCTCGCCGCCGGTCGCCGCGGCTATCGCGGTTACCGCACCAGCGATCGCTCGCCTCGCCCCGTGCGTAAGTTGCGTTGACGTGCACGTGCAACCGGTCCTCAATGGCCTGCGCGCGTCGTTGGCCAATCAGGGCGCACTCGCCGGCGGCGATCCAGCGGTGGATGCCGCGGTTGGGGCGCTCATCGACGCCCTCGGCCCGGCTCTGCAACTGGCCGCATTCGAACTTGCCCAACAGGCTGCCACTGAGCTCGGCGCGCAGCTGCCCGATCGCACGGTCGAGGTAGTTGTCGTTGACGGTGACCCTGCGCTGAGGATCACCGAGGTGGCCTCCGGCGCGCCGGACACGCCGGACGAAGACTTCGACGCCCGCATCACCCTGCGGCTACCGCCTTCGTTGAAGAGCCTGATCGAGAACTCGGCAACGGTCGATGGCGACTCGGTCAACGCATGGGTCGTAGACGCGCTCGCCAAGCGAGCCAGGCGCGGGTCCGGCCGTGCACGACAGATGACCGACAGCTTCGATCTGTGAATACGAAGCAACGCACCGAGCAGTTCCAGGTCGGCGAGCGGACGAGCCTCGACATCGAGGTGCGTACCGGCGCGGTCGAGGTGCGCGCCGGTGCGGCCGGTCGCGCGAGCGCTGCGTTGGATGGCGACCGGGCCGACGAATGGGACGTCACCCAACTCGGCGACTCGCTCTCGATCCAACCGGCAGATCGCCGCGGGTCGCGCGCACGAACGATCCGCGTCTTGGTCGAAGTACCCATCGGCTCCGACGTGGAGGTGCGCACCGTCTCGGCCGATGTCACCCTCGGCGGCTCGCTGGGAACAGCGCGGGTGCATACCGTCTCGGGTGACGTGCGGGTCGACACGGTGTCACGCCTCGACCTCAACTGCGTCTCAGGTGACCTCGCCGCCGGCTCCGTCGGAGGCGATGCGTCGGTCACCACCGTCTCGGGAGATGTCACCATTCGCAAGGTGGCCGGCCGTTTGAACGTGAGTACCGCTTCGGGCGACCTTCGCGTGGCGCACGCCGCCGACGACGTGACGATCGGCACGGCCTCGGGCGATGTCAGAGTCGACCGGACCGATGGGGCGAGCGTTGTCGTCAGATCCCTCTCCGGCGATGTCACCGTCGGATTGCCCGCCGGCATTCGCGTGGAACCCGACATCTCCACGCTCAGCGGTCGCACCACGCTGCCGGCACCCTCGGGGGCACCGCCGACCATTCCCCCACGAATAGTACGTGTGCGACTACGCGCGGTGTCGGGCAACATCACCATCGTGCGTGTTGCTCGCGACTAGTTTCTATGGTCGATGCGAGTTTGTGAGCGACCCACTTGTTCGCAGCCCGCCGAAGTCACCTACGGCATCGATCCGTATGAGTTGGTCGTCTGCATGGAGGCATTCGTCGAGGGCCGTTCCCGACTTGCCGGGGTGCTGTGCCGCCGTCACGCCGACTCGATGGTCGTGCCGCAGGGGTGGACGCTCGACGACCGCCGGGAAGCCGCCCCCCGTCTGTTCAGATCGCGTGAGTCGGCACCCGTCCCGTCGCGCAAACGTGCCCGCCGCCGCCGGGCCCACACGTCCGACGACACCGGTCAACTGGAATTGGCTGTCAATGGTTCCCAATCCAACCTCGGGAACGACCCGGATGACGCAAACGAGGCGCTGGTGGAGCATGCAATGGTGGCGGCCGCACCCAAAGGTGGCGAGGCGCCACCGGCGATCGAGCCGTGGCAGCCGGTGTTCGACCAATCTGACGACCTCGATGGCTTGTTGAAGGCGCGTAGCCCGCTGTTGTCGCGGGCATTTGGCAAGCGCGGCAAACCAGGCACCAAGTAAACGCGGCGACGCCCGCCCCGCCGCCCTCGAGAGGGCGCCAAGGCGGGCGTCGAACAGTGGCCGTTCCGGGCTAGACGGTGCAGTTCTCCGCAGCCCACGCCTGGAACTTCGCCAGCCGGGCGGCGATGCGGTCGCTGAGCTTCGCCAGGCGCTCGAGGCGCTTGTCGATCCTGGCGACCTTTTCGGTTTCGCCCGCTGCCTCGGCGGCGGCACGCTTCTCTGTCAACTTGGCAACCTGAGCTGCGATGCGCTCCTGTGCCGCGGTGGCGCGTGCGACGATTTCGGCCTGCTTCTCGCACTTCTGCTCGGTGGTGAGTTCGCTGATCTGCCTTGCGCCGCTGGTGCTGGCGCTGCCTGCGGCCGAGGCGACGGCACCGAGGCCGAGCGCGCTCGCCAGCGTGATGCTGGTGACACTGATGGTGTACTTCAATCCCTTGTTCATTTTCGGTTCCTATCCATTGAGGTTTGTGTCGGGGGTGACACCGGCAACTCTGCATGTTGGTTATGAGGGATGTGTGAGCGAGTGAACAACAATCGGCGATACTGCAAGGGTGGATGTACGCGCCTCATTGGAAGCCCCCTGTGACGCCGATCTGCTCTTCGGACTGGTCGACGATCTCGCGACCTACCCCAAGTGGATCGACCTGGTCCATCGCGTCGAGGTGACAGAGCCGTTCGAGGTGACCGAGCCGTTCGAGGTGACAGAGCCGTTCGGGATGATAGAGCCGGCATGGAATGTGGAATTGCGTGCCCGCGTCGGTCCGTTGGCGCGCAGCAAACGGTTACGAATGGTGCGCACCGAACACGATCCGGTTGCCCGCCGCGTCGAGTTTTCGCGCTCCGAGGCAGATCAGCGTCGGCATAGCCCGTGGGTGCTCGCCGCCGATGTGACAGCGACCAGTGACGGCAGCGCCTTGCAGATGCACCTGCACTACGGCGGCGGGTTGTGGACCGGTGGATTGCTCGAACGGGCGCTCGCCGAGCAGATAACTAATGGGAGAGTCCGCCTGGCGATGTTGGCGACTGCCACGCGCTGAAGCGACCGTCCGGCCGGCGTTCGAGATGCAAAGGCAAACCGAAGCAGGTGCTCAGCGCGGCCGCGTTAAGGCACCGCCCGATCGGGCCCTTGGCGACTACTTCCCCGGCACGCAACATCAGCACGTGGGTCATGCCCGGTGGCACTTCGTCGATGTGATGTGTCACGACGACCAGTGGTGGCGCGTTCGGATCGCGTGTCAGTTCACCGAGCGCGCCGATCAGCTGCTCCCTGCCGCCGAGGTCGAGTCGCGCGCTCGGTTCATCGAGCAGTACGAGCCCTGGCTCATTCATCAGCGAGCGGGCGAGCACCACCCGCTGGAGTTCACCCGACGACACCGTCGCCAGTGACCGGTCGGCCAATTCGGCAACGCCCATGCGGGTGAGGCAGTCCTGCGCCCGTTGCCGGTCGTCGTCGGTGTAGCGATGCCACCACGGCTCGAAGGCGGCGTTCTTGGCGGTCATCACGGCGTCGAGGCAGAGCAGTTCCGGCCGCAGCTGGGCGGTAAGGGCCGCTGATACGTAGCCGATTCGCTGTCGTAGCCGGCGGATATCGGTTCGGCCGAGTCGCTGACCGAGCACATCGACCGTGCCCGACGATGGATGCTCGTATAGCGAGGCGATCCGCAGCAGCGTGGTTTTACCGCTTCCGTTGGCCCCGAGGATCAGCCAGCGCTCACCATCGCGTACTTTCCAGCTGATCGGGGCCAGAATCGGGCGGTCGTCGCGGAT